>NZ_CANLDZ010000026.1:0-40256 GCF_947489545.1 uncultured Ruegeria sp. | reverse complement strand
CCGAGACAACTGCTTGCGCCCCGTCCGGGGTGACGTGGTTGCCATCCACAAGGGTGAACGTTCCATTAAACGTTCCGGTCACAGAGACCACGTCGATCTCAAGCGGTGTACCCTCGCCGCCGGCGCTGTTCAGGTTGGTGATTGACAGCATCATCTCACCCGATGCGTCGCCCCTGATCTCAAGCCGGTCGGTGTTCGCATCATTGCCAGCGAGCGCTGCATCCAGCGCAACAACGCTTCTTCCCGAGCCGGTGTAATCCCCCTCGATGGTGATGACATCATCCGCAGCCCCGTCCTGCACGCTTAAGGTACCATTATTGGTCACAGCAGCGGCGATGGTAAGTGTGTCACTTGCCCCGCCAGACGCGCGAAACACAGATCCGGCCTCAATGCGCAACTGATCCGTCTCAATGTAGGACCCGTCATAGGCGGTGGCACCGGAAATCCTGACTGTATCGTCGCCCGCCCCGCCATAAATGGCCCCGGTGACACGGCCACCTGTCAGGGTCAGGATGTCGTCCCCCGTCCCAAGACGAATATCCCCGATCACTGTCCCCGCCGAGGTGATGTTCGCATTGCCACCCCCGTCTTGTATTGCAATACCAGAGTCCCCCGCAGCCACCCTGGCGGTGGGGGTGATGTCAATCCTCCCCCCGGCACTGGATGTCGTGCGGATCGCTGCGCCGGTGTCAGCTCCGCCCGTCACAGACCCGGCCACATCCACGTCAAAGCCTGTTGCACCCTCAGCGCGGATGCCGTCTGAACCTGCTCCCGAAACCCTGACAACGGCATCCGCAGCCAGACTGACAATCGCCTGCCCGCCATGCGAGTCCGCCAAAAGCCCATGGGCCCCTTCCCCGCCTGTATTGATTTCCCCTTTGGTCATGCGCGCCGTCGCCGTGGCTGTACTATCCTCTTTAGTGGCCAGCGCCCAAAGCCCACGAGCATTTGCCCCCCTCGTGGTGATGGTGCCGCCATCCATCTGGGCAAGCGCAGCCCCATCGCCAGCGGTTTCCGCCAAAAGTCCAAAGGCCCAGTCCCCGCCTGTTTCGATATCCCCTTTGGTCAGACGCGCCGTCGCCGTGGCTGTACTATCCTCTTTGGTGACCAGCGCCCAAAGCCCACGAGCATTTCTCTCAATCGTGGTGATGGTGCCGCCATCCATCTGGGCAAGTGAAGCCCCAGCGCCGCTAGTACGCGCATAAAGCCCATGGGCCTCTTCGCCAACTGTGTTGATCTCCCCTTTGGTCAAACGCGCCGTCGCCGTGGCCGTACTGTCCGCGTTATCGACCTGCGCCCAAAGCCCACGAGCATTTGCCCCCCTCGTGGTGATGGTGCCGCCATCCATCTGAGCAAGCGCAGCACCATCGCCAGCGGTTTCCGCCAAAAGTCCAAAGGCCCAGTCCCCGCCTGTATTGATTTTCCCTTTGGTCAGACGCGCCGTTGCTGTGGCTGTACTGTCTTCTTTGGTGACCAGCGCCCAAAGCCCACGAGCATTTCTCTCAATCGTGGTGATGGTCCCGCCATCCATCTGGGCAAGCGCAGCCCCATCGCCAGCGGTTTCCGCCAAAAGTCCAAAGGCCCAGTCCCCGCCTGTTTCGATATCCCCTTTGGTCAGACGCGCCGTCGCCGTGGCTGTACTGTCTTCTTTGGTGACCAGCGCCCAAAGCCCACGAGCATTTCTCTCAATCGTGGTGATGGTGCCGCCATCCATTTGGGCAAGCGCAGCACCATCGCCAGCGGTTTCCGCAAAAAGCCCAAAGGCCCATTCACCGCCTGTATTGATTTTCCCTTTGGTCAGACGCGCCGTTGCTGTGGCTGTACTGTCTTCTTTGGTGACCAGCGCCCTAACCCCATACGCACTTCCCCCACTCGTATTGATTGTGCCGCCGTCCATCTGAGCAAGCGCAGCCCCATCGCCAGCGGTGGTCGCATAAAGTCCCTGACCAAATTGCCCATCGGTGACGACCTCACCGCCGCCCATTTGTACAGAAATATCACCTGTACTGGCACTCGCTCCTTCCACCTTCGCCCCGGAGCCGCGCACCGTGATGGCAGGGTCGGTTGGAAGTATCAGAGTGAGCCCATCTGACTGGGTATAGGTGATGCCACCATCGTAGTTGGGGTCGCCAACGCCACATGTGACGGTATCTTGTGGGTCGTTTTTGTCTTCTTCCCCGCACTCATCGGCCGCATGCGCCGCGCCGCCCGTGCACAGCGCTGCTGCGGTCGCCACGACCGAAAGCCCTGGCGCAATGCTCGCCACCTGACCCTTGAACCTGATCAAACGACCGCTCCGAACCGAGACGTTGAATAAGCTAAAGGCCGGATGAGTATCTGCTGAGTACTGGTTTGTCATTTTGAAAAACTCCTGTGAGGGCATTCAATACGGTCGGGAAAAGGCACCACCTGTTCCGCCGAGCGGGCAGTTGGTTGGCATAAATGCGGGAATTGATACTTGCGTTGGCCGGAAGCGCTGTGACAGCCTCAGCCAGAAGCGAACCGCCACCGGAGATCGGTGACAATCGCGTAAAGCTATCCAATCCGGAAGCCACGATCAGACTGCCTGTCAATCCATGAGCAATAGCCGACCTGGAGCCGGGTGTCAGAGTATCGGGATGATGTAACCGGTGGGTGCTGCTGTCTGCGCCAAGGCGCGGCGCCGGAACTCGAACCGATAAGCTGATGAAACGGCAGACCCACCCAGACCGCAAGTAACAGCCTGAATCTATTGCGGGTATTGGCGATTTTTAGCCAAACATCCTGAGGGCAATAAGCTGGTTCCATAGCTAATGTTAGACCCAGCGTGCTGTATTGAGTAAATTCTCAAATTCTATATTTGAATAGGCACCAGCTATAGTGAGGTCCACGCCTGGCAGGCTTGCATTTTGTCAACTCGGGCTAGCCAAACAGTGGCTCAGTTGCAGCGGAAGCAAATTAAGTCCCGCTCATCCACCATTTTCCACGTGATATTGAATGTCTGGTTCTCGCGGTCCACGACGTGCTGCGCTAGCAAAATCACTCGTGCTAGCGGAGGTCCGGAAAGGGCTCATACTACCAATTCGGGCTTGTCGCAGAGAAGGGCAGATGCGAGCCTAACGCTGACCGCTAAGTAAACTCCAGGTTTCTGTTTTTGTGAGTGTTCTGGCCTTCGTGTCAGCAGTTCGATAAGTAGCGACAAGTTAAGACAAGAGTAGATAAAACATGGTGCCAACCAGATGACCGAACGTGCTCAACCGTTATTGGCGACGCTGATTGATGCCGACAACGTACCAGCCAAATTTGCGGAAGCAATTCTCAAGGAGGTCGCTTCAATAGGCGAACCCGCGCTTAGACGAGTTTATGGCGATTGGACCAGTAGTCGGCTGAAAGGTTGGTCAGAGGTAATCCTATCGCTGGGTCTTGTTGCACACCAGCAGACCGCCAATACGTCGGGTAAGAACGCATCTGATATTGGTCTTGTGATAGATGCGATGGACATCCTACATGGAGGTCGGTTCGACGGGTTTGTCTTGGTTTCTTCCGACAGTGATTTCACCAGTTTAGCCAATCGTCTCAGAGAGGATGGCTTAATGGTGATTGGCATCGGAGAGAAAAAAACTCCGGAGCCACTTCGGAACGTGTGCAACCGGTTCATTTTTATTGAAAACCTTGTAGCAGACGAAGGCGGAGCCAAGAAACTGGCTTCGGCAAAAGAGCAGCCCCAAAAAGCTGCAAAGTTACTCGTGGATGCTATGGCTCGTATCCAACAAGATGACGATTGGTTTCACCTTGGGCAACTTGGCCATTCAGTAGTCGCTGCACATCCAGACTTTGATGCTCGGACCTACGGAAAATCAAAACTGAGCGATCTTGTAGCTGCAATCAAAGGCTTCGAAACGAAGAGACAGGGTAACAGCCTCTTCGTTCGTTACGTCCAGCCACAGGCAGAGTCCTGAGGAAATTCACTTACCTTCAACCTGACCGACCGTTTTGTCCCGCTCACCTGTCTTTTCTCACAGGCGACCCCAATGACCGGTTTGCGCAGTTCGCACCTTGCCGCAAATGCAAAGGACATAAGCTCAATCGACGGCGGCTTCACCAAGTTCGGCTATCGCCTGCGCTGCTGATCAGTTGATCTGATAGAAGAATGATAGCTTTCGGCTTATGCCGCCCGGCGGGCGCGGGAAGGGTGCCGCGCTCTTAACCTGTGCCTTGGCAGCGCGGTTGACATTCTGGGAACCTGAACTGTTGACGACGTCGACCCAAGCCAGCGTTCCATCCGGATTGATCTCGAAGAAAACCTGCGCGAACCCTCTGTCTTTGACATAGACGACCGGGGATCGATTGAGATGGACCAGTACATCACCGGCATAGTTTGTTGTGTCAGCGTTGCCCGGTCCGCGCCCACCTGACCGGCTTCCGCTGTTTCTCTGGCGGAAGGCATCGACACCATCGCGCTGATAGATGCGAAGCGGCGACTCGACCAACTGCGTGGGATTGCGCAGGTCACTGAAATCGTTCAATCCGTCGCGCAAACCCTTCAGCGTGGGTGTTGGCCGCTCTTCGCGTAGATGCGGACGCGGAGAAGTGGCCACGGCCAGATCGGTCGCATCCGTTTCTTCATCGCTTGCTGCGGCATCGGGTTCGTCAGGCACGGGCTCTGCCGTTTCAAGCGGGATTTCCGGAACGATGGCCGCCTGTTCCAACGGGACAACGGGAACTGCCGTGGCCTCGGGCACCGGAGCGATCGTCGCGGTAGGTTCAATGGATGGCGCGACCGCGGTCTCGGCCTCAACGGGTGCTGCGCTGCCGTCGGCCGGGCCAACCGGAGTTTCTGTAGCCGTGTCGGGTTCCACCGGCGGTGTTGCGGCCGTTTCCTCGGTGGTGTCTGCGCCATCTTCGGGCGGGTCTTCACCCTCTGGCGCGTCGGGTTGAGGCGGTTCCGCTGCCGTCGGTTGCAGGATTTCGGCAGTGCCGGTGTCGGGCGATGGCACTTGTTGCGGGTCCTCCGAGGCCACACGCGCTTCGCTGGCCAGTACTTCCGCCGGTTCAGGTTCCGGCGCCGTCTCGACAGGGGGATCGGGCACTTTTGCGGGTTCGGGTTGCACCGGTTCGGCGGGTGCATCCGCCAGGTCTTCGAAAGCATTGCCCAAGGCGACGGTGTCCACTGTGCTGTCCGCCGCAGGCCGTGCTGTCGGATCAGGCACAACAACGCTCAGGCCAAAACCGTGAACCAGCAGCGACACCAGCAGGGCAATCGTCGCAACAGCCAGCGACCGGCGGATCATTCTAGGGCCTGCTCGGTCACGAGAAACACCGAGGATGCGCCAAGGCGGCGGAGCGTGCCGGTGACCTCGATCAAGCGGACGCCAGAGACATTGCGGTCGGGTACGATCCTGACGGGTTCGGTGCCGTGACCCGTCATGTAAGCCTCCGGATCGGTCGCTGCGCCGCCAAAGCTCAGGCTTCCGTCCTGGTGCAGCACCAATGCGTCGGGCGGTTCCCGTCCCTCAAGCTCGGTTGTGTTCACAAGCGCCAGATCGGGGTCGAGCGGTGCGGCCAGCGTGCCGGTAATCAGGAAGAAGATCAGCATCAGAAAGACGACGTTGATCAGCGGGATGGTCGAGTCGCGTTTGCGGCGGGGGCGGGCGTGGCGGATCATCGACTCACTCCAACACCGTTACGCTCAACCCGTCGCGCCCGCGTAAGCGAACCAGCAGATCCACCAGCCGCTGCGCCGACGTGTCGGCATCAAGGCTGACCAGAACCTGCCCAGTCTCGACCTGCCCGGCCAGCTCATCGAGCGAGGCCGGCGCGCCATTCAACGTCAGCCTTTCGGCGCCAAGCTGAACAAAGACCCGTTCCGTCGGTTCGCCGGCTACTGCGCCCCCGGCGGTTGCGCTGCTCAGCTCGATCTCGCTGAAACGCGAAAAGGTCGATGACAGCATGAAGAACAGCAAAAGCAGGAAGATCACGTCGATGAGCGGTGTCATCGACATGGGCCGTCTGACAAAGGGCGCTGCCCTACGCATGCTCGGGCGTGGCCGAGGAGGCCTCGGTTCCCGGCGCCGCGATGGCCTGACCCGGCACCAGCACGGTGCGCAGGGCCTTGTCCGCGAAGACCCGCTCGCGCGCGGTGCGGCTTTCGAACCACGAGAGCAGCATCGAAGTTGGCATGGCCACGGCAAGGCCAACCGCCGTGGTCACCAAGGCGACCCAGATGCCGCCGGCCAACAGAGAGGGATCGACAGAGGAGCCCGCCGTCTGCAGGCTCTGAAACGCTTCGATCATGCCCAGCACCGTGCCAAAGAGTCCTAGCAGCGGGGCGAGCTGCGCAATGGTGTCCAGCAAACGAAAGCCTCTCTCAAGCCCGGCAAGCGCCAGACCCGCTTCGGCGTCCAAACGATCATCGAGGCCGGGCGTCTCCGGCGTATCCATCGCGGCCCCGACAATCGGGGCGAGGTAGCTGCGGCTGTCGTCAAGACGCGCACGCGCCGTCTGCCGGTCTCCCTTGTCCCAAGCTGCCAGCGCCTCGGACAGAACCCGGTGCCGACCGACCCCACAAGCCGCATATTGCCAGATCTTGTAGATCGTTACTGCCAAGGTCAGCACAGACATTACGATCAGGATCGCGACCACCGGACCGCCCAGGACCAGGATCTCGCGCAGAGCTTCAAGTGGGTTCATCCGAGAAGCTCCACTTCGACACGGCTGCTTGGAGACAGCGCCTCATGGCAGACCTTGCTCTCGGCCCCCGCGACAACGCAAGAATTCGCCCCGTTGATCAATGCCCGTCCGACCATGTCGCAGGCCATGCCGGGCAGATCGAACTGGCGCACACGCGGTCGTCCCGCCGGTAAATCGCGGAAATCGAAGAGCGACAGGCGCACGACCCCACCGGTTGCATCGAATATCACGGTCTCGAACACGGCTTTGTCGATCTCTTCTTCTGTCATGTTTTGCGCAAAGAAGGTCAGGCGGCAGGCACCGTCAACATCCTTAAGCGCGTTCAGTTCAATACGAAGGCCCGATGGCTGCTCAGTGGTGACCTGTGCGAGCAGCATCGTCTGAAACGAAGATGCAACGACCAAAAGCCCAGCAAGAGCATGGCGACGAAATAGCATGGTTTGTCTCCCGAGCGCAGATTTCTTGAATGTCATAGAACCGCGACGCTCCGCGTCTGCCATGCCAAAACTATGTCAACTCGTCCCTTCTTTAAAGGGCCATTCGGGACAGCCTTGGCAGCGGCCAAGCTCGGTTTTCGGCACATCGCTTCCATTTATTCAAGATGCCGCATTTGGGACTATGGGCTCGAGCTTACCTTAGAAACGCCGCGGCATTAATACACTCAAAGCATCGCACCAAATTGAAAACGACCCATAGCTGACCTTCGTTTGCCATGGGTCGAGTTCCCGCAAGCCGCCATTCATGCATCTTGCAGCAATTGTTTCGAGATCACAGTTGCAGGACGATGAGGACAATTGAACCGCGCGTAGCTGTTTTCAGTATCGGAGGGAACGTCTCAAATTCTCTATCGAGCAGTATGCGATCGCCCCTTAGGCATTTATATGTATATGCTGATCAGGATTATTCGGCTGTTCCTAGTCATCTGATGTATTCTGCCGCTTGGACACTGAGTTGTGGATCGCCGCTCCGTTCGGTATCGCCCGAGACTCAAAGAATGGGATGTGGAAGTCGAAGAGCGATCGCCGTGGCTTAGCATTGCTTGTTGGCACACGGCGCGGCAGGAATTCTAGGATCGACCATGCCCAATTCATCGACTCATTGCGCTCGGCCAGCGGATCGGGTTTGACGTAGTCTTTCTTTTCGTTTTTGCCGAGCACGATTTCGTTGATTGTACGGGTTTTGTACTTCAGGCCCATTTTTTTGGTTTCGGTAATCATCCAGTGCAGTGGTATCTTGGCAAGCTGACTTCGCTGTTCAGGATATCCGCCACCAACGTCGGCATGAACACCGGAGAACCAGACTTCTTTCAAATCCTGTAGTTTCGGACTCTTTGGCTTGAATGGTCCGCCCCAGTATTCCTCGCCAGCAGACCAGAGTATTGGCTGAAACATGGTTCGCCTCTCATCGATCGCCACTGCATGGCGGATGGATTCCACACTTCTGTTTTTCTTCGTATAGGCGTGTGAGCGTAGCCTTGGGCCGAAGCGGCCCATTTCTATAACTGAACCAACAGTATCAAAAACCCCTATACAACGGATCGCCGGTCGTTTGGGTCTGAGAATACGTTCGTAAAGCCGTATCTCGGCGAAAGGATTGTTTTTGGGGTCTTTGGAGCCGTCCGGTTGCGGCTCGCCCTTCCTGTCACTGACACCCTTGTAAGCGCGGTAAGCATAGTCCAGAAGGTTGAGATTGATTGGGTCGATCAGCCCGACCGCATGTATGAAGCCGGCCAATACGCGCACTGTGTAGGCCCCGCGGCTGAACCCCAAGAGGTAAATCCGGTCCGGGTCTTGGTGATTGCCATCGTCGCGCTTACCGTCATCGTAATGTTCAACAAGAAACCGGTATGCTTCCTTTACGTTTTTGTCGAGCCCCCAGCCGGTGGCAAGCCCCCAAATCTCAAGTGCTTTGCGATAGTAATATGACCAAGCATTTGCTGCTCCGAATGTCCCGACACCTGGGTCATAGAACACTATCTGTTCAGTGTTCTTTTCCAGGCAACCGTATAGCCGTAGGATGTTGGTTCGGTCTTCTGAAATTTCGTTCGACGTTCCATCGCAGAGAATAACAATGTTCCTGGCCATAATGATCTCCGTTCGAATATGAAGAGGAGGTTATCACAGAATGGCCATTGCAAAAGTGATGTCAGATGGAATTGCGAGCACTTTGGCGCGGGAGAGATTGGGACTAAACGGCCACCGCCGAGTAAAAAAGCGGCCCATAGCCGACATCCAGCAACCAACCCAGATGCTGCGGTCGCAGCCCGCTTTGCTGCCATTCGCTGCAAGCGCGAAATCTGAGGTTGGACGAACTTACTGTCTGCGGGACAAACCTGCCTTTCGCTGCGGTTGCTCCAATGGCGGCTTCATGCGCTTGAGGACAGAGTCGAACTATCAATGCTTATGCGAGAATTACTGGTCGTCACGGCAGCTGAAAGAGGCGCTTGATCATGCGGTTCGCGTCGAGCTCGTTCAATAAAGCGGCGAAGTCATCCCAAGGAGGTAATGTCGATCCTAAGGTGTGGCATTCAATCGCCAACACGCGAAAATCCAAATAAGCAGAGTAGTAAGCTTCGTCATCCTTTGACTTAGGAGGATTCTTTTCAAGCATCTCTTTTGTAACAGTATATTGCTGTTTCGCGCTGCAAAGGTCGCCAGAAAAAAGCCCTACGTCGGCAAGCAGCATATTGTAACCAATTGAAAACGGATACTCGGAAAGCAGTTCACGCGTTATGCTTCTGGCCCGATCATATTTACCCTTGCGACAGAGACTTTGAACCCTCATCAACTTAAAATTGCGAACTAACCGATGTGCCATGCTGTTACATAGACAATTGTTGGATGCTTCAGCAAGGTTTCTTGCCACATGACCTACGCGCCACATTCGCCCCTAGATTGCAAAGCACAAGGTTCTTTCAGCGATGTCCTGGATCTATTGAACAGCACCTCTTCGCGTTGGTGAAGTTGATCTGCCATGTAGAAAAGCCGACATTGGTGCGTGCTGCACTTTCCCCAACTTTGGGCTCGCTGCCGCCATTCTCTGCGGTGGGAACTATCGGGTCGAAAGAGCCCTTACCAGCCATTGCCGAGTGACTTTGCCGCTGCGGGTGCATTCGGCAGGTCACAGGCAATCAAGGTGATCGCAACGAAACCTGTTTCTCGGATACCGCATGATCCTGAAGATACGCAGCCAAACCATCAGTCGTTGATTTCGTGCCGCTCAATAGTTGATTAGCCCATGCGCGAACTTCAAATTGGACGATGTTCATCTCCCAGATGCAGCCAACCACTTCTCTGACTCCATCGCCGAACTCTGTCGGCGTGTCCCAGCTTGCTCTCATCTGGTCGAGATTGGCCAAGACGCTGCCCCACTGCCAATAAAAAACCGGGGAGACGACAGCGACTTCTGCAAAGTGAACGATTTGAAATGCAACACCCTGATTATCCGTTTCATCGCTCAATGACCCGGCTTTTGGCAACCGCTTCAAAGCCTCGCTGGTAGCAGCACTCGCGATAGCTTCATCGAACGCTCTGCCGTGGGCAAGAATGGCATATCTTTTCAGATACCATCCGCTAGCTTCAATACTCGCAAGAGCCAAAACTGGACGGGGTCGATATGGCGGTAAATTATTCAAATCAAACTCCTGAATGTTGTTGTTCGAGCCTAGCTAAGTGGCATCGAAACGCTAGGTAATAATCAAGCGAAGCTCGTAAGCGGCCATCCGTGCATCTCGCAGCATCGATCACTTTGGGCTCACAGTCAGATTTCGCCGCGATCTGCGTCAAGGACCGGTCTGGGATGGATCAATCTTCGCTGCGCGTCGCTTGAACTGGTAAGACGCGGACTTAGCCGTCATTCGGTTTCCAGGTGAAACTTGAGGAAGGTCTCCCCATCATACTCTTGCTCACCAACAAAAACCGCGCCAAGTCGGTCGAGCGCACTAAGATTCTTGCGCGACGGAGGCAGCAGAAACGTCACGAATGGAATGCGCTTGTCGGCAATGGCGAAGTCGATCGCTTTTCTTGAAATGCGCGCACCAAGTCCGAATGAGCGCGGCTTGAGAACCAACCCGAAATCCCACTCTTTCTGAAAACCACCCCAACCAACATACTTGTCGTTAGACAATATAGCCCAATGGCCAAGCCCATCGCGGTTCCAGCACGCCTCTTTGGTCGCGACAAACTTGGCGACAGCGGCCTCATCCCATTCGAAATTCAGCAAAGGCATGTGTTCCGCCACACGCGGATCGGACATGTGCGCGACGATCTCGGATGGATCGATCTCGGGCAATCTGGTGAAATTAATCTCGTGCATCGGTTGGGTATTCGTCCGGGCTTGTTTGCCCGTAAATATGAGCCTGCTGCTCTCTGAACAACAGCAAATGGCGTATCAGACGCCGACGAGACATCGATTTGAATGTCTTGATCGGGCTCTCAGCCGACCTCGGAGCAATCGCAGCATTCTGTTGTCAGTCTTAGACTGCGGTAGAACGCACGGCCCAAACCGGACACCGCCAACCATGCTGAACGCTGCAGTGCAGCTTCCTCAAAGCGGACCTTGCTTGCAAGCGCAGAATACTGAGCTTCTGGACGCCCAGTCACATTAGAAACACGAAGCGGTGCCGTTCCCTTGGCACCGCTCCTTTGCTCGGCTGATTGGCTCTATTGGACGGCATCGCAGTCAATCTGTTCCTTCCCTGTAGAAGATGTAGCCCCCATGATAGAGGACGTCATCTCGGAACTGACCGTCGGCATAAAAACCGGTATCGTCCCAGTACTGGATGATATCGCCGGTGACACGATAGCGACCCTGGTAGGCGCTTTCTCTGAACCCGCGCGCCTCATCGTAACGACCGTTTGACAATAACTCGTGGCGGATGTGACCATCTTCGGTGACCCACATGCCGACAAAGACGTGTTTTTGAGGGGTTGTGGCCTCAGAGGGGCGGGGTGTGCGTGGGAAGTTGGTTGTGACCAACTGGGCCTGGGCAGAAAGCGTAGTCATTGCGACAACCGCGAAGGCAAGAAGGAAGTGGCGTGTAACATTATGAATTCTCCGAATAGAAGGGGATTGGATTTGCATTGAAAGTACTCCTCTTGTGCTAACGACTTGAGGGGCAACAGGCGGACGCTTTCACCTGCGCTGATGTAAGACCTAATTCGAGCGTGGTTCGTTGTTCTGGACGACGACCTCGTAGGCCACCAGATCAAGAAACGCCTCTGCATCAGTCACAAGCCCGTTTTCCATCCGGAAAATCCAGACGAATTGGTTCTCATAGAGCGCGCCGGAAGTTGTGGTCGCAGAGCCGTCGAACCGGATAATGACTGTGTCACCGACCGCCCAAATGTCATGAACCTCGGGAACAAGCGGCGTCGCAAGGCGAATGGTCAGCGGTGCTGCAGCCTGGCTCACAAACGTTTCCATGTCGGTATAGGTGCCTGCTACGGGGCCTGACCCATGGATCGTCCATCGGACGTCTGGGGCAAGAATTTCACTAAAAATGTAGGTGCCACTCTCCCATGTCTGGAACGCGTTGGCGATGATGTGTTCATTTTCAGCAGTATCTCGAGGGCTTTGCGCTGCGGTTGCAATCTGCGCAGTGATCAGTGCCACGCAAAGAAGTGCGGTTTTAAGTTTGATAGCAGGGGATGTCATTTGCTTTTCTCCTTTAGGGTAAGACTTGATCAAGACGTTTTCCGGGGCTACGCTGGTGATGCTGTGGGCCGGATTGTGATCTCGGATGTATCGACTTCAAAGGGGGCTTCGATGACGTGGCGGACCGTGCGAGCTATGTCGACAGGTTTAAGCGCGATGGCACGGTATTCGTCCATAACGCCTTTCGTTTCCTCATGCGTGATGGTTGCGGCCAGATCACTTTCCACTACACCCGGGTTCACGCAGGTTGCCCGGATATGCGGGCTTTCCTGGCGCAGACCGTCTGTGATTGCGCGCACAGCAAATTTGGTAGCGCAATACACTGCGCCCGTGGGCACGACGTAGAGCGCCCCAATAGAGCCTATGTTGATAATCTGACCGGTTTGTTGACGATCCATATGCGGCAGAACCGCGCCGATCCCCCATAGGACGCCCTTGATATTGACATCAACCATCTGGTTCCATTCGTCGTGCTGGCCAGCCGATAAAGGGGACAGTGGCATGACACCGGCATTGTTTACTAGGACGTCAATCCGACCCCAAAGATCGATAGCGTGTGCGGCAAAGGCGACCATTGCTTTTCGGTCAGTCACATCCAACGCCGTGGCTTCGGCAATGCCACCTTCAGCGTTGATTTCTTGCGCCAGCGTCTGAATCCGATCAGATCTACGTGCGCCCAACAGGACCTTTGCGCCTGCGGCACCCAGCTCCCGGGCGATGCCTTCGCCGATCCCGCTCGATGCGCCAGTGATGAGTACGGTCTTGTTCATGATGATCTCCTGTTGCTTGTTCCAACCAGAGATAATGCCACCGCAGTGTTGCGAGTATTGCCGCATACATAACCAAATTGGTTAACGTTGCTTTACAATCTGACCTGCGTAATATCTGTATTTGTCATGTGCGCCCTGCGATTCCACCGCACACATTGCTTGTCGTAGTGCCACCAGACCAACGTGACGGTATCCGCAACAGATGGGAGTAATTTGATGAAAGTGGACTTGAACCTACTCCCCCTTTTCCTCGCCGTTGCCGCAAACGACAATTTTCGCGCCGCTGCAGATCATCTCGGCGTGACGCGATCCGCAGTCAGCCAGGGTGTTCGGAGGCTTGAAGACACACTTGGCGTTACGCTAGTCACACGAACAACACGCGCAGTGCACCTGACTGAAGCGGGTGAGCGCCTTTTAGGCGTTTTATCCGAACCGATGTCCGATATTAGTAACGCGCTTGAACGGGTTGCCGCAGACGTAACCCCTCGCGGTCACCTTCGCGTCGCCGTTACCTCTATTGGCGAGCGTTTCTTATCCGGCCCGTTAATCGCTGGTTTCGTTGCTGCATACCCGGAAGTAACGATCGACGTCACCGTGACGGATGAAGAGTTCGATATCGTATCACGGGGCTTTGACGCAGGCGTTCGTCTAGGTGAAGTGATCGAACAGGATATGGTTGCCGTGCGGCTAACGGGCGAAGAACGCGAAATGGTGGTAGGGTCGGCTGCGTATTTCGCAAAGAACGCAAAACCTCAGCACCCGCGCGATCTGGTCGATCACATTTGCATTGGCTGGCGACCAGCACCGGACGTAGCTCCTTACCGGTGGGAGTTCGTCGAGAACGGGTCGCCTTTCGACGTGGCCGTGCAACCACAGATCACTTCGAATGACTTGCGTTTTATGCGGCAGATGGCGCTAAGTGGAGCAGGTCTCACTTTCGCTCCCGAAGAGGCGTTGCGGCCCCACTTGCAGGCCGGGACACTCATCCCTGTGCTTACCGAATACCTGCCGCCCTTTCCGGGCTTCTATTTATACTTCCCTCAGCGCAGGAACATGGCACCGAAGCTACGCGCACTTGTTGATCATGTCAGGCGTTACTCCAGATCTCTGGAAACCAATCATGAGTAGTGTCTAGCCGCCATGACTAAACAGACCCCAAACATGGCGGACATTCGTACAGCGCGCCGCATAGACCGAATTGGGCTCGCAGCCGACACCTGGCCATTTCACTCAGTCAACAGACGCGCACTTAGGCGGCCAAGGTCGGCAATGCGCTGATTGTGTTGAAAAGCTGATTTCAAAAAGTGCGATGATCTGCTGCCCGAGCGCTTTCAGTCCCGTCACTCACACCGGAATTGGTTTTATCTTGGCCATTTTGCGTAGGTTCTGGACGGTTGCGGCCATGAGGAACTCATCTTTTGCGCCATTTGGCCCTCTGAGGCGAAGGCGGTCGAGACCGATTATGCGTTTTAGGTGTGCGAACAGCATCTCGACCTTCTTTCTGGCGTAACTTGACGCGACATAGGCGTCGGTCGTGGCGATCTCACGTGCCTTCTGACGGGCGCTTTCATGCCTTGATCGGGAGATCTTTCTCACCGCCTGGCCGGGAGTGCATTGGGACTTCAGAACGCACGCACCACAATCCTGTTTTCGGGCCTGATAGCGTTTGGTTCCATCCTTGCCGAACTTGGCTCGGCCTTTCGAGATGTCGCGCCAGTACGGCCGCAGTTCACGACCTCCGGGGCAGCGATAGGCATCTTCGTCGGGAACGTAGGTGAAGTCGGTTGCCGAAAACGCTCCGTCCTTGCGTGCGGATTTGTCGAAGACCGGAATATGCGGTTCGATGCACTGCTCCTCAACGAGCCAGCCGAGCATCTCGGCTGTGCCATAGGCCGTGTCTGCCGCAAGCCTTTCAGGATGCAAGTTGAAGCGAACCCGCGTGCGGTCCAGCATCTGGCGCACGGAGCGCACTTCGGCCTGGCGGATGGGCACCGTGGCCTCGACATCGACGATGATTGCATGTTCCAGATCGACCAGATAGTTCGTGCTGTAAGCAAAGAAGGGCCTATCGCCATTAGCGCTCGTGTAGCGCGAGGCGGGATCGGATGGTGATATCGCCTTAGGTTTCACCGGCGTTGCGGAACCAAATGCGCTGTCATCGAGCGTGTCGAGATATTCCTGCGTTGCCCGGCTCACCGTATCTGGTGCTGACCATTCATTGAAGTCAACCTTGCTGTAACGGCTGGCATCTGCCTTGATGAGCGATGCATCTGCGCCAAAGATTTGGCCCCCGACAAGTCCTTCGGCAATGCATCGCGCCAGCACATCTTCAAACAGGTGGCGGAACAGATCGCTGTCGCGAAAACGACCGTGGCGGTTCTTGGAAAAAGTGGAGTGATCCGGCACACGGTCGTTCAATCCGAGACGGCAAAACCAGCGATACGCGAGGTTGAGATGCACCTCCTCGCACAGCCGCCGCTCAGATCGGATACCAAAGCAATAGCCAACGATCAGCATTCGGATCATCAACTCAGGATCGACAGATGGGCGGCCCGTGTGACTGTAGTGCTCGGAAAGATGCGCCCGGATGCTGGTCAGATCAACAAACCGGTCAATTGCGCGTAGCAGGTGATCCCGAGGGACGTGATCTTCCAGAGAAAACTCATAAAACAGCGCCGCTTGCGCTTCTTGTCTTCGCCCCATCATGCCCCGATCTCCTGCCCAATGCAGAAATTGAATCAGCGACTTGCGGCGAGATCAACAAAGAGTTTTTCAACACAATCGGCTGCGAACTGCCAACTGCATCGGTAGCATTCAGATTGCTCGGCAATGACTAGTCAGGGCTCGTTTACCAACTCGGGCTTGTCGTAGCGAAGGTCCGCAGCTAGCCCTCTTAGACCTATGCTGCGTCTGGTACGAAAGTCTGTGATCGACAAATTGTGACTGGACCGGTGTTGAAGAAACAAGGGATACCATAGTGTTTCTGCCGTGCTAGAAGCCTTCATGCAAGAAAGAGCAGGAGATATCAATTGGCAGATGTTACGGTAGCAGATATCCCCATAGGAAACCGCAACGCAATGACGTTGATAGGTGGCATGAATGTCATCGAATCTCGCGACATTGCACTCCGGGTTGCCGAAGCGTTCGTCTCAGTTACACAGGAACTAGGCATCCCATACATATTCAAAGCTTCGTTTGACAAAGCAAACAGGTCGTCGATCCACTCATTTAGAGGGCCTGGATTGGACGAAGGATTGAAGGTGCTTTCAGAAATCAAATCTGAGCTTGGCGTGCCTGTTATTACAGACGTGCATGAAGTTTCGCAGACAAACCCAACAGCGGAGGTTTGCGATGTATTGCAGGTGCCTGCATTTCTGGCGCGCCAGACTGATTTGCTAGCGGCAGTAGCTGCCACAGGCGCAGCGATAAATGTGAAAAAACCTCAGTTTATGAGTCCATCTCAGGTTAAGAACCTCGTCGAAAAGCTCAAAGAGTGTGGCAACAGCAGCGTAATGCTATGCGAACGCGGATCATGTTTTGGATACGATAATTTGGTTGTTGATATGCTCGGCATCAAGACAATGCGGGAAAGTAGTGATGATGCGCCAGTAATTTTCGATGTAACTCATGCTTTGCAAATTAGAGATGCTGCTGCGGCTGCATCTGGTGGGCGACGCAGCCAAGTTGCTGAACTAGGACGGTCGGGCTTGGCGGTGGGTATCGCAGGCTTGTTTCTTGAAGCGCATCCTGATCCAGACAACGCCAAGTGTGATGGCCCGAGCGCGTTACCATTGGACCGCCTGAAAGAATTCCTGACGCAGATGAAGGCGGTGGATGACTTGGTTAAGGGCATGCCGGATTTAGATTTGTGCTGAACAAAATCTACAAACCTACGCTATTCTATGATGTTGGAATCTGGGGTGGTGTCTTTTCCAAAAGCAGTCATTGGCGCAGTCGCAGCGAAGCCTGCGCAGCAGTCACTCACGCTGAGCGCAACGAATGACTGCTCCCAGCCCAGAGTTCTGGATGCTGAAGTATGGACAAATGACGGCTTTGCGCGAGAGGCTACACAAGTTTGGCGGTAACAACGACTTCGATCAGACAACCTTCATCAAGATCAACACCAACACACGCGCGCTGCGGCCAGTTCGTTTCTGGTCCAATCCAGTCAAGCCAGACGCTGTCTAGATTGGGCTTTTGTCTTACGTCATTGAGATAGACTGTTGCCTGAAGCATGCCAGCTAATCCGCTACCCGCAGCTTCTAGAATGCGTCTGAGCTCATTCAGTGTATTTTGCGTCTGCGCAATTATGCCGTCCGCCAAACTTGGATCGGTTGCCACAGCGTAAACAATCCCATCCGATACGACCGCTTCACACCGACCTAATCCTTCGTATGGAAACCTTTTGATCGTCATGTGTCACTTCCTGATGCTCCGCACTTCTTTATGTAACCTAGGCGACTGTGAGTGGGTGAGTCGATTGTGAAAGCCGTCATTCGAAACGCGGATTTTAACGACAGCAATAGTCCACACTTCCGCCATTTTCCACCTGGTCTTAAATGTCCGGAATGTGCGGATTGCTACATGCTGCAAGAGCGAAACCTGAAGGCACGGTCAAGGGCTGGTCAGGGCTCTTACCGCCAGTCGATGCGTCTCGCAGATGAAGACGGCAGTGAGCCACATCCGACTACTGATAACAATTACACCGGTTCATTGAACAAGTTTGATAGATGCGCGGTAGTTTGAGACTCTTCCAACGTTCTCAGTGGAGATTCTAAAATGGATCAGCATATTTTCTGATGCCTACACGTTGACCTGGATTTGCAGTAGGCGCACTCAAACACTCCTGCGGAGGACCCTGACAATGGACAAACGACGCTAGCCCTTGAGGGCGTTCGCTTCTTTTCCGAGCGGCAATATGGATCTTTCAGCCGCTCTTTCCGTCTGCCACCCGACGCCGAGGGAGATAAGGTCGACGCTCAAATAAAGGATGGTGTTCTGACAATTACTATCCCAAAGACAAAGCCCAAGAAGTCGGACACCACTAAAGTAGAGATCCGCAAGGGTTAGTAGTCGGCAAGAATAGCGAGTCTGTTTTTATACCGAACGAATAGGTTCCCACCAAACAGGTTGGGGTCGCTTGTCTTCAACGGCGGCTGTGTCCGCTTGGCGGACCTTGAGGCCTCCTGAACTTACCCGATGACCTGCAGAAACTGCCAGATGACTGCTTAAATCCCGCTCTGCGATTGCTCCAAGGGCAGCATTTTTACGCCGTTGTCAGAAACGCAACGCGTATGGCTTCTTTCATAGCAGCCTGCGGCTCGGTCTCTGCGGATCCGCTTCCTGCCATGACCAACTTGGAAGCAGGCGTCGATCCGAACCCGAGGATATCGCCCGCAACGGCCAGGTCGGAATGCAGTGACGAGCGCCCCAACAAGCCCACAGCCATCCCTGCTTCGACTGCTGCGATCACTCCTGAAACGCTCTGGCTGGAATAGGCGATGCGGTAAGGCATTGCGCGCGCTTCAAGGGATGCAATCGCAACATCGCGCCACCAACACGCATGATCGAAGAGCGCCACCGGTAGGCTTTCCCGGCACCTTGGAAGCGGTCATTGGCGCGAGCGCAGGGAATTGGCGCTTAGTCCGCCCTACCGTCATTCGTACCCTTGTTGGAAACCGGTTGGCCAGCTTTGACACAACGAGGCTAGGGGAATGTCTATTGCGAGACCAAAGTGCTGGATGCTGCGACTTGTGTCTAAGACCGCTTGCAGGCTTGAAGCCGCTTTTCGATCTCGGAAACTGCGATGGCGGTTCCATCCTCGCTCTCTAGGTCGGTGGCTAGGTGTTGGGCTTGGACTTTGATGGCAGGATCGCAAATTGCCGTGGCTATTGATGCAGCAAGGCTCTCTGGCGTCAACCGCTTGCGCGGGATCGGCGGAGCACCGACACCCAGAGCGAGGCTCCGCTCGGCCCATCCGGGCTGGTCCCCGAAAAACGGGCAGATCACAGAAGGCACTCCTGCCCGAAAGCCCGCCGCTGTTGTTCCCGCGCCACCATGGTGGACCACTGCTGCCATGCGGGGAAAAAGCCAGTTATGCGGCACATCCCCTATGACGATGATGTCTTCGGATTCAGCCGCAAGCCCGGCCCACCCTGATCCGATAACACCACGAACACCGGCCAGCCTAACTGCGTCTAATACAAGGCGGCCGAGTGCTTCGGGGTCACGCGTTGTCATACTGCCGAACCCGACATAGACAGATGGTTTGCCCACCTTAAGAAATTCCTCTAGCGCCCTTGGGGGTTTGTAGTCCGGATCAAGGGGGAGCCACCAATAGCCAGTCATCAGTGCATGTGCAGGCCAATCACCCGGTTGACAGACCACGAGGGGGCTTATGGCATGAAGCACCTCAAAGACGCTCATACCGGGCGGCATTAGTACATCGCGGGCGCGACGGACGGGCGCAAGACCGAGTTCCTCGCTTCTGAACCGATTTACGGATTGCCTGAAAGCCCCGTAGGACATCGCGACCAGGCGATAGGTCGCACGGTTGTATCCTGGAATCGGCACACGTGGCAGCCCTGTCGCCGGAAAGGCGGAGGTTGGCACGATCATCGGCTGCAGCACGGCAAGCATCGCCGGAATGCTGAGGGCTTCGGCCATGTGCGGCCCTGCAATGACCTTGGGATGATAGAGAATCAGATCCGGTTTGGTTTTTTGGGCTGCGGTCCATGCGTCGGTGCAGAGTCGCGCGTTGATCAGTCCCGATTTCCGGGCGAGCCGGATCCCGGCGGCAACACGGCTTAGGAGCGATGAGCCACCCTCCAGCATCGTCTTGCCATCGTCAGAATGGACTACATCGAGTGAAGCGTTCGTAAGCGGTGCGTAATCCAGACCGAAAGAGGCGATCCAGGGTCCGAATTGCTCGGCTGTTGCGAGAGTAGCTTTGTGACCTCGTTCTTTGAGCCGAAGCGCGAGTGCAACAAATGGCTCGACGTCTCCGCGCGTGCCATAAGTCAAGATGAGGATGTTGGCAGGGTGCATACAACCGGCTAACACAGGTTTTCGGATGTGGCTACCGCGCGGAAACAGTCTTTGTAAGCCCGCGACCGGTGTCCGCTCCGTCCGCACTTTTTCACCTGATCTTAAGTGTTCGGGTTGCGCGGTTAGCGACTTGCTACACGAGCGAAGCTTCAAACTGCGGTGAAGGTCTCGAAAGGGCTCATCCTAGCAATTCGGGCTTCTTGAGGCGAAGGTCCGGATCGAGACCAAGGTGATGATGCTGCGGTTAGCTCGAATGTCTTACTTCAGAAGAAGAGCAATCGACCCTCAACAAAGGCTTAGGTTTTGAATAGTGTTTTTGACGGCCACAATCGAGGTAGTTCAGGCATGTTCCAAAATGGAAGTTTTTGTGCCGGTGCACGTTCGACCTCCCTTCAAACACGTAAACGCAAGGGTGGTCAAACGAATGTATCTTTGTAACCATCTATAGAAATGCTGGTGCAAAGATCTCCCCATTGGCAATCGATGCAGGCGGCCCGAACCTGATCTTGTGTGAACGCTGCCCGAAGTCGTTTCAAGGAAGGTTTATCCAAACAGAGCTTTGCGCCGGGATGTATCGGAACTTGTAAAATCCTGCCCACATCCTTCGCAGCTTGCAGGTCTCGATTGTGAACGCTTTCGTCACAACAATGCACGTTATTTTCTGCGAAGCGCGGGGCACAGATTTCATCTGGTCCTTCTACAATTTCGATATTCTCTCCCGCAGAAATCCGCCCCGCAATCACAGTCATGTTGTCGGTGAAAGCGGGGCTGTACCCCTTACCAATATAGGTAAGAATGCAAAGAAGATGGTGAGTACGCAGGCGGACTGTCATACGGCAGTACGTTTGATATCACGCATCAGCAGTTTAAGTGTCATCGCTCCGAGGCCGGACTTGAGGACCCCACCAAATACAAAGGGAACGACACCAACCATAATTGCCTGTTCTGCACCGATCAGCACTGCAAGCCATGTGGCACCTAGGATCAGACAGATCGCGTTGCCGATAAACATTGCAAGAAACGACAACCAAATGCGCTGGCCATTCCAGCCTCGTGCCGTCAACCATCCGACAATCATGCCCGCGACGGGGAAGGCAAAGAGATACCCGCCGGTCGGACCTACGAAATGGTGAGTTCCAGCAGCTCCCCCAGCCAACACCGGCAGCCCGAGGGCACCCTCTATCAACCACGTTACAATCGTGACACCACCTAAACGCCATCCATACAGAGCGCCAACGAGCGTAACCGCAAATGTTTGCATCGTGATCGGAACAGGCATCATTGGAACTTCGATATAGGACGACAGGGTGAGTAAAAGGGTGCCGAAAACGACGGCAGCCATTTTCCACGGCAGCGTAAAGCTTCGCACATCGAGCGCTCTGTGAGTATTGCCAGCGGCTGAAGTTGTAGACGAAGTCATTTGGATGCCCCTGAGTATTATCTATTAAATTTAAGCTACGAATCAGAAGCTATGTAAACTATAGATAATTCATGAAAGCAAACCAGAATTCATCCGCGGGAGAGGTGCCGCCTTAAGATGGTAGATGCGGTATTTGCTTCCCGCCGCTCCATGGCGTGAAGGATCGCCACATGATCGTTGTCCGACGTGCTGAGCCATGTTTCACGCCATCTTGCATGAAATCTCTGCGCGGAAAGGCGCTGAAGCTGCTCGATACGTCCCAGTAGAAGTGGCCGCCCACAGGGCTTTAGAATTTCCAGGTGAAACTGCCGGTTGGCTTTCTCCCAAGAAATGGGATCTTTGGCATGATCGCAAGCAAGCCGATAGATCTCCATTTCCTGCAGGTCCGTTGGCGTAACATTGGCGACAGCTTTTTCCAAAGCCAGTGGTTCCAACGCAAGTCTCATCTCTAGGATGTCGTCGAGATCTTCGGCACTTAAAGAAAACGCTCTAACACCGCGCTTTGGGACAAAGGTGGCAAGTTCCATCTGCACAAGGCGCTGAAGCGCCTCTCGAGCAGGGACGTGACTGCACTTGAATCGTGCGGCTACACGATCCTGCGCAAGTCGAGCACCCTGAGCAATGTCGCCCCTGATGATTTCTTCTGCGAGGACGTCAGCAATAACTGCAGGTTTTATAGATAAATCAGACATAGCCATGGTCTACCCTTAAGCTGATCATCGGAAAAGGCCGTTGTTTCTGAAAATTGGCGGCCAAAACACGTCGCTGATGGTTGCTGTATCTGCGCGCCTTGCCAAAAATGACCGCTTGATGAAGTGTTCATAAAACCGGCCATTTGTTCATGTGCAGCGAAGGTCTAAAAAGTCCCACACTTCCGCCATTTCCCACCTGATTTTGAATGCCTGGAATGTGCGGTTTGCGACTTGCTGCACGAGCAAGCCTCAAAGTCAAGTGAAGGTCTGGTAGAGGCTCATTCTACCAATTCGGCCTGACCGAATTTAGGATTACCAGGTATCGTTTCGGTGCGCTCCGGTGGTGAGGGTACCGCCTTTTTTGCTGTAGGTTATCCCGACCAAGTTCCGTGCGACACGCTCAACTGAAAGTAACGACGGTTCCATCGTAATGCTCAAGAGCTTGACTGCGAGTTTGCGGGTACTGGCCGCAATGGCCTTCTGCTCTATCCCATGCTTCGCGAAATGGTGTTTGTATATTGCCTGGGACTCTGGCTTGCGCCAGATACATTTCCATTCCGCCTAAACGAGAATGCCGCAACATTCCGTTTTGTTGTGATGAACCATAGGCCGAAACGGTAAGTAGAGCTGCGATAGTTGTTAGCTATACCACAATAGTACATCAGTATTGGTCTTCGAGCTCATTATGGCCGAAATCTATTGAGACTCCCTCGGGCACAAAACGCATACGTTGCGATTAAGAAATGGATTTCGCCAGACTCTCTCGGACCACACGATTGCGCTTAGGCAGATTTCGGCTTGCGTTCTGGGCAGGTTTGGGTTTGGCAACGCTAGCACTCACAATGGCTACGCTTTGGCCGCTGCACGCTTCAGCTGTCAGTCATGAAGGCGGGCCAATTGAAACGATTTCCGCCGCTGCACTTTTTGCGGCAGGGATGGCCGCATTGTATCGGTTTCCCGGGGTCAACCGGATGTACATCGGACTAGTCTGTCTGCTCTTGGCAGAACGAGAGCTGGAAGCCGATATTTATCCGATGGGCAGCACTCTCTATTGGGTACTAAGCACCTTTGACACATTGCTTGATATAGCGGTTTTGCGGGTTGCGTTAGGGCTTTTAGTCATTGGTGGATTTATTCGGCACGGGATACCCAATGTACTGCGGGCCCTGAAGCTTCGCGCGCCTTTCCTGCTGGTGTTCGTACTCGCAGGTCTGTCAGCATGCGTTGCCCAAGTGTTGGAAGAGGTGTCCGGTATTTACGCTGCTGATCTGTCGCATGCCATGATGGTTCGTGTATTTGTTTTGGAAGAAATGCTTGAGATGTTTTTTTCGATTGGCGTGTTGGTGGCTGTCTTGATCGGATGGCCAAAAACGTATTTTCAGGAGACGCTTAGCAGGACGCGTCGCAAACTTTTATGAACCGAAGTTGTTAGGGTCAGGATGCATTGATTTTTGTTGCGCTGCGAGCCGATGCATGTCTGCTCTAGCGTCTATAACGCCAAATCGAATTTGTGCTGTTCCAGAACAAACAGAGATTGATACTGAAGCACATTTTCATCTCCGGCAAACAGCCGCAGGCTCAATTCTTGAAACTCTTCCATATCTTTCAAGTTCATCATGATGACCGTGTCCGTTTCGCCTGAGACCGAATAGATTTGAGAGATCGCCGTCTCGGTTTTCATGTTGGCCAGCCATTGCTTTCGAGCGGTAACACCGTGGTCAGCCAGCTTGACCGTGACAATCGCCTTGAGAGGTCGACCCATTTTCTTGGCATCAGTGAGAACGATCACACCTGTGATGATACCCTTTTCCTTGAGTTGACGAACACGCCGAAGGCAGCTTGACGGTGCCAAACCAACTAGATCGGCTAGGTCGTTGTTCGCTATAGATGCGTCTCTTTGAAGTTGGCTAAGTATCCTGCGGTCAATGCGATCCATGGAAGCCTGCTCATTAATTGCTTGCCTATGCAATCCAATTGCAAAACTTCGCAAATTTCAATCACCTATTTCATTTGATATCGGGCAGGTTGGGCTCAAATCACCAAAGGCCCTGACGACATGGAACAGAAACTCGAACTAGACTTTAGAAGCGATACAGTCACCAGACCCTGCTTGCCAATGCGCGATGCAATGGCCAAAGCCGAGGTGGGCGATGATTACTACCATGATGATCCGACGGTTCAGGAACTGGAGCGTTTTGCGGCTGATCTCTTTGGAAAAGAGGCGGCTCTCCTCACGCCCTCCGGCACACAATCCAACCTGATTGCCGTCATGTCTCACTGCCAGCGCGGTGAGGCCTATATCGTGGGCGACCGTTCTCATTCCTATCTGCGCGAGTTGGGAGGTGCGGCCATGGTTGCCGGGGTGCAGCCGCAAGTTGTCCAGAACCAGGACGATGGCACATTGAGACTGGAAGACATCGGATCTTCCCTTTTCCCGGCCTCTATCCTGTTTGCGCCAGTTCGGCTGATTGCGGTCGAGAATACCATCGACGGCAAGGTTCTACCGTTAGACTATTTGAACAGTGTTTCGGAACTGGCGACAGAGCGTGATCTGAAAATCCACATGGACGGCGCACGCATTTTTAATGCTGCATCCGCGCTAGCTTGCCCAGTTTCGACAATTGCCTGCTATTGCGACACACTCAGTTTTTGCCTCTCCAAAGGGCTTGGCGCACCAATTGGATCAGTCCTTGTTGGATCTGCAGAGGTGATCGATACAGCGCGCAGGCATCGGCAGATGCTAGGTGGCGGATTGCGGCAAGCAGGGATCATTGCCGCAGCGGGCTGGTTTGCGATCCAGAACAATGTCTCACGACTAAAGTCTGATCATGTGCGGGCCACAGAGCTTGCCGCTGCCCTGTCACATGTTCCTGGCCTCTCAGTCGAAACGCCCCAAACCAACATGGTGTTCTGCGATGTGGATGCGTCTGTTCAGAGCAAGTTCTCAGGTTTTCTGAAAGAGACCGGCATTCGTATCTCCGGCACGCCGGACCGGCAACGTTGGGTCACACATCTTGGAATTGATGACATTGTTATGGCCTCCACTGTGAAACTCCTCGCCCAAATGCAGGAGACTTGCAATGCAAGCTGAAACACTCGATCAGGTCGAGAGTAGTGCGTGTCGGTTGGAGCCAATCTGGATAATCCATGTGGAGCTCGGCCCGGAAGATGATGATCGTATCCGATTGGCTCTCTGCGAAGAACTGCGATTGGCATACGGCGACTATGATCATGTTTCCTTTGAAACAGCCATCGGAACGCAGTTCTTTCGAGGTGCTGAGGGCACCGTCAGCGGGCCTATGGAAGCCGCGACGAGCAGACAAGTCCGGGTGCTGTCATTTTCAATCACGAAGGACAGGCATTTGTTGGACGCTGCGATGAGCGTTATTCATCCTCTTCACTCTTATGAAGAACCTGTGATCTACGTTCAGGATGCTTTTGCAAGCCGCTCAATCCCTGAAAGCCGCAAAAACGAAAACAAGTGGTGGATGAATATCAAAGAACCGGTCATTCGTTGAAGATGTAGCATCGGTCGAAATGGGCTCATCGCGCGCATTGTTTGCATCCTTAACGAATGGCGGGTTTTGGGGTCCAGAATGTCCGGTCCTTTGATGTGACCCGGCAGCTATGCAGGACGTTGCTGCTGTTAGCTTTTGAACCTCAAATCATTACGTGATGACCCTGTTTGTGATACCTTCGCCGCATGTACCACAAACCAACTCGCCGATCAGTCATCGCCCAATTGGGTGCCATCACCTCGCTACTGAGTGTTGGTACTGGTCATTCGGCATTTGCAGGATCAACTGGCCGCGAAGTGGATATGCTTGTCTCCAGGATTGATGAACTGTCGGGGTCCTTGCGTGGTGAAGTGCTCACGTTGGAAGAATGGCGGTCAGGCATTTATGAATTGCTCTCCCAGGTGTCTGAGCACGACATAATGCGTGCTATAGACTTTGACCGTCTCGCATCGCGGATCGGATTTGCCGAACTGGGTGTTTCCACTACAAAGATCAGCTTTGGATCGGACGAGCGTAGAACTTTGAGCTTCCTGCCAAAACTCTTTGCAGTCGACACCGGTCGGTCGATTATTCCGCACGGCCATTCGAACATGGTTTCAGCCCATCTGCCATTAGCTGGAGCATTCCGGCTTCGCCAATATGATCAAGTGTCGCGAGGAGAGCATGCTCTGACAATTCGACCCACTGTAGACAAGTTGATAGGCGCAGGTGACTTGTCTTCCATTGGTGAGGATGACGACAACGTACATTGGTTCATTGCCGAAGAACCCTCTTACACATTTGATGTCATCGTAACAGGTCTCGACGATGAGGCGGAACATCAATATGAGATTTTCAATCTCGACATGGAAGCTGCAGAGAGCAGACCCAATGGGCTCTTGTCGGTACCGCGACTGTCTGTGTCCGAAGCTCTCAATAAATACGGCTAATCCAAGATTTCAATGTCCAAGTAGGGCTCTGAGAGGACTAACGACAGCGCTACGGACAAAGCTCCAATTCGTTGCCGAGCAGCTTCTCTGCTTCAGAACTTCGGCAATGTGCAGAAAGCAGTATGTTGTCACTTGATCTCTTTTTTGGACAGAGCATCCCGGAGCGCGTCGCCAACCAAGTTGATTGAGAGGACACAGACGACAACTGCCAGCCCCGGCCACACCATCTGTAGAGGTGTCGACCGCATGTGGATGCGTGCATCGAGGAGCATTGTCCCCCATTCCGGCATCGGAGGTTGTACCCCGAAACCAAGAAAGCCCAAGGTCGAGATGCCTAAAATTGCACGGGCGAACATACCGGTCCAAACTACAATGAGTGAGGGCATCAGCGACGGCAAATAGTGCCAGCGAGCGATGTAGAGCGGCGATAGCCCCGCCAGCCCTGCTTGAACCACATAGCCGCGTGTTTGAAGTGACAGCCCGATGCCGCGGGCGACGCGGGCGTAGCGCATCCAGCCAACGACGCTGAGCGCAAAGATCAGACTGGCCGTTCCTGAGCCCAGCACGCCCGCGATCACCACGGCCGCCACAAGCTCGGGGAAGGCGAGGAAAGTGTCTGTAACGCGCATCATGGCCCATCCAGCCATTTGCCACCCAAGGCGGCGATCAAGCCGATGACGGTGCCAATGAACAATCCCATCAAGGAAATAAGGAAAGCCAAGCCCAGCGACCATCGCGCCCCGTAAAGAAGGCGTGAAAGGATGTCCCGCCCGAGGGCGTCAGTGCCAAGCCAATTCTCTGATGTAGGCGAACTCAACCTGTTGGGAATGTTGATAGCAGCCGGTTCGTACGGGGTAAACATTGGGCCAACGACCGTAATCACGACAAACACCAGGGCGAGGATGATGACGCTACGCATCGTGTCCTCCGATGCGGGGGTCAAGCAGGCTATAGGCCAGATCAATCAGCAAGTTGACGACAGCGAAAACCACGGCGGTGAGAAGAACAACGGCCTGAACCTTCGGGAAATCCCGCGAGAAGATTGCTTCGACCAGAAAGCTGCCGAGACCAGGGTGGCCAAAGATCACCTCGACCACCACCACGCCTTCGAGCAGGAAAGCCAGCTCCAGACCTAAAACGGTTATCACTGGGATGGCGGCATGGGGACCGACATGGTCAACCGCAGCGCTGTGGAGGTTACGACGCCACGAGAGATTGCTGCGAACAGCGGCATTGTGATGCTTTGCGTAACGACATCGGAAGTTGTCGAAAGCCTGATCTATGGCGTTGACGGCATCCTAGCAGGCATCAAAGAAGATGCTGTGGTCATTGACTTTGGTACTTCCATACCGGCGTCCACTCGCAAAATTGGGGCTGATTTGGCCGCCAAAGATGCCGGTATGGTTGACGCACCGCTGGGACGCACGCCCACGCACGCCAAGGATGGTTTGCTGAACATCATGGCGGCGGGGGATATGGACACATTTGAGAAGGTGAAACCAGTATTGGATGTGCCGGGGGAAAATGTCTTTCACCTCGGCGAGCTGGGTGCTGGCCACGTGACCAAGCTCATCAACAACGTCATGGGAATGACCACCGCTTGCACAATGAGCCAGGCATTTGTTGTGGCTGATCGTGCGGAGATCAACAAGCAACAACTATTCGACATCATGTCAACTGGTCCGTCCCGTTTGCCATTCATGGGGTTTTGCAAGAATTACGCGGTGGATGGCTTAAGTGATCTTGGGTTCTCAATCAACAATGCCAGCAAAGACCTCGACTATTTCGTCAAGCTTTGACGCTGGGCACAGCAAAAACCCAATGCATATTCATAAGAAGCACGGTATTGTCAGATTAACTTTGCTTGAGCGGGGCAGGGTGTTCTCGTAGCGCTTCGCGCAGGTTGCGTAACTTTCCCGATCAAGCGAGGCTACCTGGTATAATCTAAGCGGGCAGTAGGAGAGGGCGCACCTGATCTGCGAAAAGATGGCAATAACTACTGGGCCCGCTGCGGAGTCGCCTTCGTCCACACCGACGAAGCAGGCAACATCACCTCAATCCAGGTCAAGCACAACATGTTCCCGGGCGTTGAAATGGTGGGAGAGCCCATCTTACCAGAACTTTTCTGAGCGGTGAATGACCAACCTACTTGAAAAGACTTGGAACAGCGGCTCCTAGCGGTTCTGGTTCGTCCTAGACTTTTTCGAGATTAACTCAAACAATCGAACAATGAAGTATCTCCTTTCAAATCATGCACGTATCTTTCAAGCTATTGTCGAGGCTGGCTCGATTACAGGCGCGGCGGATCATATGCAGATGGGCAAGTCCGGTGTGAGCGATGCGCTCAAACAACTTGAAAGCTCTCTTGGCGCACAACTCTTAATCCGAACGACGCGGCGACAAAGCCTGACGGCAATTGGCGAACAGTTCTACCGCCGTTGCCGAGAATTAAATGATCTTTCGACTGTAGCCTTGGAAGAGGTGAGTGAACATCTGGCTGAACCGATGGGGGCATTACGGATTACAGCTCCGTACGCAACGATTGATAATATTGTTGCACCGGCGATTGCTCAGCTTGTGGCGACATATCCAAGGGTCCTGCCGGAGGTCTTAGTTGATGATAAACGGCTCGACTTGATCCAGAACAATATTGATGTGGCGCTGACGGCGGGAGAGTTGGCGTCTAGCGAGTTTAAAGCACAAAAGGTCGGTGTATTGCATGACGTGCTTTGTGCTTCACCAGACTTCTGCCGCAGAGAGACCCTTGCGGAAAGTGGGATGCCTTGGTCGGATCGCGCGCCAGAGTTGGCATATGTCGCGCACCATTGGGAAGGTTCCGACATCGTGCATGAGTTGGCGTCGCTTGTAGACGGGAAGGTAGCGTCTTTCCGGTTTCGACGCGTCGCGACCGCCAGTTCGGTCAACGCCGTGGCTGCTTTAATAAGCCGGAGTGTGGGTGTCGGTATCCTCCCACATTTTTTCCTTCAGCCAATGCTGAAAGCCGGGACGTTGGTGAAACTACTACCAGAGTATCAGCCGCGCGAAACGAACCTCTATGCGGTTCATCCATATGGTTCGAATCCTCCGCTTGGCGTCCGTGCTATGATTGATGCAATGAAAAGTAGTTTGGCTACTCCCAGCTGACAATCTTTTGTTCGATGTTATCGGACAGTTAGTTCGTTTAAAGCCTGTTTTTAGAACAAATGAATTATCCTATCTCTTGGTCAACACTGAAGGAGACTTCAAATGTTCAACCTAACAAAAATCTCAACCGGCTTTGCTACTGCCGTGACACTGGGTTTCTTGAAAGGGTGATTTTTGCTCAATCACGCCAAGCACGGATCGTACAGTGCCCGTTCTCCCAATACCGTGCTCCATCCATCCAACCAGACAGAGCGACATGGCAACCTTAACGCAATTTGAATTGACCCCGAAAGACGACGCCGGCGAGGCGCTGCAGGCGTTTCTGACCGACATCCTACCAGATACACGCAGCTATATCTGCTGCACGTGCGTAGAATTCGGGATCTCCCCGGAAGACCCAAGACTGTCCAGGAGATCGAACAATGAAGCACCACCACAGCTTTTGATGCCTATATCGGCTGGCGCATCGAATGCGGTGATTTAGCCAAACTCATCTCACTTTGCGCCGAAGATCCCAAGGTCACGCATTTCGAGTGTGGCTAAGCCTCTGAACTGACTTGAAAGGACCCTTCCTATGAAACTTGTCAAAGTTGTAGCTCTTGCCATGACCCTTGCCACTTCGATTTCCAACCCCAGCTTTGCAGAGGAAGCGGAAACGCGCGCTGCTACTGAGTTTGAACTCAGCACAGCCGTGGCCACTGCAAGCCGCCAATGGCGTGATGCGTTTAACGCAGGCGATGCTGCCGGTGCCGCTGCAATGTATGAAGAAGATGCGATCATGGTTGCCAAACCTTTCGGCACTTTCAAAGGCCGTTCGGAGATCGAAGCCTTCTGGGCTCAATTGGTCGAAGGTGGTTTTGACGATGTCATTTATTTCAATACCACAACCGTGGTTTCCCAAGACTTGTCAACCGCTCAAGTGTCGGCCGATTGGAAGATGAACAGCGCGCACGGTACCATCACCAAAGAGCTGTGGGCCCTGCAGTCCGACGGCACAGCACTCTTGCGCGAGGACCACTTCGAAGTCGCGCAATAAATTTTACATCACTCACGGAAAGGATCACCCTGTACCCAAGATTAAGACCATAACCTATGCGCAGCCTCGGCCCCGAGGCGCAGAAAAGGTTCGACGTCGATATCCTGGGTATAGGTCTGCGTGAAGACGGAGCGGTATCCTACGGCCCCGCAGGCTGAATCGCTCTTTGAAAAGGCTGATCGTCCCTATCAACCCTCAGCGCGAGATATTTATTGGAAGATAGTGCTAGCTGTTTCCTACATCGAATTGGCCTAGGAGCAACTTACAACTCAAGGGGTTACTGCTGGTGTGCTAAATCAGTTCCGGAACACTGGTTACCTGGCGCATTTCCAGAACCCCGTAGGTTTTACCATCAAGCTTATCGAACATTGGTTCCAGAGAAATTGGCCCTCTGGGGGTCATGTTCTGTCGCGCTTGGGGGCAGGTGAACTTGATTAAAAGGTGGAAGGCTGAAACTCGCGAAGGTTTGCTGCGTTAAAACGGCGATTAAACAGCCAATGCTTGCTCTGAAGACCGTTTTCTGCTTTGTCGCATCAGAACGAAAGATAAGGAGAATGATATGTCGATAGACATTAGCGGCCTGAGCGCCGCTGAACTAAAAGAATTGGCGGCAAAAATCGAAAAGCGTGCCGTGGAAGTGGAAAAAGAAGCGCTGCGAGCGGCACTGACAAAAATGCGCGCGATTGCGGATAAGTTGGGTGTGGCGTTTGAAGACGTTATTGCCCTGCACGGCGGTAAGGGTAAGAAAACAGCCACCAAAACCGCCCCGAAATATGCCAACCCAGATGATCCATCCCAAACATGGACCGGACGTGGCCGTAAACCTGCATGGGTGAAAGAGGCGCTGGAAGCCGGAAAGTCAATCGACGATCTGGCTATCTGAAAGTTGACTATCTAGTCAATTTTGGCAGCGATCAAATCAACTATTCATTCTCATTGAAGGTATCATCAAAGATACCTTCAATGAGGCTGATTTCTTCATATGTTAGCTTACCAAACGGATTACGACTACGTTACTTACGGAGCAACGCACCTCGATTTTGCAAGATGAATATAATCAGATTTTCGGCTATGCGATCCGAGATCTCGATCGTATTCACGATATTGCGCGTCGCTTCATCATGGCGCTTCAGGTAGTCGATTTCACCCGGCAGGTCCTTTTCAATGGTGCGCAGAACGCACTTGTGCAGAAATTCCGCTTTCGCCGTGCAATCAAAAAAGCAGATATAAATCTGTCGTTTCGTTGGCGACTTCAACATTGCTATTCGGCAAGGCATGCCATTGAATAAAATTCATGAGTGGCGATGAGTGTCTTTGCAGAGCATTCCGATATTCACTAATCCGGTCGAGCATCACGCTCGATACAGGAAAACCTTGCCCGCCGGATGTAATCGCGCTCTGGCAGCACATAATCAATAAGAAAGCGATGCAGTCGCCCGTTACCGTCAGCAAGCGGGAGAATGAAGATGAAGCCGAAAGCGGCACAGGTGGCCTGTAAAACCGGATCAACATTATGAGTATCTGAAATCCGAAGCCTGTTGCTGCAGTTGTTGAGCGCAGTCATCAACTCCGGAACGTCCTGAGCGCGTCCGCCAATGAACTCCGGCATGGGTTCATTGTGATGATGCAGTTTACCAAAAAAACGCTGTCTTCGCGGTAACCCATCGGAGTAAAGCTATCATCATTACCAATGAGAATGCCATGCAATTGGTAAATCTCGGATTGGTTAAGGGGTCGCTTACCCGCCTCCAAGATAGCGCGCGCGCAATGCTCAAGCCGATTGGTTGGTGGGTTATCTCCTTCAATTTCGAAACTCGCACGGCTATCGGCCAGCAACATGAAACTCGCGGCCCTTGTGATGACCTTCGCTCCGGTCTTTCCGATGATATCTTGAGTTTGTTGCGTTAAGTTGAGGTAGCTGCGCGTGCCGTATTGCCCGCTTCAAGGCTTCCCTGGACCAGCTGTATACAACCTCTGCGCAATGCCTTCCCGGCGGCATAACTCAGCAATGCTGTCCTCGCCCTGGAGGTCGTCCTGAGCAAGCCTGATTTTTTCTTTGCCTCCATCCCGTTTGCACTCCGCATGGCGATCGCCTTTGACAAGTTTCTCGCAAAGGCTCCATTTCGTTCCGGATGATTTGTACACCGCAACTCTTTGTTGGTTACGATGAGCCGGAAACCCGCTCGTGTCTACTCAATCTAGGCTGCCCCATTGAGGCTGACTTGAGGCATGCGTAAACACATCGCCTTTTTGGTAGGTGACAAGTCTGATGATAGCGAATGCCTATCAATGTATAGTGTCTCGGTATTTTCCAATGCGGTGAGCAGGCTCTAAAATTTGGATACCGGCGCGTTGGGTGGATACTTCTTTCCACCTGTCTGCCACCACTCGTCCCCCTCCTCCCCCAGGAGGGGGATTAAGTTGACTGTCGAGATTTAGGGGCAAGAAAGAGAGCAACGGTTTCTGCGCTGTTGAGTTCTAAATCCAAGTTGGATCGGTGTTTCCGGTTTTATGTTGTGTGTGGGGAATATCTGAATGTTTACGTATTTTACCACGAAAGCCTGCCAGAGTTTACGATCAAAAATCACCGATATCCGCGATGAATTCAGCCTTTTTCTTGCGGCCCGGGCAGCTTACCAATTCATCCTTTGCCTCCGTCGCGGTGCTCAGATGCAGACAACAGCGCTGGCAGCAACTTGCGCCATTCTGACACCCGGATTGGGATTGTCTCCCGCTCAGGCAGACGAGAGGCTGGATAATATGGGGAGCTTTATAGTTGAATCTGATCAGTTCTATACTTTCCATGACTTAGTGGGGCTGGGGGATCATCGCTATAACAAAGTAGAGTTGAGTGATGGCGGGAGAACCATGAGCCTCAATGGCACTGGCTTTGAGATTGGTAATCACCGTGGCTCTGAGGGTAGGTTTAAGGTTTCCGAGGGGCAGCGCCTTGTAGTGGCTGAAGGTAAAAGAGTCAACGACGGCAGCCTCGGCTGGCATCACGCCCTCGACGATTTGGAACCGGTCAAGACCATGCGCTTTAACGGAAGCAACGATGTCTTTACCGTAACCGGTGCTCCCGTTGAAAAGAATACAATCCTGGTCGAGTTCGGTCTGAGGCACCAGGTTGATGGCGTCCTCTTCTACCTGAACTACTACAGTGAATTCGGCGATCTCGCACAGAACCAAGGCTTCAACATAGATGCTTCGTTCAGGTTCTAGGTCATATTGGACGAGCGATCGCTTCAACGGCTTGAGCTGAGCTTTGTGAAGCTCTGTTGATTGCTCAAAGGATTCGAAACTTGGCCAGCTAGACGCGTACCAGGAGATCGCAGCATGAGCATTACCGTCCACATACTGATCACCGATGACCACGAGGGCACCAGAGCGGATGCCTTTACCACCGAAAGCGACCGTGCTTTGATATCCTGGGTCGGTTCAGATGCAAAGGAATGGGCGCAGAGCGAGTTGGCTGACAATCTGTATGAATACGTCTCATCGAGATACGACCATGGTCGAAAGATTTGCGCGGATGAGCAAACGCTTGAAAACGATATCAGCCAGGCGCCTAGAACCAACGCGGCGTGGTCGTTCTGCAAGTCAATTCCAGGTGCATTTGGGGCTTTCTATGACCCAATCGATGTCATGACTATTATGGGTGGTTGGGCTGTGGAAGGAGATCACTCTGACACTTCCCATTGGTTTGAAGCCGGGAACGACGAAGATACTGCTGCAATACTGGCATGGTGCGAGAAAGAGGGTTCCAGGATCGAACGACAGATTTCCGATCTTGTTTGTAACACTATGCCGACACGCAAAGAGGCATTCGAAGCGCTGGCAATGAAGCGATCGGCTCCTGTTATACCTCTAATCTTATAAGGGCTCGATGGAGTCCTTTGCTACCAAAGTCGAGATTACTGCCCACGCCTTGAGTAATGGTCGGGATGTGAAGCGCTTCTAAAGCCGTGTTCTGAGGTAATCGGATCATCTGCCTTTTTCATGTAGCACTGTCTGGGGGATTGACGGTCTACTGTATTTTAGCAGCCGTGTCGGCGGAAATCAGGCACTAGTTTTGGCGAGTAGGAATACGCTCTGTTCAGATTCGATCTGACGTCGCGAAATGGCGTCAGACTATTCTGTGGTTCAATCGGGTGTACCGGCACGTTACCATATGCTATCTGAATGATCTTTGATCCTTATTCACGGAATTTGGAGAACTTGAATTGAGTGACCCGATAACATCGAAATGCCTCTGGTAATCCGTGGTCATTACGGATTTGTGCAATTCCTACCCCCGAATAGAGAGAACCTGCCAAGGTGCTGAGCGCTGGATTGGCGTCTTTCCTGCGACAGATTTACGTGAGGTCTATCCGCCGGTGGAATTTGACGCGCAGCAAACGCGCGACGTATTGAAAAGGTATTTACCAAAAGTCGCCTAAGTAACGATTCGGATGGGCTAGAAAGCTGAAGATATAGCATTCAACAGGAAGGCAGAGTAATTACAGACTTCGCTCCAATTTTTCATGCCAGAATTATGAGTTAGGTGGATTCATTTTATTAAAAAAGAAATCAAAATGAGTGCATAATCAGCGATGCGAAATTCCAATTTTCGTTGCAGTGATGTAATCGAGTGCTCGCGGGCAGCAGAAATTGAGTAGAAAATTGCAACGACATTTTGCATCTACAAGTCTAGGTGCGTTTAATCGAGCATGTATATCAACTAATATCATTGCTCCTTCACACGAATCACAGCCACAAAAGTTCCGATGAGAATCACGATGGGATTCCAGATGCCGTTAGCAGAGAAGGGAGAATTATGGCCCGGGTACTTCGCCTTGTCATTCAAGCGCTGTTTTATTCTGTACTCTGTGTGCAAAATATTTATTCAATGTGCAGTAATGAGCTTTGAAGTCCGTTGAGGGCTAGATTACTTAGCGTTTCTTTGTGAAACCCAATCTATCAGAATGAACAGTGCTTTTTGAACACGCTGCCGATATACGCAGCGCGCGCGCATCGAGAGGCTTGTCTTTGGATTCTAGAAGGGTGGATCAAAAAATGTCTTCATCTCGAGTTGATATTGGAGCCCAAGCGCCTTCGAGTTCTTCTAAATCATTACGATCCAACGACACGGCGTCTGATATCAGATCCGAGGCGTCGCAAGTTGATATCCCTCAATCAGTGGAAAATGCAACAGGAGCGATGGTGGAGCGATCAGAGGCAGCGACAGACCCCAGATTTCGCGAATTGCTGAGCGTGCTGGAAACATATGAAACAATTATTTTTGATTTGGGTGATGTGGTTATAGACTGGGACTCGATCCACACAACATCGGTCCCCGAAGGGGTGAGCGATGTAAGAAAACTGGTAAGTCATCCTATCTGGCGAGATTTGGAGCAGGGATTTATCAGCAAAGATATCGCACTGACATTACTTAGCAGTGAACTGCAAACACCTTACGATAAGCTAAAGGAAATCTTGGATTTAAGCGTTACGAGCTTGCGGGTCAATCAGACAGTTTTAGCGTTATTACAGGTTTTGCATCAAAAAAATAAGAAGATACTCTGTCTCTCAAATGTGGATATGGAGTCGTTTGAGCTTTTATATAAGAGATTTGACTTCTGGAAGTATTTTGATGGTATTTATATCTCCGCATTTCTTCAATACAGGAAGCCAAATAGCGACATATTTGAATATATCATTTCGGATTCATCCGTAAATGTGGAGAGTGCCGTATTAGTAGATGATAACTCAGCGAATCTGGAGCAAGCCCGGAAACTGGGTTTGAGTACGGTTAAGTATTCCCGAAGAAGTTTTACACATCAGGCTGCCAAAGGCGGGGTTCCAAAGAAGCAAAACCCCTTCACCTTCGCATGCGAAAACAGAAAAGAGTTGGGACGCTCATATTTGAACAAGCGCTTGCGTAAATTCCCGCTTTGTAGAAGCTTTGTCGGCGATGATGTAGAGCTTATTGCCAGTGCTGATTTCTCTAAGGAAATATTCTCAACCGCTGTTATTCTACACTCTTTGTCGTCCTTGCCTGACGATGTAATAAAGGCGATGTCACGGGAAATATTGAGGCATGATGGAAAAAATAAGCTTCGCTGGTGCTTTTATAGGAACGAAGTACGCCCGTTAGATTTTCCTGACGACCTGGATACAACATCTATGATTTTGTCATTTCTAGTAGGCAACAACAAGATAAAGAGTGACGACGCACTTACTTTAGCAGAGGACATGATTGATAATAGAAATGAAGATGGGATAATTCAGGTATACTTTGACGATACTCGGCCCAGGGTAGATGCTATTGTCGCTACAAACGTATTGTATTTTTTAAATCAAATAGGTTTGGGGTGCAGAAACGAATTGGGGGAAACTGAAGATTTTATTTTTGACTTTTTGACTCGTGACATATTCCTTGGAGGCACACGATACTATCCGGCGCCAGATGTATTTCTATTCTTTTTGTCGCGATTAATTGTCGACTTTCCCGAGAGGTTTAACAGGTTTTTGCGGCCCCTTACTGAACGGCTCATTTCACGCGTTGACCTTACCCCTTTTGCGCTCGAACGAGCATTAAGGGTTATTGCGATGAAAAATCTGGGAATTGTCAATCGCATCGATTTTTTAAAGCTGCTGGATAGTCAGTTGGAGGATGGCGGCTGGCCGATGTACGGGCTGTTCATTGCTCCAACGTCCAACACTTATTTTGGAAGCAGAGAACTTTGCTCCTCTTTCGCCCTTGAGGCAATGAATTTGATGAGCTGGAATGACAAAAGAGATTAACAATTATGCTCGAACTCCAATCTCTAGCATTCGGTTGGCCTTCTGTCCGGCTACTGGTCGGGACGCTGCAAAGCTCGTCGAGAACAGTCAGCCATGATGCCTATCTGGCTCTCAAGTCAGTACCTGACCCACAAAATGCGAGCAATGCTGAACTACCTCAACTGGCGAGGGGGTTTGTATAGATTGGCCCGAGATTGATGAGCATAAACGTCGTCGCGTCAACGCTTCCAGCTAATACTCTCCGAGCACATGCTCCCGGCAGAATAATCTTGTCGGGGGAACACTCGATGATGTATGGAGCGCCGGTTCTCGCCGCATCGATTGCTTACTATACAGAGGTCTGGCTGAGACCAATCCACGGCAGTGGAGGACTGTTCACTGATTTCGAGCAAGCTTCATGTGGTGAGTTTTATCCATTTACGATGCTTGAAGACTTCAAACAGTCACTTGATCGCCGGTTTGAACTGTTTGTGTGCGGCAAGTTGCGGGTTCAAGACATTCTACAGCGGCCAGATGATCTGGTGATGTATGCTGTGGCGTCATTCATACAACGATTGCCAATGCCCAAAGTTGGCGATGACCAGCAAATACCGGTTTCAGGAACGCTGGGATGTTGTTCATCGTTGCCTTTGGGGATGGGGACAGGATCGTGGACGGCCGCAATCGCAGCAACATTTGCACTTTACGAAAACATGTTCAATGAAACCGTGACACCGGAAGAGCGAATTGAGCAAATTCGTTTTTGCGAGCGGCTGCGACACGGAAAAGGTAACGCTATTGATGCATCCTCCGTCGTCTATGGTGGGGTGAGCAGAGTAGATGGTGATCAGGTCAGTCGTCCAATCATTCCTCGGCATCACTCGTTGTGGAGAGGAGATGGCTGGTACTGGATGTCGAACGGAAGACCTGTAAGTTCCATAGGAGAATGCGTAACGGCGGTGCGACGGGCTTATGAAAAAGACGTTGCGTTGTGGCAAGAGTTCAGTAGTTGCACCAACGCTCTGCAATCTGACCTTGAAACATGCGCTAATCCGATAAAAACACTGCGGCACAATCATCGGCTTTTGGTTCGAATTGGTGTGGTGCCACCTGCGACACAAAGCTTTGTCAAAGCTGTGGAAAGAGCAGGGGGCGCAGCAAAGGTTTGTGGAGCCGGATCAATAAGAGGAGAACAAGGGGGAGTGGTTTTAATCTACCTGGAAGATGAAAACGCCATGAAGGCGCTCATGACTGACTATGTAAACCTCCGCTGGGCGTCTCTAAAGATTTCTGCTTCAGGGACAGCGCAGGGGGCAGCTCCATGATCTGCGGCATCACTATGGTTTTGGGATACCCATGTGGTTGCGCCAACTGCTGCCGTGGCAGTGTCTCTTACGTCTATCAGAATCCCTGCTTGAGCATATCTACGGCGACTGTGATCTATTCAAACTCGTCTTTGAGATCGCCTACTTGAGACTTGAGAATTCCAACAGGCGCGGCCGCTAAAAACTGGGTGGCCATGACGACAAGTTCACCATTGATCCCGAATACTGGGTTGAGCCGGGTCGCAGGTTTTGGAGCTTTCGATTTCGGCAAAAGCGGCACAACAACACGCGTGTTCAGATCACTCAAAAGATCAGTTTGAATATCCAGAAGGAATCCATCACCAGAAGGGTTGGAATAAACATCGTACTTTGGCATTAGAATTGCCTGAAGCTTTCCAGTGGTAGCCCGTGTCTCTCCACATAAGAATTGGAGCTTCTCAGAGCTGCAGCATTTTCAGTTTTCCATTGTTCTACCTTTGCAGCAGCAACGGCTATACGTACCCCATCTTCGGCCGCGCGCGATAGGTTTACTTTCAGCGCCTTGGCTTCAGAAAGTAAGACACTGTCGAGCGACAGATTAGTTGGTTTTCGTGATTGGGCATTCAATTGATAGATCTCCGCATGTGCCAAAAGTATCAACAAGCATTATGCGCATCTACTATGCGCCTGAGAAACCAACAGGTACTGAATTTTCTTCAGGGGAATCTGACACATAGCACTTGATGCCCCGAGTCTCCCACCATTTCATCTGGGTTGAGGTCGAATTCTGCTGCCAAATCTTCGACCCGAACCGATCGAACCGCCAAACTCAACGACGTTGATCCCCAGACTTGGCTCACGTGGGCCCTCGCCCAAATCTGCAGACCTCATCATAGCCCGTGTCTATTAATGTATAGCACTTCGGTATTTCTCAATGTGTCGAGCGGGTTTTAGAATTTTTGTATCAGCACATTGAGTGGAGCTTTTTTGACACAACTGCAACTCAACCGCCTCCTCCCTCGGGGGGGCGGTAAGGCTTGGGGCGAGGGAAGGGCAACCTTTTCTGTGGCGTTCTTTTGGGTTCAAATTAGACCGATGTTTCCGGTCTGGTGATCTGTATGGGGAGTATCTGGATGCGTGTTCAACTGATAACGAATGCTCACTTCAAAATCATAAAAATATACAATAAAATCATTAATTTACTTGTATATCAGATGGGCCCACCGTACAATCGCTTCATCGCTTCATCGCTTCATCGCTTCATCGCTTCATCGCTTCATCGCTTCATCGCTTCATCGCTTCATCGC
>NZ_CANLDZ010000025.1:0-42603 GCF_947489545.1 uncultured Ruegeria sp. | reverse complement strand
AACGCCGCCGTCGAAGCCAAGGTCAAAGCCGAAGTCGCCAACCTATGCGCCAAATTCCCCCTATATCCTAACTTGTAAGACGAAGGACCCAAACCCATGAGCTTTCATTCCATTGAACAGGCCCCTGCCCGCCTGAACCGCAGCGAGTTGGCTGTCCCCGGCAGCCAACCCGGCATGTTCGAAAAAGCCGCGCAGTCTGATGTGGACGTGATCTTCCTCGATCTGGAAGATGCGGTTGCACCCGATGAGAAGGAACAGGCGCGCAAGAACATCATTCAGGCCCTGAACGACATCGATTGGGGCAGCAAGACCATGTCGGTGCGCATCAACGGTCTGGATACGCACTACATGTACCGCGACGTGGTCGATGTGGTCGAACAGGCGGGCGAACGGTTGGATCTGATCATGATTCCAAAGGTTGGCACCGCGGCAGATGTCTATGCGGTCGATATGATGGTCACGCAGATTGAAGACGCCAAAGGGTACAAAAAACGGATCGGGTTCGAACACATTATAGAAACCGCGCTTGGCATGCAGAATGTCAGCGAGATTGCTGCGGCCTCGAAACGCAATGAAAGCCTGCATTTTGGTGTTGCAGACTACGCCGCCTCAACCCGTGCACGCACGACCATCATCGGCGGCGTGAATCCAGACTATTCGGTTTTGACCGATCCGGATGCGGGCGCCAATCGCGCCACCCATTGGGGCGACATGTGGCACTATGCGCTGGCCCGCATGGTGGTTGCCGCACGGGCCAATGGGTTGCGCCCAATTGACGGCCCGTTCGGAGATTTTCAGGACCCAGAAGGTTATAAGGCCGCCGCCAAACGGGCCGCTGTGTTGGGCTGCGAAGGCAAGTGGGCAATTCACCCCAGCCAGATCTCACTGGCAAACGAGGTCATGTCACCCGGTGATGCCGAAGTGACAAAGGCTCAGCGTATCTTGGAAGCAATGGCCGAGGCTGAGGCCGACGGTAAGGGCGCAGTGTCTCTGGATGGTCGACTGATCGATTATGCCTCGATCCGTCAGGCCGAAGTCATGGTGGAAAAAGCCCGACAGATCGCCGCCGCCTGACATCAACCTCTCTTCCCGGCAAAATGAAAACCGCTGTTGGCGGAACAACCACAACGAAAGGGCGCAGCATCCTGATTATTGCCAGGACGGCTGCGCCCAAAGTGTTGCGACTGGTATCGCCTTACGCCGAATGCGGCTGTGCCGTGAGGTGTTCCTAAAACCTGCGCGGCCAGTCGACCTGCCCAAATGCGTCCGATTTTGTGCCATCGATGTCGGATTTGAGAGTATGCAAACGGTATTTTTTTGTTGATTCTAACAAAAAAGGTCCGATTCATGCGATATTCTGGCTTTCAGGTCATCAAACAGGCGTTAACCGGGCATAAGGGGTGGATCCCGGCCTGGCGTGATCCTGAACCCAAGGCACATTATGACATTGTGATCATAGGCGGCGGCGGTCATGGTCTGGCAACGGCGCATTATCTTGCCAAAGTATATGGCCATCGCAAAGTAGCTGTGATTGAAAAAGGCTGGATCGGCGGCGGCAATGTGGGCCGGAACACGACCATCATCCGTTCAAACTATCTGTTGGACGGAAACGAGCCGTTTTACGAATTCTCTCTGAAACTGTGGGAAGGGCTGGAGCAGGATCTAAACTACAATGCAATGGTCAGCCAGCGCGGGATCCTCAACCTGATCCATTCGGATGCGCAACGCGACGCCTATACGCGCCGCGGCAACGCAATGATACTGAATGGCGCCGATGCTGAATTGCTGGATGCCGAACAGGTTCTCAAGGAATGCCCGTTCCTGAATTTCGATGACGCCCGATTCCCGATCAAGGGCGGTTTGGCTCAGCGACGCGGCGGCACAGTGCGCCATGACGCGGTGGCCTGGGGCTATGCGCGCTCGGCCGATGGTTGCGGTGTCGACATCATCCAGAATTGCGAGGTCAGCGGGTTCCGCATCGAAGATGGAAAATGCCTTGGGGTCGAGACCTCGAAAGGGTTTATTGGCGCGGGCAAAGTCGGCTGTGCGGTCGCCGGAAACTCGGGACGGGTGATGGGTATGGCGGGCATGAAACTGCCCATCGAAAGCCATGTTCTGCAAGCATTTGTTTCCGAGGGGCTCAAGCCGGTTCTCCCGGGCGTCATCACCTTTGGTGCCGGGCATTTCTATGTCAGTCAGTCCGACAAGGGCGGTCTGGTGTTTGGCGGCGATCTTGACGGGTACAATACCTATGCACAACGCGGGAACCTGCCCGTGGTCGAAGATGTTTGCGAAGGCGGTATGGCGCTGATGCCAATGATCGGACGTGCGCGCCTGCTACGAATGTGGGGCGGTGTGATGGACATGTCGATGGACGGCTCGCCCATTATCGACCGGACCCCTGTCGACGGGCTCTATTTCAATGGCGGCTGGTGTTATGGCGGGTTCAAGGCGACCCCGGCCTCGGGCTATTGCTTTGCCCACCTGCTGGCGCAAGATGAGCCACATCCAACCGCAACCGCCTATCGCCTCGACCGGTTCCGCACGGGCCGGATGATTGACGAAAAAGGCGTAGGCAACCAGCCCAACCTGCATTGAGGGGACCAGAACCATGATCATTCCACATCCCCTTCTGGGACCTCGCGACAGTTCGGAATTTGTCTATCTGGGGGACGCGTCGCTGATCGACCGGCCTGACTGGCAGGCTGAAAATGCGGCAGAGGCGTTTTATGACTACGCGTATTTGCGCGGCAATCCAGCCGGAGAACATCACGAGCTTTGGTATCACGAAGGGGGGGACAGGTCCTGGCTGGTAGTGACACGCAACACAGTGACTCATGAGATTTCAAAGGTGGAACTGGCCCGTGATGTGGCCCGGGCGCAGGGGCGATCCAAATGACTCAAGTAAACCGGCTGAGCGGCGGGTTGGTCGATCGCAATTCAACCCTGAGCTTCCGCTTTGACAATCGTAGTTACACCGCACACCCCGGCGATACGCTGGCTTCGGCCTTGTTGGCGAACGATGTGCGATTGATCGGACGATCATTCAAATACCACCGCCCACGCGGCGTATTGACCGCCGGGTCGGAAGAGCCCAATGGCATCGTCGAATTGCGCACGGGCAACCGGCAAGAGCCCAATACGCGCGCCACAACGGCAGAGGTTTACGAAGGTTTGGAAGCACGGTCCCAAAACCGCTGGCCCAGCCTGAAGTTTGACGCATTGGCAATCAACGACCGGTTCTCGAACTTTCTGACAGCCGGGTTCTACTACAAAACGTTCATGTGGCCAGCAGCTTTCTGGGAAAAGCTTTACGAACCCATCATTCGCAAAGCCGCTGGTTTGGGGTCTTTGTCGATGGAGGACGACCCGGATGAGTATGACAAGGGCTTTCGCCACTGCGACCTGCTGATCATCGGTGCAGGGCCAGCGGGCCTGATGGCCGCGCTGACAGCTGGGCGCGCTGGGTCAGAGGTCATTCTGGCGGATGAAGATTTCGCTCTTGGTGGACGACTGAACAGCGAAAGTTTCTCGCTGGGCGATGACAGCGCAAGCGACTGGGCCGCAGCAACCGTGGCTGAACTGTCTGCATTGCCCAATGTCCGCCTGATGCCGCGCACAACCGTGATCGGCGCATTTGATCACGGCATCTTTGGCGCGGTCGAACGAATCGGAGACCACGTGGCCGCCCTGCCCGCTGGCAAACCGCGTCAGATCTTGTGGCGGATCTATACCAAACGCGCCCTGCTCTGCGCCGGCGCGACCGAGCGCCCGATTGCCTTTGAGAACAACGACCGCCCCGGCATCATGCTGGCCAGCGCAATGCGCACCTATGCCAATCGGTTTGCCACTACGGCGGCGCAGCGGGTTGCGATTTTCACCAACAATGATGATGGACATCGCACAGCCATAGACCTGCGCGCAAAAGGCGTGAAGATCGCTGCCGTGATCGACGTGCGCGACGATGCACCAATCAACTATGACTTTGAAGTTCTGAAAGGCGCGCAGGTTGTCGATACCAAAGGCCGCCTTGGCCTGACTTTTGTTGAGGTCGCACTGGCAGATGGATCGCGACGGGTATTGGAATGCGGGGCGCTGGGGGTTTCAGGTGGGTGGAACCCGAATGTGCATCTGACGTGCCATCACCGCGGGCGTCCTGTCTGGAACGACGACTTGGCAGCCTTTGTCCCCGGTGGCGACCTGCCGCCCGGCATGACCGTGGCCGGTGCCGCAAACGGAACCCTGTCCACACATGGCGCCCTGCTGTCGGGCGCTGAAGGTGCGGCAAAGGCATTGGGCTTGAAAGGCACCCTGCCTGACGTGCCCGAGGCCGAGGATGCCCCGATCAATCAGACGCCCTTTTGGTATGTGAAGGGCTGCGCGCGGGCCTGGCTGGATCAGCAGAACGATGTGACCGTCAAGGACGTGAAGCTCAGCCATCAAGAGGGCTTCCGCTCGGTCGAACATCTGAAACGGTACACGACGCTGGGTATGGCTACCGATCAGGGCAAGACCTCGAATATGGGTGGGCTGGCCATCATGGCCGAACTGGCGGGCAAATCGATACCGGAAACCGGAACCACCATTTTCCGCCCCCCCTATACCCCAGTCCCTATCGCCACTTTCGCTGGACGGATGAAGGGGCAGGATTTCCACCCGACCCGCCTGACGCCGTCGCACTATTGGGCGAAGGAGCGTGGCGCAGTGTTTGTCGAAGTGGGCAACTGGCTGCGTGCGCAGTGGTTCCCGCTGCCGGACGAAACCCATTGGCGTGAATCGGTCGACCGCGAGGTGCGCCAAACCCGTGCGTCGGTCGGCGTGTGTGACTGTACGACCCTTGGCAAAATCGATGTACAAGGGACAGATGCCGCGGCTTTCCTGAACAAAGTGTACTGCAACGGTTTTGCCAAATTGGCCGTCGGCAAAACCCGCTATGGTCTGATGCTTCGCGAAGACGGTATCGCCATGGATGACGGAACGGCCGCTCGGTTGGCCGAGGATCACTTTGTGGTCACGACCACAACGGCCAACGCCGTCAATGTCTACCGTCACATGGAATTCGTGCGCCAATGCCTATTCCCGGACATGGATGTTCAGCTGATCTCAACCACAGAAGCCTGGGCGCAATATGCGGTTGCCGGTCCGAATTCCCGCAAGTTGCTACAAAAGATCGTGGACCCCGAGTTTGACATCTCAAACGATGCCTTCCCATTCATGGGGTGCGGCAACATCACCGTTTGCGGTGGGTTAAGGGCGCGGTTGTTCCGAATTTCCTTCTCGGGAGAGCTGGCCTTTGAAATCGCCGTCCCGTCCCGCTATGGCGATGCGCTGATGCGGCGTCTGATGCGGGACGGAGAAGAGTTCGATGTTGTCCCTTATGGCACCGAAGCCCTTGGGGTGATGCGGATTGAAAAAGGTCACGCGGCGGGTAACGAGTTGAACGGAACCACCACGGCGCTGAACCTTGGAATGGGCCGGATGGTGTCCAAGAAAAAAGACAGCATCGGTTCAACCCTGTCCGAGCGCGCAGGGTTGAACGAACCGGACGCGTTAATGATGGTTGGGATCAAACCTGTGAACGCGGATGACAAAGTCACAGCCGGCGCGCATTTGATGGACGCCAGCGGGCCTGTCGATGCCCAACATGATCAGGGTTATGTCACATCGGCTGCGTTCTCGCCCTCATTGGATTGTCATATCGGCCTGGCTTTCCTGAAAAACGGAGGTGCGCGTCAAGGCGAACGGATGCGCCTTGTTTCACCGCTGACCGAAGAGAATGTCGAGGTCGAGATCGTCTCGGCCCATTTCGTAGACCCCGAGGGAGAACGGCTTCGTGCATGATCTTGCCGCAATAACCGCCCTGGGCGGATCTGAACCCAGAGTTGACACTGTGGCAGACGTGACCTGCACCGAAGTGCCGGACGTCGCGCTTGCCTCGGTCGCAGCACGATCAAGCCAGGAAACCAAAGCTCAGAAGGCTCTGACCAAGCTGATCGGAGTTACAACCCCAGACATCGGGCGGTTTGCGGGCGATCCGGTTTCGGCGTTCTGGACCGGGCCTGACCAATGGATGGTCGAAGCCCCGTTCGAGACACATGAAGATCTGGCGCAACAGGTCAAAGACGCTGTCGGTGACACGGCGTCGGTGACCGAACAAACAGATGCCTGGACTCGCTTCGATCTGAACGGTGCACGGGTGTTGGCAGTGCTTGAACTACTCTGCCCTCTCAACGCGCGCAAAATGGCTGAGGGCGATGCAGCCCGCGCAGCGATCCACCATCTTGGATGTTTTGTCCTTTGCCATTCGCCTGATGCGTTTAGCGTATATGGGCCGCGGTCTTCTGCCGGATCACTGCATCACGCCATCACAACAGCCATGAAAGCTGCCCTTTAAGGGAAGATCAGCTTGAGGGCAGCGGGGCGTTGTCCTCGACACGGAATCGGTTGATCCGCCGCCGGTCCTCGCTGGGGCTTAGCCCGAACGCCGACCGATAATGTGTCACCAATGGCGCGACCGAGCTATAGCCGATAGCCGCAGCAATATCGGCAATCGGGTCTTTGGTATAAACCACCATCTGACGGGCGGCTTTCATACGCATCGCGCGGAAATAGTGGCTGGGGCTTTGTCCGGTGGCTTGCTTAAAGGCCCGTTCAATCTGCCGGGGTGTGACACCCGTAAGACTTGCGACTTCGGCGATCGAAATCGGATCACTGATATGGGCTGCGAACAACTCGACGCACTGCGCGACAAGATGCGGCAGCTTTTCACCCGTGTCCGGTCTGCTGGTGCTAGGCACCTGTTGCCGCACGCCTTCACCGCGCATTAAGGGGTGTTGAAACCAACAGGCGACCTCATGAGCAACTTCGCTGCCCAGACGGTCTTCGATCAGGTGCAGGGCCAGATCAAAAGCAGCAGCAGCACCAGCGGCGGTATAGCGCGTGGCATCGGACACAATCACGTCACGCCGGGCATCCATGTCCGGAAACTCGGCCTCGAACGCGGCTTCATAACACCAGTGCACCGAAATAGGATGGCCGGTCATGACACCGGACCGCACCAGTGGGAACACACCTCCGCTGATGCCACCCAAAATGGTGCCGTGACGCGCCAGCGTGCGCAGTGCTCCGTTGCCTTGGCTCGGATCAGAAAACCCCGACGTTGGACTGCTGAGAAGAAACAAGATATCGAACGATTGGCAGGTGGTCAGATCGCACTCAGCCTCGAAACGGACATTGGCGCTGGACCTGACTTTCTGTCCACGCTCGGTGACCAGTGACCAGCAAAACACGGCCTGCCCTACGATCTCGTTCGCGGCACGTAGCGGCTCGATCACAGAGGTCAGACAGGCCATCGGGAAACCGTCAAAGAGGAGAAATCCAATCTCTGATTTTTTTTCTGTCAACATGAATATTTACTATCAGGAAAATTAGGTGCGAAGGTAGTCCGAATGGTTCTTTACTGACTTTGGTCAGCCTGCCACTGCGCAACGAAGCGGCCGTGATCCGTAGTATCCCAAAGCTGCTTTGCAGCGCGCTCCTGAACGACTGCTCGACTAAATGGCGCAGCAATTATGATTTCAATTGATTGACATAGGCCAGTCATGGTTCATTCACACTATAACCTTGGCAATAAAGGCATCGCGCGCTGCTGCTTGGGTGAGCGGAGCCTTTCTGCTCAAAACGATGGCAGACGACTGTCATTGGCGTGCAATCGGCTCCTTTCATTTTGACCTGACGGCGCGCCGTCACAGCCAATAGGAAATGCCATGCTTCACAATGACCAGCTTGAACAATGGGATCGGGATACCTTCTTCCACCCTTCCACCCATCTTGCCGATTTCGCGCGGGGCGACCTTCCGCAACGCCTGATCACAGGCGGTTCCGGATGCCATATTCTGGATCGTGACGGCACTCGATTGTTAGACGCATTTGCGGGGCTTTACTGTGTCAACGTCGGCTATGGGCGTACAGAAATCGCAGAAGCTATTGCGGATCAGGCCAAGGAACTGGCCTACTATCACTCCTACGTCGGGCACGGCACCGAAGCTTCGGTCACGCTTGCCAAAATGGTATTGGATCGCGCACCAGATCATATGTCCAAGGTTTATTTTGGGCTGTCCGGTTCTGATGCCAATGAAACCAACATCAAACTGATCTGGTACTACAACAACATCCTTGGGCGCCCCGAAAAGAAAAAGATCATCTCGCGGTGGCGAGGGTATCACGGATCCGGGTTGATGACCGGGTCACTGACTGGGTTAGAACTGTTTCATAAGAAGTTCGACCTGCCGCTTGCTCAGGTTATTCACACCGAAGCGCCCTACTACTTCCGGCGGGAGGATACGGATCAGAGTGAGGGCGATTTTGTCGCCCATTGCGTGGCCAAACTGGAAGAATTGATAGCACGAGAAGGCGCGGATACCATTGCGGCCTTCATCGGAGAACCGGTACTAGGCACTGGCGGCATCGTACCGCCACCCGAGGGGTATTGGCCCGCTATTCAGACGGTTTTGGACAAGCACGATATTCTTTTGATCGCAGATGAGGTCGTGACTGGGTTTGGTCGCCTTGGTACTATGTTCGGCTCGGATCACTATGGAATGCGCCCGGATTTAATCACCATCGCCAAAGGGTTAACCTCTGCCTATGCCCCTCTGTCGGGCTCCATTGTCTCGGGCAAAATCTGGGCTGTGCTGGAACAGGGCACCGATGAAAACGGTCCGATAGGACACGGCTGGACCTATTCCGCCCACCCTGTTGGCGCAGCGGCTGGCGTTGCGAATTTACAGGTGATCGACGCAATTGGGCTGATCCAAAACGCCGGTAGTGTCGGGGCTTATCTTAACACAGCGATGCGTGGCGCGTTGGCGGATCATCCCAATGTCGGCGACGTGCGTGGCGAGGGCATGTTGTGCGCTGTGGAATTTGTTCAAGACAAAGACACGCGCCGCTTCTTTGATACCTCCGACAAGATCGGGCCCAAAATTGCTGGGCAGCTTTTGGACCAGGACAATGTGATCGCGCGCGCAATGCCCCAAGGAGACATTCTTGGCTTTGCCCCACCTTTTTGTCTGAGCCGAAACGAAGCCGATCAAGTGGTCGCCGCGACGGCACGCGCAGTTAAAGCCGTGTTGGGTTGAGACATGGAAGGGAATGACTTGATGCAACCAACAAAAGCGCCCTTCAGCCTTTCTGAATATGAACGACGCTTGTCCAAAACCCGTGCCGCAATGGATGCTGCTGGTCTTGACGCGCTCTTTGTGACTGACCCGTCCAATCAAGCATGGTTGACCGGTTACGATGGCTGGTCATTCTATGTCCACCAAGGCGTGATTGTTCCCCAAGAAGGCGAGCCAATCTGGTGGGGCCGCCATATGGATATGTTGGGTGGGCGCCGCACCTGTTGGATGCAGCAGGGCAATATTGTCGGCTATGGCGATCACTATGTGCAATCCAACATCCATCACCCGATGGAGGATTTGGCCGACCAGCTGCGCGTGCGCGGGTTGGATCGGGGGCGCATCGGTGTCGAGATGGAAAACTACTATTACTCGGCCAAGGCGCACAACGTTTTGGGGGCGGAATTGCCAGATGCCACGCTGTCTGACGCCACAGCATTGGTAAATTGGCAGCGGTTGATCAAATCAGCCGACGAAATCGCCTTTATCCGCAAGGCGGCGCGGATCTCGGACAAAGTCATGCAGACCGCGATTGATCGCGCGGCACCCGGAGTACGAAAGAACGACCTTGTCGCCGACATCTTGCACGCGGGCATCACCGGGGTTGGGGAGGATTGGGGCGACTACCCTGCTATTTTGCCCCTAACCCCGTCTGGGCTGGACGCGACCGCTGCGCACCTGACCTGGGATGGATCCCCGATGCGCCCGAACGAAGCCACGTTCTTTGAACTGTCCGGGTGTTATCGCCGCTACCACGCCCCGCTGTGTCGAACCGTTTTCCTCGGCACGCCTTCGGATCACGTTCTCCGAGCGGAAGACGCACAATTGGAAGGGATCGCCGCAGGTATAGAGGTCGCGCGCGCTGGCAATCGCACCTGTGACATCGCCAATGCGTTCATGCAGGTCCTGGCAAAACATGGGATCGAACGGTCTGGACGCATGGGATATCCCATCGGCCTCAGCTATCCACCGGATTGGGGTGAGCGAACGGCTTCAATCCGCAGCGAGGACGAAACCGTTTTACAACCGGGCATGACGTTACACTTCATGCCTGCGCTTTGGATGGACGACTGGGGTTTGGAAACGACGGAGACCATATTGATCACCGAAGACGGACCAGCAGAACCTGTTTGCAACGTCGAGCGTAAGTTGTTCGTAAAGGCCTGACCGGGTAGGTAGTCTTTCGCAGCCCGCAATCGTGAAAGAACTTACTTTTGCGGCTCGCTACGTTTCCGCCCAGAGGCCGCGAGTGCGGCGGCCGCTATCAATTCTTTTGTTTGACATGGCCACATGGCAGCTAAGCCAAACTGCTCAAAGAACAGGCACGTAAAAAGGCCGTAGCCGCTGCCCTTTGGAGATCGCATCCAGCGCGGACTTAGCAGTCTCAAAAGACTCTCGGATCGTTACGTCCATATCCAAGTAGCGGTATGTACCAAGACGCCCGATAAAGGTCACTTTTTGGGTTCTGGTGGCCAGTTCAACATACTCACCAAGCAACGCTTTTTCTTTCACCTGACGGATGGGATAGTAGGGAATGTCATCTGGACCAGCCGCTCGGGAAAACTCGCGGTAACAGACTGAGCCCTCGTGTGTTTCCCATGGCGCGAAGTGTTTATGTTCAGTGATGCGCGTGTAGGGTACGCTTTCTTCGCCATAGTTCATCACTGCGCAACCTTGGTAATCTCCGTCATAGGTAAACCGTTCAAAATCCAAAGTGCGATAGCCAAGACGACCAAGCTCGTAATCGAAGTAGCCATCCAGCGGACCAGAATAGAATACATGGTCGAACTCATCGCTCATGGCCCGCTTGAACGTGGTGTTCAATTTCACGGTGATCGAAGGATGATCCAGAATACCTGCGATCATGTCGGTATACCCGTTTTCAGGCATGCCTTGGAACTTGTGAAAGAAATAGTTGTCGTCGTAGTTGAATCGCACGGGCAAACGCTTGAGGATCGATGCCGGCAGCTCAGAAGGGTGACATCCCCATTGTTTGATGGTGTAGCCTTTAAAAAACGCCTCATACAAATCGCGACCTACGAAACGCATCGCCTGCTCTTCAAAGCTTTGTGGATCGGTAATCGTCGTATCGGCTTGTTCTTGCGTGATAAAGTCATGCGCTTCGTCTGGGCGCATAGTCTTGTCAAAAAACTGATTGATGGTGTGCAAATTCACCGGTAGCGAAAAAACCTGTCCCTGAGAGGTGGTTTTGACCCGGTTCTTGTAGGGAAGGAAATTGGCATAGCGGTTGACGTACTGCCAGACTTCCTCGTCATCCGTATGAAAGATATGCGGTCCATAGACATGCACCATGACATCAGTGTCTGCATCACGCTCGGTGTGGCAGTTGCCCCCGATGTGATCGCGACTGTCCACGATGGTAATTTCATGCCCCTGCTCTGCAAGTTCACGACCAATCACCGCGCCGGATAGCCCGGCACCAACCATTAAGAACCGACCTTTGTTCATTCAAAGACCTTTGCAGAGTTCATCGATATCGTCGTCATATCCAATGGTTTGCTCAGCTGCCGCCGGGCAATCTTGAAGATCCCGGCGCGCGCCTCGCCCGCGCTACGAAACCTGGACAGCATCGACATCCAACTCCGGCACATACGCCACCCAACCGGGATCCGGCCCGAGATCGGCTGCCCCCCCTCCAAGATCGCCGCGAAGACCACTGGTACAGTTCGGCGCGACAAATCAAACATTTCTTTCAACTTGGCCTCCTCATCTTCCGAACTGAGGTTGCCGGTTTCAGCCATCACGGCCTTGAGATTCTTTCCGACTGGCCGCGTATGATGCATTGCGATTTCGTCAAGGATTGCGGCGCGAAAAGCCCCCGCTTCTGCCCAACGACACCAGATGTAATCCAGACCATAGCCGCTCATCGTTCCACGGAACAAAGGCAGGGCCTTCACCAAGATATCGCGATGCAAGCATGGCGCCATAATCTCGATGTAGTTTGTGTATCGCAGCGCAAAGCCTGGGCATTGGCTAAACACGAAATGCGAAAAGTAACTGTCTGGGGTCAGCGAAGGCTGCGCGATCTTCAGCCCATACAACCGCATGGCGTCAAACAGATAATTCACATCCGTCGCACTTATGTCGAGATCGTCATCGGGAAGCCAGAAATAGTCATACTGGCTGAGATCCCGATCCTGAAGTGTCTCGTATAGCCCATCCCATTTGCCACCTTTGATCAAAACGGCTTGGACGCCGGGGGCAGCTACAAACTCTGCAAATGCATCATCCGAGAAATAGCTAATCAGAAGATCATAGCTACGATCTTCATATGCAATTTCCTGCCAACGATTGTGCAAAGACTTGCCGCCTGCACGGACAACCACAAGGTTCTTTTTCATGTGCAAGTCCGAACGCGGCTTTCGGCCTGCATCAAAGGGCCCAATCCTTCAATCGTGTGCGGGTTCAAAGGATGACTTAGCCGCCCGTATGTATAGCTTGCCTGATACAGAGTATTGCGAACAAACCTGCTGAATGATGAACCAGGTTTGGTTTCTTGCCGCGTGGATTCTATGTTGCTGTCGACCGCCGCGCGTTCTGCGATCATCTGTTGCTGAAGCGTCAGAATAGGCACTTTGTGTTCCCAGTAAAACTTCAGATCGATGTCAATTGGCCTGGCAATTGGCGCATCGAAGGCTATCAACCGTGCCGCAGCCCGTCGCCCAATTATGTAACCCGTGGTTCTGGGTGGCAGTCGATCAGACAGTACAAGGCTCTGGTCCGCAACAGATCTAACGATCTGCGCATTCTTTCCCGGCGGGCCGTCAAGCTTGACCATGACCTCTTCGAAACACTCAGGACACTGAGATATCGCATCAAGAAACGATGTTGGATTCTGAACAAAAGTAGCATCGTCTTCCAACACCAGGCACATATGATCCTCTGAGTTGGCAATCTTCTGCCAAATCTGACGGTGGCCTAAGGTGCATGCGACTTCGTTCCGGCTGAGTGGGCGCTTGAACTTGCGGCGGTTAACGCCCGCATCATAGCTTTGCAGTAGGTGCAATTCTTCCAGTTGGTCGCCGGAAATCGCATCCGAAAACTCACGCGCAAGATTAAAGCGATCAAGTTCAAGTTCGCAGGAACGTCGCCGCTCTACATCTTTTGGTAGACTGAGAATGACGGCCTTGATCGACACTTGTATCACCAATAAAAACTTCGCGGCGTTACTATGGACCACGATCCAAAAATACAACTGATAAAACAGGTCCTAAAACTTTACCCCCTGCAATCAGGGTATATTAGCAAGATTCCGCTTGCGGCACAGTCGAGTCTTCTTGCACCCTGTCGGATCAAAAAAACAGAACATTGCGAAGAGCTTAAGAGAAAATACCACAATGAGAATGCGGAATCAATTCGCGCAGGATGCGTTTGTCCATGGCACAGCTTGTCGCCCACGTTCCAAGCGTTTTTTGCTCGGCCACCGAGAAAACTTCTGCATACTGCTTAACTCAATGACGTATGAGCCCACGAAATGAACAAGGCAAATTACTGATGCCGCAGACCTAGACGAAGCATCAAAGCACTCTTCCGGGTGACACTGAAGATACCTATATCCGTTCACCGCGCTTGCTCTTTGTCGAACCGGTTACTATCTAGCACACTCAATCGCCAAGAGGCGGGGTCAGACAAGCTTGTCACCCACCACCATCTGCCCTTTAGACCGGAAAGAATATAGGTTATCTGAGCGAGCGCATGGTTTCATGATCTGGAGAACGCAATGATAAAGCGCGCCTGGAAAAACTGGCGATCAGGTTATATGGGTCGCCTCATAGGCGAGAGCTTCTACGCTCAGGGCGGGCTCTATGGTATTGCGATTGTGGCGATGATTGTCGTCGCTGTGACGACCGCGGGCTCGGCTTATATGATGGAGTATATAGTCGACGCCATGACCAGCCCCGACATGCGCGGCTGGGCGCATATGATTGCGTTAGGTGTGGTTGGCCTGTTTCTGGCCAAAGCACTCGCTTCTTATGTTCAGGCCATGTATCTGGCCCGGGCCGGGAACCGGATAGTCGCCGCACAGCAGGACCGGGTTTACCGCAAGCTGCTTCGACACGGCGTGTCTTTCTTTGCCGCGAACGAATCCTCTGATCTGTTGATGCGGACCACTCACGGGGCCCAGGCGGCACGACAACTGATTGATGTTCTGGTGACCGGGTTTGTGCGCGATGCTCTGACACTGGTGGGCCTGGTTGTTGTCATGGTGTACCAACAGCCAGTTCTTTCGGTGATGTTTTTCGTAGTCGGACCTATAGCCTTGTTGGGCGTGCGGTATCTGTTGAAAAGCGTACGCGCAATCATGCAGGCTGAGTTCAAGTCACTGGCTGAAATCATCCGGGTGCTTCAGGAGACGTCCAGCGGCATTAAGGTAATCAAGGTGTTTTCGCTTGAAGACCGGATGATCACACGTATGGACACTGCCATTCGGAAGGTCGAACAGCGTTCGAACGACATTGCCAAGTTGCAGTCTATCGCCAGCCCGCTCATGGAGTTTCTGGCCGGACTGGCCGTCGCGGGTGTTTTGGTCGTAAGCACTTTGGGCCTTGCAGGAAGCGAGCCGCCCTCTGCCGGTCAGCTGATGTCTTTCATCACCGCATTGTTGATGGCGTATGAACCTGCCAAGCGCCTGTCCAGGATGCGTGTTCAGATAGAAGCCTGTATGGTCGGCGTCGGCATGTTATTCGGATTGCTCGATCAGGAAGATACGATGCAAGAAAGATCGGATGCGAAGGATCTTTTGGACGGTCCGGGTGAGATCAGGCTGCGCGATGTCACCTTTGGCTATCACGGTGCGATCCCGGTTATTGAAAACATGAATTTGACCTTCCAGGCACGCAAAACCACTGCGCTGGTTGGTCAATCCGGCGGTGGTAAGTCGACCGTCTTTGGGTTGCTGATGCGTTTCTACGACCCTGACGAAGGCAGCGTCGAAATTGATGGTCAGGACTTGCGAGATGTGAGTTTCGCGTCATTGCGCCGGAAGATCTCTTATGTGGGTCAGGACACTTTCTTGTTTTCGACCTCGGTGATGGAGAACTTGCGCTGTTCTGCGCCGGATGCAACCGATGAAGAGGTCATCGCAGCAGCCAAAGCGGCCCATGCGCATGACTTCATCACTGACTTACCTGACGGGTATGATACACAAGTTGGCGAGAACGGGACGTTCCTTTCCGGCGGTCAAAAACAGAGAGTTGCAATCGCCCGTGCCATTCTGCGCAAGGCCGAAATCTTGTTGTTGGACGAGGCAACCAGCGCGCTGGATGCCGAATCGGAAACCCTTGTCAAACAGGCGCTTGATGCGCTAACTCAGGATGTCACGGTGATCGTGATTGCGCACCGACTGTCTACGATCCTGGAGGCAGACAACATCATGGTCGTGCAGGATGGTGCGGTCGTTGAACAGGGAAATCTGGATGAGTTGATGCAGAACAACGGCCGTTTCCGCAACTTGTTCGACCAGCAGTTCAAAAAACACGAAGCCAAGTCAGAAGTAGCGGAATAAGCTCAGTACCCGGAATCGCATATCCAGGGGGATCTGTCGCAAACTTTGACCTGAGTGACGCACGATGGAGTTGTGATGGTTTGACTGCGCCAACGCTCAGGAATGCCAATGCTCGGCTTCAAAAGCTTCATCCTACCCGCGGCGACACTCGCAGTGTATCGAAGCGGCAAACATGATCCGCAAGGCCCAACTCGGATCTTCGACAAACGGATTCCGCCAGTTTACAGCGCTCGCTGGAGAATTGGGCCCAATCAGAGCGTTAGCTTCGAACCACGCCTAAGTTTGCGATAGGTTCACTCGACCCGTCTTTAGAATTTGATGTCCATCGCTGTACCGGCAGCGCAGGCGCGCTCGACAACCGTGGCTGCAACGGCCAGATCCTGAAGGCCAACTCCTGTTCCGTCAAAAAGAGTGATCTCTTCCCTTGAAACACGTCCAGGATGCGCCCCGTTGATAACAGCTCCCAGTTCAATGATGTCAATTTCACGAAGCGAGCCATCGGCTACGGCATGCTGAGCTTCGCCGATCGTGATCGATTGCGCGATCTGGTCTGTAAACACACTGACGCGACCCATCAGCGCGGCATCTACCTCTTGTTTTCCCTTGGTATCTGTTCCCATACAGGCGACATGAGTGCCTGGACGCACAAGGTGCGACGGAACGATAGGATCATGACTCGAGGTGATCGTTACAATGACATCGGACTGTTCGCAGAGCCCCTCGACGCTGACGCACTCAAACGGCAACCCAAGCTCATTTGACACGGCTTCCAGAGAAACAAGCTTTTCGGGCGATCGGTTCCAGGCCACGATCTTTTCAAACTTTCTTTGCTCTGCCACCGCGCGCAGTTGGAACGCAGCCTGATGACCAGCTCCCAAAATGCCCAACACTCTTGCGTCCGGCCGAGCCAGATGCCCAACCGAAACCGCGGCAGCGGCGGCTGTGCGCAATGCTGTTAAGAGGTTGCCCCCGACGATGGCACTGCATTTTCCGGTATCGGCATCGAATAGAAACACAGTTGATTGGTGATTGGTCAGGCCTTTTTCGGCGTTATCGGGCCAATACCCGCCAGATTTTAGGCCCAGGTTCAGCGCATTGCGATCAAAGCCGGACTTAAACCCGTAGAGCGCATCCGCATGGCCGATAGCCTCGCGGATCACCGGGAAGTTATAAGCTGTTTTTGCCGCCATAGAGGCAAAAACCTGCTCAACTGCTTCGAAACAATCGTCTCGACTGATGTGGTCACCAATGATGGCTTCGGGAATGACATACATAACTTTCGCCTTCGATAAAAATGGGGCGAGCATGCTCGCCCCTCAGTCACAGCGAGATTCGTCAGTAGGCTTTGCCACGGGCAGAAACCGGCCACAGAGTCTCAACCTTTCCGTCGCGCACACCGACATACCAGTCATGCACATTGGCCGTCGGATCGCAGTGACCGGGAACAAGCCGCAGTTTGTCACCAACGGCCAAGGCACCATTCGGGTCTGCAATCACGCCATGCTCATCAGAGCATTTGATGTATTCAACATCGTCACGCCCAAAAACAATAGGCAATCCGCTATCGACTGATTGCACTTTCAGGCCAGCATCAACAATGGCTTTATCGGTTTTTGCGTGGCTCATCACCTGAGTTAGGATGAAGAACGCATTCTCCCACTCGCCCTGGTCGATCCGATTGCCGTCCTTATCGAGAATTCGGCCGTAATCGGCATCCATGAAAGCGTAAGAACCGCATTGCAGCTCGTTGTAAACACCTGAGTTACTTTCAAAATAATAAGAGCCAGTACCGCCACCCGACACCAGTTCGCAGCCAATACCTGCGGCTTTCAGACCATCAACAGCGTCCTGAACCATTGCGATGGCCAAATCGAGTTTCTCTTTTCGGGCTTCGTATGTGTCCATGTGTTGCATGGCGCCTTGATAGGCTTGGATGCCCGTGAACTTTATGTTTTCAGCCGCCACTATTGCCTTGGCGATTTCGACAACGGCAGACGTTGTAGTGACCCCGCAACGCCCCGCGCCACAATCGATTTCCACGAAGATTTCTAGTTCAGTACCATGTTTTTTTGCTGCAGCAGAAAGGTCAGCAACGTTGGCTAGATCGTCAACGCAAACGATGATCCGCGAGCCCAGTTTCGGCAGTTTTGCCAGGCGGTCGATTTTCTGCAGATCACGCACTTGATTTGAAACCAACACATCCTTGATGCCGCCGCGCACAAAAACTTCGGCCTCGCTTACCTTTTGGCAACATACGCCGATCGCACCACCAAGGCTTTCCTGGAGCTTGGCGACATCGACCGACTTGTGCATTTTCCCATGCACCCGATGGCGCATCCCGTGTGCCTTGGCATAGTCACCCATCTTCTTGATGTTGCGTTCCAGCGCGCCGAGGTCGAGGACCAAACACGGTGTTTGGATGTCAGCCTCATCCATTCCAGGTAATGCCGGAACATCGAAACCCACTTCAAGATCGTCAAATTTTACAGGAACATTCATCGGTTTTGCCTCTTTCATTGGATCCAGGGAAGTTTGTCGAGATCGACATTGCCGCCAGTGATGATGACTCCCACGCGCTTACGTTTGAAAGCGTCGGGGTTTTTTAGAATTGTTGCCATCGGCACGGCACTCGACGGCTCCATGACCACCCTCAGGTGTTTCCAAATGAGCTTCATCGCATCGATAATTTCAGGGTCAGATGCCGTGAAGATCTCGGACACATGGTTGGATACGAAGTGCCAAGTCAAATCTTTCAATGGCACCAAAAGCCCATCAGCAATGGTCTTCGGTGCATCGTCAGCGATGATGTGACCGGCTTTGAAACTGCGGTAAGCATCGTCTGCCTGATCTGGCTCGGCCGCGATGACCTGGCACTCGGGCGCCAGCGTCGCAAGTGTCAAGCAAGTACCTGAGATCATACCCCCGCCGCCAATCGGAGCCACAACGAAATCGAGCCCATCGCTTTGCTCCATCAGTTCTCGCGAACAGGTCCCCTGCCCGGCGATAACACGTGGATCATTGTAGGGGTGCACAAAATCACCGCCAGTTTCGGCTTGCACCTTGGCAAAGGTTTCTTCGCGCGATGTAGTTGAAGGTTCGCATTCAGTAATGTGTCCATCGTAGCGGCGCACAGTATCCTTTTTGGCCTGAGGCGCAGTTCGGGGCATCACAACATTACACGGAATACCGCGCAGCTTAGCCGCATAGCTCAGACAGGAAGCATGATTGCCCGAGGAATGCGTCGCCACACCCTTTTCGGCCCGCTCGTCGTCCAAACCGAAAACCGCATTTGTTGCACCGCGTACCTTAAAAGCACCCGGCTCTTGAAAGTTCTCGCATTTGAAGAAAATTTCTGCCCCGGTCAACTCGTTCAGATAATCTGAGCTCCGTACTGGCGTGCGACGAATATGCGGCTCGATCCTTCTATGAGCGGCAAGCATGTCTTCATAGGTAGGGATATACATCACCTTCGTCTCCGCTACGCTGCTTTGCACAAATCTGCCGCCGGGTTCGAACGGAAGTATTCTTGAGCCGCGGCCACACCAGATCCAAGACGGACATCAAGTCCCAAATCCGCCATGCACATTTCCGCGGTCGCGATCCCGCTCAAGGTCATCACGTCCGTCAGGCTCCCCAGATGCCCGATCCGGAATACCTTACCTGCAACCTCACCGAGGCCCACACCGAAAGCCACGCCATAGGTATCCGCAGCATGGGTCACAATATCTGTCGCGTTGAACCCGTCCGGGGTGAGGATCGCGCTCACCGTGTCGGAATAGACATCAGGCGATGTCGCACAGAGCTCCAGGCCCCACGCCTTCACAGCATATCGCACGCCTTCGGCAATACGATGATGGCGCGCGAATACGTTATCCAACCCCTCGTCTAAGAGCATGTCGCATGCCTCATTGAGGCCATTAATTAACCCAACGGGCGGTGTGTAAGGAAAGGCACTGGCGGCATAACCGTTGGCCATATCATGGATGTCGAAAAATGAGCGTGGCAACTTCGCGGACTTTGTCGCCTCCATCGCCTTGGCGCTGAAGCCGACGATGGCCAGACCAGCCGACAACATAAAACCTTTTTGTGATCCGGTCACGGCAACGTCCACGCGCCAATCATCAAATTGAAAATCCATCGATGCGATCGAACTCACCCCATCGACAAGCAGCAAGGCTGGATGACCCGCGGCATCCAAGGACCGACGCACGCCAGCGATGTCAGATTTCACACCGGTGGCGGTTTCATTGTGGGTGGCCAGCACTGCTTTGATTTCGTGCGCTTTGTCTGCGGCAAGAATCTCCTCGTAGCGATCTACAGGCACGCCCTCTCCCCAAGGCGTTTCGACAATCTGAACATCCAGCCCGTGGCGCTTGCACATATCGATCCAGCGATGAGAGAACATACCGTTGCGCGCCGCTAAAACCTTGTCACCTCCAGACAAGGTGTTGGTCAGTGCGGTTTCCCAACCACCAGTGCCGGACGACGGGAAGAAAAATACTTCTGCGTCTCGGCTTTTCAGCACGCGTTGGACACCCTTTCTCGCCGGGTGAAGCATTTGACCGAACAAGGGTGACCGATGGTCTATCGTCGGCATGTCGCACGCTTTACGCAGCTTTTCGGGGATGTTCGTCGGCCCCGGAATGAACACAGGATTCTGAAAACTCATTGAGCGCCTCGTTTGCGATGATTCTGGCTCTAGTATTGTGTGCGAGACGCAAACTGGCAATTTTTTTGAAAAATATTTTCAAAAATAAAAGAAACCGTATTTAGTGTTTCTGCATAATGTGTTAATTTTTTTCAATTCCGTTAAGATTATTGAAAAATTACAAAAATAGGAAAACCTGGGAAATGCCATCAGAAAAACGTAAACGCGGGCGACCGAAAAGCTTCACCGACAAGCCAGAACAGAATACGAACCAGTCGATCGATAGAGCGATAGACATCCTTGAATCCCTTGCCTCGAAACCAGGACTTTCGCTGTCGGATTTGGCCCAACGTTTGGACATGTCACCTGCCACGACCTACCGGACACTAAATACGCTTGAAAAGCGTCGTCTCGTAGACCTGAAACCAGAAAACCAGACGTGGCATGTCGGACCAGAACTGTTTCGTTTGGGTTCGGCGTTCCTCTATCGCAGCTCACTCGTAGAGCGCGCTCGTCCGATCATGCGCGGCTTGATGGAAGCCACCGGGGAAACCGCTAATATCGGCATAGAACGTGAAGGCCAGATCATCTTCTTAAGTCAGGTTGAAACACAGTCAAATATTCGTGCCTTTTTTCAACCTGGCACACGCACGCCACTTCACGCTTCGGGGATCGGAAAAGCGTTATTATCCTGCTATGATCGCGCGCGGATCGACCAGCTCCTTCCCAATGCGAGACTGGAGCAATTTACTATGAAAACGCTGTTTGACAAAGAAAAGCTGTTGGCTGAACTCGACCATAGCCGCCGCCGCGGATGGGCATTGGATGATGAAGAAAGAACTCATGGCATGCGCTGCGTCGCTGCCCCGATCATAGATTTTTTCGGTGAGGCGGTCGGAGGCATATCTGTATCGGGGCCTGCAGATCGTATGCCCGACGAAAGGCTTGCCGAGATTGGCAATATTGTCCGAGGCGCCGCAAAGGAGTTGTCACATAGGCTGGGTGCGTCTGGTGCGAAGGTAAACGGCGAAGACGGTTAGTCTTTGCCAATTGTCGCTCCGGTTTCAAGTGCGCAGCGCAAATATGCGGGCTGAGAATGGCTCCGGAAAATGCACACGCCGATCTACATCTTCATAGGGATCTCAAGCGCCTTAGTTTCATGGTTCTGTTTTTTGTCTTGTCGGGTTCAAGCAATACTGTTTGGCCGCGGCCTGTGTAGACATCGGCGGGTGTCAGATTTGTGAAGCTCTCATGGCGGCGTTGATGGTTGTAGTAACCGACGAAGGCAACAACATGTGCTTCGGGATCGCCGGTCAGGAAGCCGTTCTCCAACGAGATGCGGTTCTTAAGTGTGTGATGCCAGCGCTCGATCTCTTCCCGCGTGAAATATGTTGGCCGTCAACCGGTCGCCGTCTGCACCCAAATGGTTTTTGTTTGTAGGTATTGCTCAAGCGCTTCCGTCCCATTGTCACGGGCGAGCGACCCGGATTGCTTGTAACCTCCAAACGGGGTCTTGATGTCGCCCTCGGAAAACCCATTGACCGAAACCGTGCCACAAGGCAGCGAGCGAGCCATGTGAAGGGCCCGGTCGATGTCTTGGGTGAAGACGATTGCGTGCAAACCGTAATCTGTGTCACTGGCAACGGCCAAAGCTTCCTCGGCAGTCTTCATGGGCATGATGTCCAGAACGGGTCCAAAAATCTCTTCGCGCGCAGTTTTCATTTCAGGGGTGACGCCCTGAAAAACCGTTGGTTCAACAAAGTAGCCGGGAAGATCGCTGTCCCCGCCCATCGTCATCTGTGCACCATCCGCAACGCCGCTTTGGATGTAGTTCATCACCAATTCTTTGTGATCCTTGCTGATCATCGAGCCGATGTCAGTGGCCGGGTTTAGCGGATCGCCCAATGTGAAACCTTTCACCCGCTCGATGATGCGACCGGTAAACTCCTCAACCAAAGGTGCAGCGATCAACTGGCGCATATTGGCAGAACAATTCTGACCGCCATTCCAGAAGGCAGACATGGCAGCATGTTCGATCAAGTCGTCGTTAAGTCTCGCATCCTCCAGCACGATGAACGGGCTTTCAAACGATTGCGCCAAAGGGGCTTGCTCTGGTCCCGGTCATTGTCGCGATGGGACAGTTTGGCTACGACCACCTCATTGCCCCTAAGCATCGCCTGGTGGAGTATCTTGACCGCGAAACCAACCAGTCGGTGCGCGTTGGATTTGTCCGCGACGATGGGCAGGTGCGACAGCTTCAAGATCTGGAGATTCGCGTCACACCCTCTGCCCATACCTCTGGATACAAGGCACCGCCCAGCCGCAAACGTTAGTGCCCATCGGCAAGCAACTCCGTCGCGTTGAAAAGAGAGTATGCAGCGAAGGCATTTGGCCATGGTGCCAAGCAGACGCCACGCGCAAGACTTGGAATGGCAACTTCTTCTTCCTCTGCCCACCTTCCAATTACTCCGTTTGTGCTGATGCAGCTAGTATCGGGAATGCGGGCTGCGATTGCGGAATTCAGAAACAGTGCTAAAGGTCGGCTCTGGGCCGCCACAATTCCAGCTTTCGAGTGGAGCAAAGAGGTTTCTGCACCGCCTCGGGTGTCCGCTCAAAGCCCACAGCCAAAAAGTCCTGCACCGAACGAACTTCAGCTTCTGGTTTTCAGACATATGACCATCGTCGCCAATACAATGACAGCACACACGATGGCGGTCAGCGTGATCTGTTCTCCGAGAAAGAGCGCGGACCATCCGAGTGCGGTTAATGGTAAGAGAAGATTGATTTGGCCAATGCGGGCGATGCCGCCTAGCGCAAGCCCGCCATACCAGAGCACCGACGCCAGAAACATGCTGACCACTCCAAGATAGGCCAGTGACACCCAGCTTGCTGCCGAGATGGTCGAGGTATCGATTTGGCTGATCCGTGGCAACAGTGGGAGTACTGCGAAAGGGGTCAGGAACAGCATCGACCAACTCAGCGCAACACTGCCGCTGAGTTCGCGCGACACGCGCCCGCCTTCGACATAGGCGATGCCCAAGCTCAGCATCCCCAGAAATAGCCAACCATCGGGAAGGGTCAGATGGCCGCCTCCGGCGTCGTAGGCGAAGTAGAGAACCGCACAGAACCCCGTCAAACAAGCGATCCAGAATACGGGCGGCGGCCTCTCTCCGGTGCGCAGCACTGCGAAGATCGCTGTTACAGCGGGTGCAAGACCTGTGACGACAGCGCTGTGCACGGCTGGCACGCTTTCAAGGGCCATCGCGAGAAAGAATGGATACCCAATCGCCAGACCCAATCCCATGACGAGGATTGGCACGAGGAAACGGCGTTCTGGTGGTTCGCATTGACCTGTGAGAATGAGGAACGCCGCGCCCAGACCGCCTGCCATGACAATCCGGGCGCAGGTGATGTCGAGAGGGGTGAAATCAACGACGGCGACGCGGGTTGCCACCAATGTGCCGCTGAAACCCAGCATTCCTAGGATGCCAAGAACGACTCCGGCTGATCGGTTCGGCATTGACATGCTAATGTCCAAAGCCTTCCGGCGTGATGACCTTGTGGGCGCTTGGGGTCACCTGAAACGCGTCACTATCGAGCTGGCTGAGAGTGCAGGGAAGCCGCAAAACCCACAACAGAAGCGAATACATGGTTGTTCTCCTTTGAGACGTAAAAAGCTAGCCCGGCACGTGGCCGGTTAGGCTCCATCCTCTTGAGCAGAGGTGGGAGCCGGCATCGGCGCAGGCTTGTGGACGCCCACGCCGATCATCACAAGCGCCACACCAAGCACGTCGATGGCGCTTGGAATCTGACGCAGGACGATTACTCCGATGATCGTGGCAGTCGCGGGCAACAGGGTCAGCAGAATCGCGAAGCTGGCGCGTGGCAAACGGGCCATGGCCAGTTGGTCGCAAACATACGGGACGACTGACGAACAAATACCGACGCCGATCCCGGCGAGGACCAACAAGGGGACACCGAAGGCGTCGAGCGCCTGCAAGAACCCGATAGGCATCACAAAGATGAATGCCGCCGTCATTGCTGCACCCAGGCGTTCCACACCGCCCGATGCACCACCTTCAGAAATCTTGTGGCCAAGGACGATGTAAAGGACGAACAGGGAGCCATTCAGCACGGCCCAGAACAAGCCTAGAAGGTCGGACGTGAGGTCTGGTCCTTCTGCTGCCAGAAGAGACGGCACGTCGATTACGAGGGCCACACCGACGATGGCAAATGCAAAGGCAAAATAGTTGCGCCCCGTACGCAGACCCCAAAGGGCGATCCCGATCGTGCCAACGAACTCGATGGCGGAAACCAGGGAGATCGGCAGCCGGTCGAGCGCCAAATAGAAAGAGCTGTTCATCACCGCAAGACAGCCACCAAGCGCGAGAAAAAGAAGACACTCACGGGGCGTTGATTTCTTGAAAGTGCGCCACGGCTTCGTGATGGGGGCGAAAATCAGAGCCGCAGACGCGATGCGGAACCAGGCCACGCCAAGCACGCCGATAAGGGGAAACAACAGAACCGCGAATGCAGGGCCGAGATAGTGGAAAACGGCAGAGACACCGAACCATGCGTGAGGGGGAACGGCCTCGGACAGGCGGGACATGGTTCCGAGGGCTTTGGTGAGGGCCGGTTTTATAAAGGCTCGATCTGGCATAACATCACACTGCAAGGTGATAGCGGCACTAGATATGGAGATCTGATATGTCTATCGCAGAAATAGGCTCAAGAAAGAAGGATATCGTAACCGAAAACCTTCGATCTGAAGAAACTGGCCTCGACAATATCGACGCTGCGATTCTCCGGGCGCTTTGCGCGGATGCACGCATCCCGCGTGCCGAGTTGTCCCGCCGTGTGGGCCTCTCGGCCCCAAGCGTCGCTGACCGGGTGCGGCGTCTCGAAGATGTCGGCATCATCACCGGATATGGCGCACGCATCAATCCTGCCCGTCTCGGTTATGGCCTAACGATCCTAATCCGTGCGCGTCCCCTACCAGGCGAAATGCAGAACATGATCGAAGCTATTCAGAAGACGCCCCAGATCGTAGCCTGTGACCGCGTGTCGGGAGAAGATTGCTTTGTCGCCCGCGCACATGTTCGCGACGTTGCTGAAATGGAAGCGGTTATTGACCGGATCGTACCATTCGGTGCAACAAACTCTTCAATCGTTCAGTCTTCGCCAGTGGAAGAGCGGTTGGTGCAACTCTGAGTCCAAAGCGGACACTAGTGCTGCTGCCTTTCTAAATCCAACGTGGTGGCCACCTTTCAATGAACGCGGCCACTCTCTCTTGCTTCATCGGTTTACCAGACTGTCGCTAGCCGCTCGATCTTGTCCTCTATGATCTCGCTCGTGATCGCAGAGCCCAGTGAACGGGCTAGCGTCTTCGCTTCGCTGACCGCACCCGTTGCCGCGACAAGGGGCGGGTTACTTGACGTTCTGTGGCTACGTGAAGCCGAGCCTCATCAATTACTTCCGCAACAAGGCCAATTTCACCTGGCTCTTTCGCGCTTATGACCTTTGCCGACACGAACAATCTTAGCGCCATACCTTCTCCTGAACGTGCAATCCGTGATGCAGCTCACATAACACCTGACATGCAAATACGGTTCCTGTCAGCTGCAATGACTGGTTCGAACTCCGCAAGGCTGTCTTCAACAGTGCGGTTGATGTTTCTTTGACTGAAGCCTTCGGAGGCGGACACGAAATGGCGACGTCATCCACAGACTACGACTGCCACGCCTCAAATCCCGCAGGTTGGGCTTCAGGAGTAAGTATTTTGTTCGCTGCCACCTGTCGACGCCTGAAAGGACTTCTTATGCGTCGGCCAGTTGCGGCACCCAATGAGTGCGCGATACGGCAAGACCGCAATGTAGCCGTCTTTCGTGGTGTAGAATTTTCGATACTTGGACATGGTCTGCGATTATCCCATTAGCCCTTTAGCGGGCGGAACGCCTCGCCCGCAAGGTGCTCTATCATGATCAAAGAGGTGAGACCTTCGAACATGGGCGCCTCGATAAGACAGCCCTGGCCGGTTCTGAGTTTCTGGAGGACCCCGCCATGACCGCCATGGTGCGTTGCAGTCTGTGTTCTGTTTGTCAGATACGAGCTGATCTTTTTGAAGACACAAAGCGACGCGATGTCGACGATCGCCAGAGCATTGCGAAGTCGGTTTTAGGTGTTTCCGAAGCGCAGATGTTGCTGGCTCGTCGTATCTTAAAAGGGGATAATCTGACTACCGCCTCAGAAACGCCCAGCATCAACATCAACTCTCAAACCTCCTTAGTCCGGACATTGCTTAGCGTTGGCTGAAGTCAGTTTCTCCGAACATCGAACGGACACCTCGATGTTCTCTATAAACCGCAAGTTTGGTCCACAGGCCGGATATTGTGCGATTGTTAAGAGCAAGGGCAGCGTGCTGCCCTTGCTTGGTCGGCTGCTCAGAACGGGAACCGATGGCGCAGAGGCGGCGGTCGTTCAATCTCTGGTGGGAGTCCGACGTCCTTCCTCAGGTAATCCGGCAACTCAGATATCCTGCGCAGAACGGGCCGCTCTCCGTCGGGTCGCCGGGCGAAAATAGCCACCAGCCGCAGCAAGAGGCCACTTGATCGGTTGACGGGGATATAAAGTGATACGCTTGGCATTGTTCTCTCCATGAATGATGGAAAGCCGCCACGTGAGGAAAACACAAAAAAGGCCGCTCACGAGGCGGCCTTCAGATCGGAAACCTGTCAGACCGCTTTAGCGGGCTACTGCGCCTGTCGCGCGAAGCATTGATGTCTGACGATTCATCATATCCGATATCTCCTGTATCAGGGTTTCCAGTTCCGCAATCTACCAGACAGATTGCTTCGGTTCAACAACCCTTACATGTATTGGTCGAATTTCGCCGGATTGCGAACTTACGCCCATTTGCAGCGAACCAGCACTTTGTCCTGGTTGTCTCCATATGCAATGCCTGGATACGGTGCTTCTGTCTGCCGCGCCACCTCTGAGTTCGGCTCAGAGCCGAGAGTCGCGGATGCTGCAATTTGCATCAACGTCCGCAATCCTAGAATTGAACGATAGGCTTTGTGCCCGCAACACTGGTTGCGCAGCCGAAAAAATGGCTTCTTGATGTCACCTCAAGGCCCGCCGCCTTGAGAGCGTCGGCCATCTCGGCACAGTCACCGAAATTGCGCGTATAAGTTCCGATCATGCTGAAGTCATTCGCGCCTCTGAGGAAATAGCGCTCTACCGTGGGAAGCACCTTGTCCAGATAGAAACGGTAAAGCGGCCGCAATGCCCAGCCCTTTGGATCGGACGCTTCTATCAACGCAAAGCCGCCGCCAGGTTTCAAAATCCGCGCGATCTGCTTCGCCAATTCGGTCTGCTGCTCGGGGTTGAACGTTTTGAGGCCGAACGTGGATACTAGCAGGTCCGCGTGATTTGCTGGCAGGTCAGTTTGTAAGGCGTCGGCCTCAATATGCGTGATCCGATCGGCATACTCACCATGCAGGCGATCAACGGCCTCGAGATGCATACGATGGGAGATATCTAGAGCGCAAACCGTATCCAGGTCTGGGAAACGGCGTAGCAGATACGGCCAAACCTCTCCAGTTCCAGCCATCAAATCGACAATGACGGGCCGGGGGTTTGACGCAGCGATCAAACGCGCGACGCATTGATGCCTCCATAACGAGACAAACCCAAAAGAGCTGACGGAACTCCACCTTCGATAGCTTGAAGAGCAGCGGTCAAAAAGATCCGCTACGAACTCGGGGGCATAGATATCAGTGTTTTGGTCGTTCATGGTCGGACCGCAGTTGCAGTGTTCGAAATGAGCAAGCTACCGAAGTCTTGGTCATCTTGAAAGCGGTCATTCGTGCCGATGCAGCGAAAGCCCCGTTCTACAGGTCGCAATGCAGCATCAGGATAGCGTATTGAGCGAGAGCAAACGGCCGCAGCTTATCAAATGCCACAGATTGAAGTAGCCTTCCATTGCAGCATAATCGGGTTTGAATTTGACAATGGAAAAAGTACTGGGATTTGGAGGGTTTTTCTTTAGGGCAGAGGATCCCAACGCTTTAGCGAGATGGTACTGCAACAACCTGGGCATTGATCTTGTGCCCAATGACTATGAAACGCCGTGCTGGAGACAGGAAGCAGGTGAGACCGTATTCGCCCCGTTCGAAAAGGTAACAGAGTATTTCGGGAACCAAGAAAAGGCATTCATGCTGAATTTTCGTGTTCGCGACATCGAGAAAATGATCGCACAGCTCGAGTCCAAGGGTGTTGAGGTCCGCCGAGATCCGGATTCGCCTTATCCGAACGGCAAGTTCGCGTGGCTCAATGATCCGGAAGGAAATCCAATCGAGCTTTGGGAACCCGCCTAGCCTGTGGTTGGAAGCTTGCGTGAAGTGCCTCGGCGTTGAAAATTTCGATTCTACGAACTGACGTTCTGGAAGGCATACAGAGGGGGTGTTCTTGGCAGTTTGGTCAGAACGCAATCGTTCATTCTTATGCAAATGGGCTAAACTCAGAACCACTACGACCCAACGCGGGCTTTACAGCCATCCAACTCTTTCGGGTATGCGCGGCTGGGTCTTGACCACGCATTACTGGCTGTTTGCGAAGTTTCTCCGCGGCTCTCGGGTCACTTTGAACTCGAACTGTTTGCAACGCCTATCGGCAAGCTCCCCGATCTTTCATGTGGGTTTGAGACGCTTGAAAGCATTGAGATTCAATCCGAAGACAGTGTGCATTTTGAAGGCTTTAGAAAGCAAAAACACTCAACAACGCGTTGAAAATGCAATTTCGGCACTCTTAGGCCGTTGTTTTCAAGAGATGAAGAGGTGCTTTTTGCAGTCGTCGTAATTGCTCAGCATCATATTCAAACCAGATCTGAAGCCAACGGTTAAAGCTTTCCGCAGCCACATCCGGTGGCAGTTTGATGTCTTCAACTCCACGGATCAGGTGGGCTGCCATGATCCCCGACATCAAGGCACGCAAGACTCCATGGCCGTTGCGAGGGTCGAGGCGGCAGGCCGCATCGCCGATGCGGAAGACGTGGTCACCTGCCGGTTGGGCAGAGGCTTTCCATGTCCCGTCCATGATCTTTGCATCTGTGCGCGTGTTGAGGATACGGGTGGTGCGACCCTCAACCCAGGCGGTTTGGCCATCGCCCAAGGGAGCTTGCCAGTGCCACTGATCCGGCCGGACATGCAATGTGGGATGAGTGTCTTCGGGAGCGGTATCTTCATAACCGAAATGCAACCAGATTTGCGGTGAGTGGTCGATCATCCGCGTTGCCAGCTGGCGGTCAAGCCAGCCCCCAACGCCAGTTGCATCGATCAGCCAGCGCGCGTCAATTTCGGCGTTAGCGGTCCACACCCGGTGAATACCAACGGTTCTTTGATATCCGATCGCAGGGGAGGACATGACAAGCTCTCCGTCAAGGGCAAGGTAACGGTTGCACAGCACTTGGGTTAGGTGAGGTTTACGAATCTGAAAACCGCGCCAACCTTGGCCGTATGATTGGAAGGTCTTGACCCCAATACGGTCGATCGTAATGCCCGCATGGCGGCCTAGCGACTGGGCCCGCAATGCATCGCCGACGCCGAGTTGGTCAAAGATCGCTTCGATGCCTGGATGAAATGTTTCGCCGGGACCACGAGCGGGATGGGGCGCGCGCTCCAATATGGTGACGCGCGCGCCAGCTTGGCGCAGGGCAATACCAGCTGCCAGCCCAGAGGGGCCAGCACCTATTATCAAAACGTCCTGCATTAATACGCCCTAGACCAACAGCTGCTGATGTGGCTCCCAAGGGCCATCGGCGGTTTGAACGGCGATTTGATTCAGCGCATCGACAACAATCCGATGTTCGAGCGCAATCAACTCATGTTTCAACCAACGCGTCGGATCATTGGGGTCTTGTTTAAGCGCTTCGGTCGAAGTGACCAGAACCATGTGGAACTTGCAAACTTGGTCGTCAAACACCAACCCCGTGGCAGCTTCGGCGGCTGGAATCTCGGCGTCGCCATCGCGACCATGGCGAAAGGACATCATCCTATAGCTGTTGTAGACGGGCCGTAGGTCATCGCCGATCTGGTGCAAATCGCCAATCAGGCGATACATCCGCGCCGTGGACATAATGCGGAACTGATAGTCTTGTTGCGAGACTTTCATCGTCTCGACCATCGTAAAGCGGTTGTTCAGTGCGTTGGGGATGTAATCGACGTGATCGAAATTATCAGTCTCAAAGAAAGCTTCGCCGTTTGCCTCAATACGGCGTGGACCCAGAATGCCATCCCAGGCAGGTGCGCCTTCAAGCCCAATCTCCTTATCTGTCAACGGCGCAACGACGCGGCCACCAGCGCTGCGAGAGCTGTCAGGCGCAACGCCAGGCCAGTATGCGGATAGGGCGGCACAAAGCTTGGCGTCTTCGGGGAAGGGGCTGCCTAGGCCATAGGCGGCAAGGTGCAGGACGTTTTCAGCCAACCCTGGATCAAATGTAACGTCAGTGCTGACATCCCAACCGGGTTGATAAATGCCAGCGGCACCATCAGGAAGGTACGATGCGCGTTGTACTTCCTCCACCGACCCAAATGATTGCCCACTGCCAACAGACCCCTGAAGCCCTACCAATGCGCTAGGCGTAGTGTTTTCAGGGCGAATGTCGGCACCATGGGCGCGCAGCGTAATGTTCGCGGCAGAGCGTTGGTCGGCCAGTGTCAACGGGGCGCGATTCCAGATGGCGCTGAAGCGCGAGGGTACTTGTGTTTCCCACCAATCCAGCAGCACGGACTGATCTACGTATGGGTAAAAATCGGGCGCGGCGAGAACCGAATAGGCGGGGACCATCCGCGATAGATCGCCGTCTAATCCGCCGATGCGCGCGTCGATCCAGCCATCACCTGCAAAATCTGTGTAATGCGCCGCCACATAGTTGCGCACACCGTCTACACGCGCCTGTTGCACGACCTCAGCTACGCGGCGTTTTTCGTTGAGGTTTTGCAATGTTCCGTCGTTGCGGATGCGGTGGCGCACGTGCATCCATTCTGGCGCAGGATGTGCGCGGCCACTGGCCGCGATGTTGAAACTGGGGGCCAAGCCATTGCCAGGCATTGCGGGTACGCGCGTACCAATATGGATACCATTGCGCAAAGTTGGCTCGATCATGCTGGCGCGCGCAATTGGAGAAAGCACACCGGGGCCTACTTCCGGTCCTGCCAGGAACTCAGCGAGGTCAGAGTCAATGAGGAATGGCTCGCCGTCCGTTTCTGGCGGTTCAAAACCGGACTCGAAACCTATCGTCCCGACAGCGCCCATGTTGTGTTCATGGATGCGCTTGAGCTTTTCATTCATATGATGGGCCACAAGCTGCACATCGAGATTTTTGCCGACCAAACAGTCCGGGCCAGAGAACAGCTTATGCACCGGAACCCAGAAATCCATGTCTTCATCCGCGCCAGGAACAGCTTGGCGACCCAGTCGCAACCCTCGGTTCATTTTGAAGGGGCCGAAATCGCTGTCGTCGCCTTTCAACTGCACGGACAGATAGGCGGCATAGCGACAAGCCAAGGCGCGGAAGGCAAAGGTGTCATCGGCGGAATCGCGCGGCAGATAGGCGCGCGCTTGGCCGTCCCATAGCGGATCGAGCGTACCTACGCGCGCAACGCCGGTACGAGAGAAGACCATATCCGCGTGATTGCCATGCACGGTTTTGGCGGCCTGACGGTATTCGCGGGCGAAGACGACCACGGCCACGTTTTGACCCACATCGATCCGCGCCAGCAAAGCGTCGAGAGATTGTGGCACAAGCCCAAAGACAACGTTCTCAATCAGATCGAGATCGGCGGGCGTTGGAAAAGAGGTGAAGCTATTGCCATCAATGTCGCGCGCTACGTTTGGTGAAGTGAGGGCGTGAAACAGTATGCTTTGTGCCGGACGGCCCGGCTCGATCAAGCGGCGGGCATCGGGAGCGATATCTCCAAACCCATCAATCGGCGCCAGTTCCAGCGCAGATAGGTGCGTTGGCGCTAGCAGATCGTCCCGCAAGGTCGGAGAATTGGGATCAAGATTTAGGTGGGCGAAAAGTGGCTGCCAGCCCCCACCGGAAAGGCGCGAAAGGCATGTGCGAAGATCATCAAGCATATACTCAAACCTAATTGCATAAATTTAATAGGTGATAATGTACCATAAATTGTTGTGTGGACGAAGTGGGCCCGGTGCCTAGATCTCCAACGGCTGGTACGATCCTCCATCGACGTGTCGATCAATTTCTCACGGATCGCCGTATTCGCGCTCTGTTGAGTTACGCCTCGCCCGATCTCGCGGTTGCCGCAAGCGGCAGCTTCGACGGATCGCTCCGCAGCATCGCAATGGCATCGCCCAACGTCCGGAAAGTGCCGCACCCAACTATCTGAAAACTGTTGAACCCGTTCATTGAGCAGGTTTGACAGATGCTCCGTAGTTTGAGACTCTCTCAGCATTCGCAAAGGAGACTCTTGCAATGGACCAGCATACTTTCTGATCCCGCCGCGCGCTGACCTGGATTGGCAGAATGCGCATTGAAACACTCCTGCGGAGGACTCTGACAATGGACAATCGACTCTAACCCCTTGCGGGCGTTCACGGTCGTGCATCTGCGCGACTTCAGCTTCCTTTTGTCATGAGGTGCATCATGCCCTTCAAACCACCAAAAACCACCCTCGGGCGGACCCTTCCTGCTGTGGAGGATACGCCGAAATCTGCTAAACTAGAGACGATCAAAGCCAAGCCGCCGCGCAACCTGCGTGTGAAGACGCCACCGCGTGCGGCCAAACGGATGGACATTCCCGGCAAAGCGAGGGGTCGCTAGAAACTGGTGCGGGGCGTGTCATGCGCCCCGCGTTGTGACCGGTATGGTCTACCTAGAAGCACGAGAAGTCCCGCGAGCGGAATTTGAAACCAAGCATCAGCTTTGCGGTTTTTGCGACTGCAGCGGGAGTACTTGCTGGATGGCGGCGAGGGGTCGTCATCATTGGCGGGACAGGAATCGACTACCTTGGGTGCCGGAGTTAATTCAGGCATCCAATTGCCCGTTCTGGCTGGCTTCCATCAGTATCGCGTGGGTGCGATCAATGACGTGTCGTACCTCTGGGAGAAATCGGTCGTCGTGGTGGGACACAAGCCACTGGTCATGTTCTAGATCAACAATCAGAGGCGATACCGGCTTGAGCCCTCGCTGTGCATTTCCGATAAAAGTTGGCAGAACAGCCCGAGCCATTCCCGCATTTGCGAGATCAAGGGCATTTTGCGGCGCGGTCACTTCAATGGCGTCGTGACCTTGCGAATGCTCCCGCAACCAATTTGCGGATGGTGTATTGGACAATACCCGCGCCCATGTCGAAACACTCTCGTCTACGGCATAGACGGCAAATCGGACCCGCCCGATTTTGCGGCCAGCCAAGCCGATCTCTTCTGGCCGATGGTTTCGAATACCAATCGCTGCTTCCCGGTGCCCAATTTTCAGCACGTCTTCAGAGGAAATGAAACGCAGTCGCACCGGTATTGATCCGCAGAGCTTCCCGACAGCGCCAACCAAAACCCGTGTGACCCAGGTTCCAGCCGAAATCTTAACCAAGGGTGGCGCAGTTGCGAGACTGCTTTCGGTGACAGGCAAGACACGCGCCTCAATACTTGCGACCTTTTCCAGCAACGCTTGCCCGTCCTTAGTCAGGTCATAGCCTCGCGGTCTGCGCCGAAACAACTCGATCCCTAAATTACGCTCAAGCTCGATCATACGTCGGCCCAGTGTGGGTGCACTCTTGCCGGTTTGTTCTGCTGCCGGGCCGAGCCCACCTGCTCTGGCAACTGCGAGGAAAAGCCGGAGGTTGTCCCAGTCAAAGTCACGTTCATTCATGAAACGATACTTACATTATGTGTTGTTGATGAAAAGATGGAGATGGCGTTTTTTCTGAGGGGTCACACAGGAGATCCACTGATGAAATTTCTCGAAAACGAAATCTACCCACTTGGCATGGGATGCTGGCCAATCGGCGGCAAGATGTATTGGGGCGAACAATCCTTAGGGTATACACGGTCAGACGACGATGTTTCGATTCGGACGATCCACGCTGCTTTGGATGGCGGGATCACACTATTTGATACGGCTGCTGCGTACGGTGCCGGGCATTCCGAACGGCTATTGGGTAAAGCGTTGAAGCGTCGACCCGATGCCTTGGTTGTCACAAAGATCGGTGTGGGAATCGATGAGGCGAGCAAACAGATCTCATTCGAGCCCTTCTCCCCCGATCAGGTTTCTCCCGCCGTTGAGGGATGCTTGTCGCGGCTGAAACGTGATCGGATCGATCTTCTGCTGTTGCACGTGAATGATATGCCAGTTGCAAAGGCCGAAGCCGTATTCAATGAAATGGATCGGTTGAAAGACGCCGGCAAAATACGCGCCTACGGCTGGAGCACCGACTATTCCAAAAGTGCCTCGGCCGTTTCATCAAGAGATAACTTCAAGGCGGTTGAATACGTGATGAACGTGTTCTTCGATGCGCCTCGCATGCAGACAGCGGTGCAAGAAGAAGGGCTGTTCTCACTTATACGCTCACCTCTCGCGATGGGTCTGCTTTCCGGAAAGTACGATCAGAACTCTGTCATGGCATCGGATGACGTGCGCGCATCCAGCGAAGAGTGGATGGAATACTACAAGGATGGCAGGGCAAACCCTGACTTCATTCAAGAACTCGATGCGGTTCGAGACTTGCTGACCTCAAATGGCAGAACACTTGTGCAAGGGGCTCTCGGATGGATATGGGGCCAATCTGAAACGTATGTTCCGATCCCGGGCGCGCGGACAGAAAAGCAAATCGATGGTATTGCAGAAGCACTAACCTTCGGCGCTCTGCCGGCAGAAACAATGAACGAAATTGAAAACCTGGTTAAGCGCATCCCCCACGAACCAGACCGCCCGAGATAGCCTATGGCATTACTCAAAAAAGATGCGCCGCAAGGGATGTGTCGCAAACTTTTTGTCTGGATTGACGAGCACGCAGCTTCCGACGTTTGTTCTCAGCGTATAGTTCTCTAACAGGCCTCCGTATGCTCTCTTTGAAAGGCTGCCACTTTGCCAAGGATGCGGTGTTACACGCTGTGTACTTCTATTTGCGGTAGGTAGGTTCGTATCGGGATTGGACGAGATCATGGCCGATCGCGGTGTGCAGGTCGACCCCGCCACCTTGAATAGGTGGGTAGCCAAGTACTCGCCGCTGATCACGTCGCGAGCGCAGTCTAAGAAGCGGCCAACGTCGAATTCTTGGGGTATGGATGAAACCTATCTAAGTGTCCGCGGCAAATAGATGTATCTCTATCGAGCCGTCGAAAAGGCAGGAAACACTCTTGATTTCAGGCTGTCTGAGCGCAGGAACGGTCCGGCGGCAACTAGGTTCTTTGCCAAAGCGCTGTCCAAGAATGGGTTTCCGGGCAAGGCCTTGATCGACAAGAGCGGAGCCAATGCGGCAGGTACTTGGGAAGTGAACAAGACCCTGAAGCGGTTTGGCGGCCCCGCCAAAATTCAAACAGTCAGGCCCAAGTTTCTGAATAGCATGATTGAGCAGGATCATCGGCTCAAAAAGCGGCGATTTCCCAGCGCTATGACCTCAGGTTTCAGGCTATTTGCCGGGCTCGCTGGATAGGTGCGTCCAGTAGGTCGCCGCCTCTGGCCGTTCCAAAAGTTTGCGACACATCCGGTCATACTGGCTAACTCAATCCGTTCGAGGTCTCCGGCGTTCGCGATGCGGCTAAATCTGTCGACAGTGTGCCACACGGTAGTACCGGATTGACCCCGTGTGGCATTGCCCTAAGCAATCAGGTTCTGATCAATCACCTCGAACGCAAATTCGTCGACTGTAAACATGGTGTCATCTATTGCTGATAGCTCTACGGCATCAAAGGTCGTGCGCCCCAGCGATCCCGCGAAATCACCGTCGTCAGCATCCGCCACCGTGGTGCCCACAAGAACACCGTCGTCGTAGAAAGCAACTTCGACTTCACCGCTGCCGTGACTGTCGCCAAAGCTGAAGATGAACTCCACCGCTTCTAGGTCCGTGTCTTCCAGCGCAATTCTGAGGCTTTCGTCACCGTCAACCGACGCGGCATCGCGGGCAAACAACGAGTCGTCAAATGAGAACACACCAATCGCCCCATGTTTGATCGCGACAAGTTCAAAATCGGTCGGATCGACAGCGTCCACTTTGATACCCACATCCGAAAACTTGAGGCTGTTGCGCACAGGGCCAAGCCGTTCGACATCCACAACTTCGCCGTCAATGCTTTCAAAGGCCTTTGTTTTGAACCAGCGACCCGCCTCAAACTCAACGGCCAAAGTTTGAGTATCTGGCAAAAACAAACTGGTCAGTATCGGGTCGTGATCCGAAGCCCGCGCACTGGTAGCGGCAAATTCGGAATTGACATGGACGATGTCGACAAGCGCACCCGAATGCAAACCCTCGGACACCAGAATATGGTCTAAAGACTGGCTGTTGCCCTGAAACTCAAAGCTATAACGTTCGTTTTCCGGGATATCGTTTGTCAGGTTGACGAGGTCGGTATTGGCCTCAAGGTCGGCCACGGGTGAGACAAATTCGAACTCGTTGAAGTCACCCAACACAACCGCATTGGCGCCATCACCCAGTCCATTGACGAAATCCTGAACGGCCTGGCTCTGGGCCTGGCGCTCATCCAGACTGCCGTTCACATCAACGTCTTCCTGGCGAGCGACAAAGTCCTGTTCGGTTCCCAGAATAGGCGCGGATCCACCTTTGGATGAAAAGTGATTGTTGACCACCGTGACGGTTTCACCGTTGAAAACAAAATCCGCGACCAACGGCAAACGTGCGCCCTCAAAGGCCTCGCCTTCACCTTGCCCACCGATGGTCTGCACGGATCCTTCCACTAACGAGACACGATCCGGATTGTAGAGAAAGGCGGTGCGGATATTGCCGCCGGGCTGACCCCCGGATGTTCCGTCCCCGATAAAGGTGTTGTCGATCACCTCATAAGCCGGACCACCCGCCGCGAGGATCGCCGCTGCCAGTTCCGCGAGAGTTTCCGCCGCCGAGACGGTTCCGTCATCATCCGAACCCGAGTTGTCCTGAACCTCTTGCAGACCAACGATATCGGGGCTGTTGAGGTTGTTGGTGATCTGCTCGGCAATGGCTGCAAACCGACCATCGGCAACGTCCTGATCGCCGTCACTATCATTGGGGTCGAGATTAAGCACGTTGTATGTTGCAATCGTCAACTCGTTGGCGGAACCGGCGAGGGTGGTCGTTTCCTGTTCCAATCCGGCTGGCTGGATGTTCGGTGTAAAATCCTCGGTCGGGAGAATTTCAAAGTTTCCGAAACTATAGCTCACCACACCGGTGACGTCGCCAAGGAGATCGCCGACATTCACCGTGGGAAAGTCGAAATCGAAAATCCCACTGTCTTCGTCAATCTGGATTTTCTCCGGATTGAAATCGTCTGGCGAAATATTGAGCGTGCCACGCTGCGAAAGACCCGTCGCGCCACTCCCCTGATCGGCAACCGCAAAGATCTCGCCAAACCGGCTGGTCCCACTGACAGCTTGCAGATCGGTTGCAGTCACGCGCATCCCTTCCAGGCTTTCGAAGAAATCGATGCCGTCCTGGGTTGGATCGAATGAAGCAAACGCATCATCGTCGATACTTTGATTGGGCACTGCCCGCTCACCCGGATCATTGCCGATCAGAACCGCTTCGGGCAGCGCATTGCCCGATGACTGCACCTCAAGGTTAAAAACATTGGTCAGTTGGGTGGTCGGCAGGTTGCCACTGCCTGTGCCGCCGGGAAAGAACTCGGCAACTGTTCCGCCCACGGAAATAGCATCACCCACGGTGACGTTCGGGCTTGATCCGGTGAACACGAAAATCGCGTCGGAGGTCGCATCATTGCCGTCACCTTCCGAATCCTGAAGATAGAACCCGTTGGAATCTACCGCAGTGACGATGCCGCTGGTTGAAACCATATCGCCCAGAACGTTTGATGGGCCGGCAGGCAAGTCCTCGAAGAATTCGGCAACCGTTTGCCCATCTGCCAAAACAAATTCCGACACATGGCCTGCGCCCTGGATTTCATAGATCGACACGATTTCGATGTCGCTGGCCGAGATGGACACCTCGACAACAGGCGCCAAAATTCCGTCGAAGGCGGGGTCGTCAGAGGTGACGGTGTGCTGAATGTCCTCGACCTCGGCTGCTTCGGGCAGATCGTCATCGACGGCGGTGACTGTGACTTGTTGAGGCTGGTCAAAATTGGCCGCATCAAACACAAGCTCAGTTGGCACAACGTCCAGATCAGCCCCCGCGGCTATGGTGATCGTGACGGGCTGCTCGGGCGCGACAGACAACGTGACTTCATATGAATCCGCCATACCCCCTTCATCGGCTGCCAAATTCAGATCATTTATGATGACCGATGGCGAGGGCGCGGCATCCGTGACCGTAAAACCCGTAGGCTCGATATCTTCAATCCTGGAATTGTCGTTCGTCCAGTTGGCGGGGTCGTTAACTGCGGCCTGCAATTCAGCTTTGGTACCGCTAAGCGGGCCGCTATAAACGCCATTGTCGGTTTCGGGTAAAGCAATTGCGCTTGTTCCGATCGCCAGCCCGGAAGGCAGCGCAGAGGTGTTGGAAGAGGTTGCGTCAGCCTCATAGCCGTTGCCATTGAAATGAACTGATGCGACAAAAGAAGGTGCAGCGTCATCACCTTGATAGGCGTGAATCTGATCGCCGCTGGCCGAGAAATTTGGCCCGGTAAATGCAGGGTTTATCACTGTACCCGCAGCGATGTTCGCCGATGCCGTCCAGACGAATACCCCCTCGGTGCTGCGGAACCCACCAGCTGCGAACCAACCGTTATCGGTGAATTTGATCTCGGTCCCCGCCTCAATGTCCGTCAAAGCAACAAATGTGAATTCGTCAGGATTGTCCGAATTGAACCCTGTAAACGCAATATCACCCGCAGCCAATGTAGTAACCATGTGAGCCTCCCTTTTTTGATCTGGTGAAAGAACGGCGAGCCGGTATGCGACTCGCCACAGCACAACCCACGGTAGCTCAACCTGGAGATGTTAGTTAATTGGTTGTACGTAACCGGCCCAATACGGCGGAGCTTTGCCGTCTGAGAATACGGCATCGTTTTTGATCCGTGCTCGACCGTTCAACCCTAGTCCATCCGAGGGCAGTACGATCGCCGCAGGGCTGACTAAGCCCTCGTCTAGCTGATTTGTTCGAATTGTTGCATACGGCCCATAGCGACCGATGCTGTGGTTTGTAGGTAATGTCTGATATCACGCTCCCAGGAGCATTTGTTCGGGCACATGATTTCTAAGTTTGTTGCAATTTGTCCAAAAGAGATGTGTTAAACTTCGTATCATGAATACTTGGACTGCAATAAAGAAGCTTGAAAGTGAAAACGGGGAACGCAACGTGGAGATATGTGTGAACCCTGACGGCAAGCTGTTTCGTTTTTACGAAAATGCTTGGATTGAAGTTGGCGAGGAAGAGCTGCTTTCACCCCGAAGGAGGCTACTGGACATGTCCGAAAATGTCCGGCTACTACGCCAGTATCAAAGAGTGCGAAGACGCGGCTCGTAGCGATATCGCATGGCTTGCTGACAACCGTTCTTGAAGCCTTGAACTAGAACAGCCAACTGCGCAGCGGTCGCGAATTGGCGCTTTGTCCGCATAGCCGACACTCAAGCAAACCGCGGAGACCATCCACTCTCCGCCCGTTACTGTGCCAATCTCCGTACCCCCCCTTGAACTTCCTTGCGGAAGAATCTGGTTACCCCCGGCCGGTCCCTTGGCTTAAATCCTGTAACTTTTGACACCCCCCTCTCAAGGATTTGGCACAGCAAAGCGGTGGCGCTGTGTAGCCTGCCTTAGCTTAGCTCTTTGCCCTTCGTCGCCGTGACCCAGTTGAAGAACGCAAGGTGGCGGTCTGCGTCTTCGTTTTTAGGAAAGCGCGTCGGCAACATGTAGGGCCCTGCTTTTCTGAGCAATTGCAGAAGCTCGAAGACATCACCCGGCCAGTGGTTTCCAAGCCAGAGCTTCCAACTCTCCAAAGCACCGCTTTCAAGATCGGCAATCGGAATATATGGCATCGGACGGCCAACCAAGTTGTTGTTTTTTATGTTCTTTCCTTCGTTCTTATAAGAGGTGACGGCTGTGTCACTCTTGAGCGACAGCAATGCCGACAGGCTGTCACCCTTTAAGTCGAGCATACACATCTGATACGCCCAGTGTGCATTCCGAACTTTGACCCGACGCAGGTACCCTGCCTATTCTAGCATCTTGATGTGGCGCTGCACTGTTCTCTTATCGACACAGGCGCTTTGCCAGTGTGGCGTTTTTTGGCCAACAGCGACCGATGTCTTTGTTCACATACGTATCGCACAAACAACTGGCCATTTGCTTTGCACCGCGTGACAGGTTGGCATCTTCATTGACCAGTCTTTTCCAAACGAAACGCAGCTTGCCGAACGCAGGGGTGTTCTGAGGCTTTCCCATCTGAACCCACCTACACCGTGTTTTCTTCGATCCAGGCACGAATATCTGCCAGCTTATAGCGGACTAGGCGGCCGACACGCACAAAACAGGGGCCACTACCCCGAAGCGCGCTCAGCTCCAAAAATCGTTTAGCTATCCCAAAACGCTCTTCAACCTAGACTCGCGTCAGCAGCCGGCCTCTTTCAGTTTCGCTCGTCCTCATCTCACTTCTCCTGCTACGCTGATACTGCGGGCAGTGTCGCAAGACCGAACTCGAAAGTCGTGTCCGTATAAATCAGCGAAAGTAATAAGAAATCGGAGAAGCTATTTTAGCTTCGTAATCAATGGTTTATGCATCCAAAACCCGTCTTGTCTGTGCCGCCAACCTCTTGATTGTTCCATCGACACCATGATTGGCAATCTCTATACCGTGAATGGCAATTAGCTTCCTCGCCGCTGCGGTAGCACTGTTTACGTTTCCTTCGCGAAGCATCTGAGCCCCTCCTTCAACAAAAGGTGCATCTAGTTTCTCAAAACCAGTTCCCTTCGGACGCCCGCGCGGCCTCGCCTTGAGCGTTTGTTCTTCGCTTGTTGCAACGCGATTGGCCGTTTCTTCCTGGCCTTTCGACTTGGATGCAGCAACTAGCATACAATCTGCCAACTGCTCTGCACCGATGAGCATCCAGGTCCCCTGCCCCGGATATGGATCAGAATATGGGTAGTTTTCTAATCCAAGCTCACTTTCCGCTTTGTCGAAGCGGTGAAGATAGGTCGCCCTGTCGATTTCATAGTGACCACCAGTGCCAAACCCCGTACGGGGCATCATCGGAACATATGCGCCTGCATCTGTTGGCATGAACCCAATCCAATGACCATGCGTGTGCACGTCTTGCAAATGCCTCCAAAAGAGCTGACGACATTCGTACTCTGCTCTCGCATAAGGTCGCAGCACTTGCGACAGATACGCCTCGCTCAAAAACTCCCGATCTGGGATAGGTAATCCGGGGCACAAATGCGCGCCGCGACGCGCTGGCCTTTTGCTTCCGGTTTCAGGAGGAGAGTCGTACCGGCTTTCGTGGCGGTAATCTATTTCGCGCCATTCGAGAAACAGGCGCTGAGTATTCTCTTGGTGTAGCTTTGCCGCTGCGCCAACCTGACGTTCAACCTCCGGGCTACACAGAGAAGTAAGCCCGCGATGCCACTGCAAGCCCCGGTCATCCAGGGCCGACGCTAAGCGCCCATTCGGACAAATCCTGCGATGATGCCCTGAAAGGCGGCAAGATCGATCTTCGGGCCATCCAAGGCGCTTTTTGCGTAGGTTCGTAAGATCATTTCAAAGGGCCCCCTTTTTGCGGTGTGGTGTCCCTTGCTTATCCGTTCTCAATGGTTTCCATGGGTCGATCTTTCTACCCTGTGACACGGAAGTAACCTCCCCCTTATCAATCAAATAGCTGTCCGCTCCCGCTCAATGCGAAAGCTCAGTTCATCGCACAGAGTATTCATAGCTGGTCTGAGGGCATCGAGAGACGGTTTCACGTAACGCTGTCCGGTGATCGAAAGTGGTGTGTGGTTGAGCAAACGGCCAACTATCTCTTCGAGTATCCCTGCCTCCATTGCTACTGTTGCAAAGGTTCGACGATGGGCGTGGCTGGACCATTGCATGCGCTCAGGTCCCTTCAGATGACCCGTGGGGGATTTGGGTGACGG
>NZ_CANLDZ010000024.1:0-61399 GCF_947489545.1 uncultured Ruegeria sp. | reverse complement strand
CCAATGATCCCAAACGCATGCTCAATCCCGTGCTTCTGCAAAACCTTAACAAAAGCCTCTTCCGTCGTCATCTTCATCTGAGTCGTCTCCGCGCATAAATGGGTGAAGCCGGACGGGCAGCCCAGCCTTTGAATTAGGTTTAGGCCCAAGGGGTGTCAGGGCGTTAGGGCCAGAACGAAAGGCGGATTAGGTCCAAAACCGTTTAACCCGCGCGAATGGTATCCGCGATCAGCTTCACGCCAGGCGTAATTTGTTGGGATGAGATGGACGAGTAGCCGAGGCGGTAGAAGTTCTGCGGCCGGTCTGGGCCTGAAAAGAACGGGGCACCCGGTTCAATATGAACACTTTGATTTTGTAGCTTTTGGGCAAGCCGGGCCGTATCGACAGAGTCCGGAGCCGCCATCCACATTGATGAGCCGCCCATCACGCCGCGCCCTGCCACCGTCAAACCGTGTTCGTCAATCGCCTTGTCCATAATGTTGCGCCGCTGCTCCAACTCTTTTGACATGCGCCGTATTTGTGCGTCGTAGTGGCCCAACGACAGAAAATACGCTGCGGTCCGCTGTATGTGGCCGGGTGGGTGACGTAGTACCAGCGACCGCAGGGCCCGTGCTTCTCGGATAAACGGCTCAGATCCGACCATGTAGCCAAGGCGTAATCCTGGGAACAGAGATTTTGAAAAGCTGCCCACATAGATCACGCGGCCGTCGCGGTCCATGGATTTTAAGGCCGGCGAGGGAGCCCCCAGAAATGCCATTTCAAATTCATAGTCGTCCTCAACCACCATTGCGTCCAGGTCTCGTGCGCGGTCGAGCAGTTGATTGCGGCGGCTCACAGGCATGGTCGCGGTTGTGGGGCTTTGATGGCTCGGCGTGGTGAATACGACGTCCGTATCCTGAGGGAGGGCCTCAGGCGGCAACCCGTTCCGGTCAACATCCAGCGGAGTCACTTTGCAGTCCCAGTGATTCAAAAGGCTCCGCAGGGCGTAGTAGCAGGGGTTTTCGATGACGGCGGTACGATTGTGGGTCAGCAGAATACGTGAGGCTAACCAAAGCGCGTTCTGGGCCCCCAAGGTAATCAAGATCTCTTCGGGGCGGGCGGTGATTCCGCGACGAGGGAGGGTGTGACGGGCGATGAATTCGACAAGCAGCGGGTCATCTTGATCCACGTAATCAGCTGTAAGCGATTCAAAATCTTTATGCCCCAGGGCACGCACCGCACAGAGCCGCCAGTTGGCGTGATCAAACAGCGTCCGGTCCACCTGCCCGTAGATAAAAGGATAGCTATACTCTCGCCAGTCACTGGGTTTCGGCAACACATCCGCGTCAACGAAACGACGTGCGAGTGCCGTGTCCCAGTCAACTGTTTCCGCTTGCTTTTGAACTGGCGTGTATTTTGGAGGAACCGGCGCGTTTTCTGAAACATAATAGCCTGAACGGCCTTTGGCGGTCAGGTAGTCATTGGCCAAAAGCTCGGTATAGGCCAGCGTTACAGTGATCCGGCTGACACCCAGATGGGCGGCCAGTTTGCGCGACGAGGGCAGCTTCTCTCCGACGTGAAAGCGGCCAGACAGAATACCCTCGGCGATCATCTGCTGGATCTGAGCCTGAAGCGTCCCATGCCCATTGAGTTCAAGAAAGAATGTGTCGACCGAAATCCCCATACCTGCTTATAGGGTGGACTTAAGAAGTGGGCAATCTGGACTTACGAAATACCGGAAACTTTCGTCTGCGGTTGACGTTGGCTTTCTAATAAACTAAATAACTAGAAAGTTAGTTATATGGAGAAATCAGATGTGGGAAACCGCGGCTGCCGGTTTTTCGGCAATGGGATCAGAAGCCCGGCTGAAAGTTCTGAAAACACTGGTTCGCGCCGGCGAGGCGGGTCTAACCGTTGGGGACATCCAAAACCGGACAGGAATAGCACCGTCTACTTTGGCGCATCATCTACGGTTTCTTGCGGCGGGCGGGCTTGTCGAGCAAGAGAAGATCGGGCGCAGCACGATCAACCGGGCTTGTTATGGTGAGCTGAGAAATCTGGCGCAGTTCATCCTCAGCGAATGCTGTGCGGACGAAGTTGGAAAGGCGGCAAACGATGGCTGAACTGACGCAAAACCCAAGAGTGGTGGCTAAGGGCGCGCTTGACCTGATCAAAACACCCTGGGCCTTGATCGTCGCACTACTTGTTGCCGTGGCCATTTTGGATCCGGGCAATTGGGTGGAGGTCATCACCTTCGCCGGAAAGGCTTTGGCCCATACCGGCCAGTACATCCTGTTTGCCGTCTTGTTGTTATCCTATCTGAAAGCGACCGGTGCCGAGGTCATGGTGGCACGCGCATTTGAAGGCCGTGAAACCCGGATGATTTTTCTGGCGGCGTTGTTTGGTGGACTCGCCCCGTTTTGCTCGTGCGAGGTTATTCCTTTTATAGCCGGACTGCTGGCATTGGGGGCTCCGCTGTCTGCGGTCATGGCCTTTTGGCTAAGCTCACCGCTGATTGATCCACCGACTTTGTTGATCACCGCTGGCGCCTTGGGTTGGCCATTCGCCATTGGCAAGGCGGTTTCAGCGGTTGCGCTGGGTTTGTTCGGGGGGTTCGCCGTTCGCCTGTTGATGCGGCAGGGCGCATTTGCCCAGCCATTGCGAGAATACAAACCAGCAGGATGCTGTGGGTGCGGTCCCAAGCTTGACGAAAAACCGGTCTGGAAGTTTTGGCAGGATCCCGATCGCCGGGTTCGGTTTCGGGCAGAGTTTCTGCAAAATGGTCTGTTCCTGTTGAAATGGTTGGCTTTGGCATACGTGCTCGAAGCGCTTTTGGTCAGCTATGTTCCAGCCGACCTGATCGCTGGTGTTGTCGGCGGGGAAGGGGTTCTGCCGATTGTTATCGCGGCGCTGGTCGGGATGCCTGCCTATCTGAACTCCTATGTCGCACCGCCATTGCTGGCGGGCCTGATGGAGCAGGGCATGAGTGCAGGTGCGGCCATGTCATTTATGGTTGCTGGTGCAGTCAGCTCGATCCCGGCAATGGCGGCAGTTTGGTCGCTGGTAAAACCGCGCGTCTTTGCGACGTATCTTGGGCTTGGTGTTGGCGGCGCGATTGTCACCGGGATCCTGTTCCAGATGATCTGAAAGAAAAAGCCGCCCGGTATATTGTCGGACGGCTTTTCGTATCTTCTGGCAGGTTCAACCCGCCTCGCAAAACCGTGGCAGTTTGAACCTGTATCTGGGTTCGCCACTCTCTACATAGACGCGTTTTTCGATGCACGCGCTGGTTCCAACCGTTTGCGATATAGGGGCTTCGGTCGACGTGATCGAAGCGGCACTGCCATCTGGCAACCGAACCGAGGCGACGACCCCGTTTTTGAGGTCCCCGTTGATTGGTGTTGCCGACAATACCGGGACGGTCATGAAAGAATGGTGCTCGTGCTTCCCGTCGTCACCCAATAAAACCAATGTGGTAACGATTGCGATCATTAACGCACCACCCGCTATTCCCAGCCCCCAGGTCTTCAGAAAGGCATAGGTTGAAACGGCACGGTGCGGTCCAAGAAGTGCAGACAGAACGGTCAGCATGGGGTTTCCGAACAAACAGGAACCGGCCTGTTCGGGCCGGTATATTTAGGAATCAAGGACGGGGTTCGTCTTCGTCGTCGTCGCTGCCGCCTTTGGGCAGGTTGAAGAAGCTGTCAGCGTCCACGATAGGCTCGTCGTCTTTTTCATCTTCTGGATCATCTGAAAGAGAAAAGGTTTCCAGCCCTTCAATAGCCGTCGGAATTTTCGGCGCGGCATCCATCTCAAGCGATTGTTCAGTCGACACCAGTTTGCGACGCTCATCATCGCTCATGACGCCACCTTCGGCGGCCTTCTTGGCGGCAGCCTTTTGCACGATCATGTCCAGTTCCGACTGTTTGCACAGACCCAGAGCAACCGGATCAATCGGCTGCATATTGGAAATGTTCCAATGTGTCCGTTCGCGGATGGACTGGATGGTTGGCTTTGTGGTGCCGACCAGCTTGGCGATCTGACCGTCACTGAGTTCAGGGTGGAACTTGACCAACCACAGGATCGAGTTTGGGCGGTCCTGACGTTTGGACAGCGGCGTGTAACGGGGACCCCGGCGTTTTTCCTCACCAGCAGCAGAAGGATTGAACTTGAGCTTCAGCTTGTGCAGCGGATTGTCCTGCGCGGCGTCGATCTCGTCCTGGGTCAGTTGATTGTTGGTGATTGGGTCAAACCCTTTGACACCGGCAGCCACATCACCATCCGCGATGCCCTGTACTTCCAACTCGTGCATACCCACGAAATCACCGATCTGCTTGAAGCTGATCGTGGTGTTGTCCACCAGCCAAACGGCGGTTGCCTTGGCCATCAGAGGTTTTGCCATCAGACCGTCTCCTTTAAATACATCTGTCCCGTCGCCGGAATTCGGCGGCCTCGTTATATTGAGGCAGGTTTCCGTTGTCGGGGAACTTGGGCTGTATATAGTCACGCCAGCCAAAGAAGGGAAGAGGCGAATGCGCCAGGTGATTGCGGGGCTGGTACTGTGGGCGTTCGGCGCGATATCAGCGCTGGCCGATGGAGAGAAGGCCGGTGAGTTCGACTACTATGTCCTGTCGCTTAGCTGGTCGCCAAACTGGTGCGCGCGCGAAGGCGATGCGCGCGAGTCGGATCAATGCGACGCGCGCCATGACCATGGTTGGGTGCTGCACGGGCTTTGGCCGCAGTTTCATCAGGGCTGGCCGTCGTATTGCAGCACCTCAGAGGCGCCACCCACCCGTCGCATGACGGGGGAAATGCAAGACATTCAGGGCAGTTCCGGTCTTGCCTGGCATCAGTGGAAGAAACACGGTTCCTGTTCGGGTCTCAGCGCAACGGACTATTTCGCGTTGTCTCGTGCGGCGTATGAAAGCGTTCAGCGCCCGCAGGTATTCCGCAAGCTGGACACGTCGGTCAAACTGCCCGCGTCGGTAGTCGAGGATGCATTTCTGAAGGCTAACCCATCCTTGGCGCCCGATATGATCACCATCACCTGCAAACAGGGTTACATCGAAGAAGTTCGCCTGTGCCTGTCCCGCGATTTGAATCCCGTGCCCTGCGGCCGCGACGTGATCCGCGACTGCACGGCCGAAGATGCGCTGTTCGATCCGATTCGCTAGAGCGTCTTGTTCTGGCAGTCCCGGGCGTAATCCAACGCCTTGGCGGTGCCTTTCAGGTCGATCGCCATGACGACCTCACCCGCAGGGTTGTAAACGGTCATGGACTTGTTCTGGGCGATTGCATTGACGAAGTCGCGGTCGGTGAAAAACACCGTCGCGCCGGGCACGCGATCCTGTTTGAACCCGATGGCAGTAGCGTCATAGCTTTTCCCATCCAGCTCGAACCGGATCGGATAACTCTGTCCCGGCTCGATATCACCCCAAGCCTTATTGTAGACTGTGAAATAACCGCGATTGTCCAGCGCGTCATAGCCCAGGCGAACCACCGAGAGGTCCTGATAGACAGTCTGGATCAGGCAGCCATTGCCGAGGTTCGGGTCCATCATGATGTTCCACCCCTCGACAAAACCTTTGTCGATCAATTCCTGCGACCAGGCGGCGGTGGCAGTGAAAGTGGCTAAAATCAGGGCGAGAACACGGCTCATATAATTTGCTCCGGACAAATGTACGTTAAAGTCCCCTCTTCCTAACCGTTATCCTCTTCTGCCCCAACGACATTTTGAAATCTGAATGAGGATGCCATTCCGAAATGGGCAGGGGCTTTCTTGAAGCGGGTTAGTTTTCGTTGAATGCTTTTCGTATCTGTCGAGCATTGATCAGCTCTTCGCGGACTTCCATCCGAGGCCGCCAGTCGTATCGTTTATCGGCATCGAGCTTTGACCAGAACAAGACGCCACCGTACCGCCAGGGGTCCAGCAATATACCATCGTGCACTGTATCGCCTCGTTTGCTGATCACGGCCGAATGATGGATGATCCTGAAGTCTGTTGGCGGAGAGGTGGCCCAATGCATGGTCAGCGTGCGGAAGTTTTCCTGGTTCAGGCGTTTTTGAAGATCCTCGGCCCAGTCGTTGCAAAGACCACGTTCTCGAAATCCATGAATGACCTTGGCATTGTGAATGATTGGTGGATCTGTGACCCGATATTCCTGTGCGAGTTGAAGTGAATAGCTGTGCGCGATTTGGGCCGCTCGCGTGGCCTCTTCCGGATCAACATCTGGTCCAAGTCCGCGAATTTCCGACGCCAGCCCATCGATATCAGATTGCTGGGCAGTTGGCTTTGTGGTGCATCCAGCAAGTGTTAAGGCAAATGCTGCAACAATTAGCCATGCAAAGATCTTTGGCATCTTTTCTCCAATGGAACAGGCAGCGTGCGCCCTGTCTCAGTAAGTTTGGACATCTACGTGCTTGGGTTCGGGCGTAAGCTTCGTTGGTGATTTTCCAATTGGCAAGCCTCAGCCGTCACAGTTCTTTTCGTGCCCTGAGTGCTGCGGAAATCGTACCGTCATCCAGATAATCCAGTTCGCCGCCGATCGGCACGCCTTGCGCCAATGACGTCAGGCGCACCTGACCCTCCAACTGATCTGCGATGTAATGGGCGGTGGTTTGGCCATCTACGGTGGCGTTCAACGCCAGAATAACTTCGGTGATCCCTTCGGCTGTCACCCGGTCTTTAAGGCGGGGAATGCGTAACTCGTCTGGGCCAACCCCGTCCAGGGCTGATAGGGTCCCGCCCAGAACGTGATAGCGGCCTTTGAAGACTGCAGCGCGCTCCATGGCCCAAAGGTCGGCGACATCCTCGACCACGCAGAGCTCTCCGGTCGCGCGGACTTCGCTGTCGCAGATGTCACAGATGTCGGTGGTGCCTACATTTCCGCAGTTCAGGCATTCACGGGCAGTGGCCGCCACCTGCTGCATGGCGTCGGCCAGAGGTGTCAAAAGCAAAGCACGCTTGCGGATCAGGTGCAGCACCGCACGGCGGGCCGAGCGGGGCCCGAGACCGGGTAGCTTGGCCATCAGGTCGATCAGGTTGTCGATGTCGCTGTTCGAACTCACCGGCGCGCTCCCGTAAATGGGCCGGGCGTTGAGCCCGGCCGATAACCCGTCAGGCGGGTGTATCAGAACGGCAGCTTGATGTCTTTCGGCAAGCCCATGCTTTCTGTTAGCCTGCCCATCTCATCTTGCGAGCGTTCAGCGGCCTTGGCCTGTGCGTCTTTGATCGCGGCCAGGATCAGGTCTTCGACCACTTCCTTGTCGTCCCCGTTAAAGATCGACGGGTCGATGTCCAGACCTTTCAACTCGCCTTTTGCCGAGGCAGTGGCCCTGACCAACCCTGCGCCGGATTCGCCGACAACCATGATGTTGTTTAGCTCTTCCTGCATATCCGTCATTTTGGTCTGCAAATCCTGTGCGGATTTCATCATCTTGGCCATATCGCCCAGACCGCCGAGTCCTTTGAGCATCGCTGTTCTCCTGCAAATCGGTTTGAGCCTTAAATACGGACGGCATCCGTGCGGCACAAGGGGCGAGGGGCTTCCCGCCCGTCGTCAAGGTATTTGGCAAGGCCCTTCTTACCGTTGAGCCCCGGTTTCGTTTCATCCAGTTTGGACAGTTTGGACGTCAGTCTTCCTCGAACGGATCCCATTCGTCCTCAACTTCGGGCAGGGCTTCTGTCTCGACCTTTGCTGCCCGTTGTTCCGGCGTTTCAATTCTAGTGATCCGGGCTTTGGGAAACTGCGTCAGAACGGCTTGAACCAAAGGATGTTCAGATGCAGTTGCTTTCAAGGCCAATTCGGAAGCATCGCGCACTTCACCAATAGTGGGCGCATCACCATGCGACACAATCGAAACGGCCCACCGATTGCCTGTCCAACGTTGCAGCGCGGATCCCAAACGAGGGGCCAAGTCTGTTGGGGCGGGTGCAGCCGGCGTAAACTCGATGCGACCCGGCTGGTACGAGACAAGGCGCACCCCGTTTTCAACCTCGACCAGCAACTTTACATCCCGATTTGAGCGGATCATTTCGACAACGTGCTCGAATGTTGGATAGCGCGCGAGTGCTGCTTGCACATCCTGCGCAAGCGCGGCAACAGGCGCACCGCCCGACCCGTGTGAGGCCGGTATGGCAGACGTCGAAATTGCGGCACTCGCCTGAACGGGAGCAGTGCTTTTTCCAGACACCGGGACACCTCCGCCCAGTCCACCAACAGTCGGAGGTGGCGAGTCTTGCAGCCTCTTGATCAGCTCTTCGGGGCTTGGCAAATCGGCCACATGGGTAAGACGAATGACAGCCATTTCCGCCGCCATCATGGCGTTCGGGGCTGCGGAGACTTCTTCCAGCGCTTTCAGCAGCATTTGCCACATCCGTGTCAGAACGCGCATTTGCATCGCCTCGGCCATTTGTTGACCACGGGCGCGCTCGTCCGGTGATACTGTCGGATCCTCGGCTGCATCGGGTGTGATTTTCACAACCGAAACCCAGTGTGTGATCTCGGCCAAATCGCGCAGGACTGCCAGCGGGTCAGCCCCTTCGGCATATTGACTGCTCAACTCTGTCAATGCCCCTGCTGCATCACCGCGCAGGATCATATCCATCAGATCCAGTACGCGTCCGCGGTCTGCCAGACCCAGCATGGCGCGCACCTGATCTGCGGTGGTCTCGCCCGCGCCATGAGAAATCGCCTGATCCAACAAAGAGGTAGCATCACGCGCCGAGCCTTCAGCGGCCCGCGTGATCAACGCCAGCGCGTCATCTGCAATCTCGGCGTTTTCGGCCGCTGCTATCTTGCGCAGCAGGCCTATCATGTCTTCGGGTTCAATCCGACGCAGGTCAAATCGCTGACAGCGCGACAGAACCGTAACCGGAACCTTGCGAATCTCGGTGGTGGCGAAGATGAACTTCACATGTTCAGGCGGCTCTTCCAACGTCTTGAGCAGCGCGTTGAAAGCGCTGGTCGACAGCATGTGAACTTCGTCAATGATATAAATCTTGTAGCGAGCGCTGGCGGCGCGGTAGCGGACGCTGTCGATGATCTCGCGAATATCGTTCACACCCGTGCGGCTGGCGGCGTCCATCTCCATAACGTCGACATGACGGCCTTCCATGATGGCCACACAATGTTCGCATTGCCCGCAAGGTTCGGTTGTTGGTTTGCCTTCGCCGTCGGAACCGATGCAGTTCATGCCTTTGGCGATTATGCGTGCGGTGGTGGTTTTCCCCGTGCCGCGGATGCCCGTCATGATGAAGGCTTGCGCGATCCGATCCGCCTCAAACGCGTTTTTCAGCGTGCGCACCATTGCGTCCTGACCCACCAGATCAGCAAAGGTTTCCGGGCGGTATTTGCGGGCGAGAACCTGATAGGCGGGGCTGGGTGCGTCGGTCATGTTTACTCTGGCGGATTCGGGGCTTCGGCACAGCGTAGTGGTCACCATCGCCCGCGTCCACAGCAGCGTGCGAGGATTTTTATTTTGGAATCGGACCGGATGCGCGTATTGCTAGAGGGGTACATTTCACGAACTATTTTTCGCGACGGTAATTAAAGGGGGGAGAGCGTTACATGTCTCAGCTGGTGATCTACGCCTTGCAAGTTGGAGGAGGCACGCTTGCCCTTACATCAATGCCCGGTCGCGGCGGGGACTACGCAGGTGATCTGGACACAATCTCGAGCTGGAAGCCGGGTCTTGTGATTTCTACGGCAACCGAAGTCGAGATGTTTCAGGCCGGCGCGCAGGACTTTGGCAGCGATATTCAAAGTCGGGCTAGCCGATGGGTTCATCTGCCAATCGAAGACTTTAACGCGCCACCCCGCACCGTTCTGGATGAATGGCCGTCCGTCAGCTCTGCCGTGCGCCATGCCTTGTCTGGAGGCGGTCGTGTCATGCTGCACTGTAAGGGCGGTTGCGGCCGGTCGGGAATGCTTGTTCTACGGCTGATGGTCGAATGTGGCGAACAGCCCGACAAGGCGCTGGTACGATTGCGCGCCTTGCGCCCCTGTGCCGTCGAAACAGACGAACAAATGGCATGGGCCGTCGGTTCGACCCTGGAAGAGGTGAGCGTCAGATCAGGTTGAGATTTGCACGGCCATCTGCACGGGTTCGCGAGGTTTAAGAGCCAAAACCTCGAGCATTGCGCAAGGCGGCGTTGCGATGATCCCGGATGGCATGGTCTGGATATCGGTGCCAAAGATCATGTTGGCATAATCGTCCAGCTGTTTGGTGTTTGCCGCGGCATCGGTGCCGCAAAACACGCGCATCTGATCGGGCTGGGCCCGAAACCGCGCAGTGCACCCCTCAGGACAATAGGTCAACTCGCTGCTGCCTTCGATTTCGAATTCCGAAGTGGTGACTGGATGAGCTTCTGCCATAGCCTGTGCCATCGCGCGCGCCATTCGGGCCAGTGCAGGGCATGTCTTGCCTGTCCGTTGACAAACGGTTGCTGTGTATTCGTGGGTTCTTGTCTTCCAGATCATCTTGCGCCCTCTGCGCGGCGGACAGGGGCTTGGATCAGGCAGGACGGCGGTGTGCTGTCAGGACCTGCCCGGACACCCCGCCCGAGTTTCGGTTACAGTTCCGATGGCAGGTCTCCTGACTTGCGGGTCATCGCTTTGCCGACCTTCCCGGCCATTGGGCCAGTGGTATTTCGGCATTGCTTTCCGCTTACAGTTGCGGGGGCAGTCGCGGATTTGGATCGTCCGGAGTATCCGGTCAGAACCGCACCGTGTTCCCTTTTCATCCCGACCCCTAGTAGGGGGCAGGAACCATCACACAATCGCTAGCGTCTGATTGTGCCCTGAGTCAAGCTGGACTTTATGTCTTGCGCTCCTACTCAATCCCAAGCGGACGTGTGGTCAACCTGAACTGGTGTTGACTCGGGTACAGGAATTGGTGCCATTTGAGCGTGGTGAACCGATTGGTTCAGTTTTTCCGAGGTCGCTATGTTGGACACACAGCAAAGGGTATTGACCGAAGACTTTCGGTTCCCGTCCGGGCCGGCGATGCTTTCGGCACGGCTCTATCGGCCAGTTTCCGAGCCAGAAATCGTTATTGTTCTAAACAGCGCAACCGGAGTTCCACGAGATTACTACCGATATTTTGCGCAGTGGCTGGCGGAAGAACAGGGCATGGCCTGCCTGACATATGACTACCGGGACTTTGGGCACTCTCTATCCGGAGATCTCAACAAATCCACAGTCACTATGGCAGACTGGGCGCTGATTGATATGCCCGCGGCCAGGGCCGAGATGCGCCGGCGCTTTCCGAAAGCGAAGCAATGGACCATCGGTCACTCGGTGGGCGCGATGCTGGGCCCGGTTCAACCCGACATTAGTCAGATCGACCGAATGATTGGGGTATGTTCGGGGCTGGTCACACTGAAAGATCACCCTTGGCCGTATCGTGCGCTGGCGTGGTTGTTCTGGTATGGGCACGCACCCTTGCTTGCGCGTCTTTTGGGGTACCTGCCAGGAAAGGCCATCGGGTTCGGCACGGACCTGCCAGCTTCGGTTTACTGGCAATGGCGCAAATGGTGCACGGCGCCATTGAATTACGTTCCTGAAATAGGCCTCGATTTACCGGCGGTCAAATGGTCAGAAACAGGAACTCCCGCAGACCTGTTTGCCTTCGAAGATGACGAGATGGTCCCTCCGGACGCAGTGTGGCGGCTGGCGGATCTTTACGGCCCTGACACCAAACAGCATCTTTTGTCTGCGTCTGAGTTTGGTCTAACCGAAGTCGGTCACATCGGGGCGTTTGCCCGCCGGAATGCGGCTGTCTGGCCTAGGTTGATAGCGTAAGGGATGGGCGCCGAAAACTCGGCGCCCAGATATCATCGGCCGTTGCGAGAGTTTTTGTCTTTCATCACCGAACGGACCATTTTGCCAAACGCCTTGTCGCGCGCGCGGGACTGGGCCACGGTTTCCGAGTTTCGCTGATCCTCACGTCGCAGTTTTCTCCATCGTTCCAGACGCGAAGCGTCCAGCACGCCGTCTTCAATGGCACCTTGAACTGCGCAATCTGGTTCCGCGATATGCTGACAATCCGAGAAGCGGCACTTGCTCGCCAACTCTAAAACGTCTGAGAACACCTCATCCACGCCGTCTTGCGCGTCTAGCAAACGCAAGGCACGCATTCCGGGCGTGTCAATCAGCCAGCCACCGTTTCGCATGCGATGCAGCGCGCGTGAGGTTGTCGTATGTCGACCATGCGCATCATCTTCGCGAATGCCTGCGGTTGCCTCGTCTTGACCCGTCATCCCATTGGCCAGTGTCGTCTTGCCGACCCCCGAAGATCCAACCAGCGCTGCGGTCTGGCCGGACGGGCACCAGGACAGGACCTGCTGGACTTCTGTCTGATCCAGCGCGTTGATTGCAACAACCGTCACAACAGGTGCCAAAGTCTGAGCTTGAGCAATGTATGTGTTCGGATCATCGCATACATCGGCCTTGGTCAGCACAATGACCGGATAGCATCCAGCTTGATTGGCCAGTGCCAAGTATCGTTCCAACCGGGGTAAGTTGAAATCAGCATTGCACGAACTGACAATAAACAGCACGTCGACATTTGCTGCTATCAGTTGCGCTTCGGCGCCGGTGCCGGCTGCGCGGCGTTTCAGGACGCTGCGCCGATCCAGCAGGGTCCGAATGCGATTGTGTTCGTCCGCCAGCACCCAGTCTCCGACCGCATAATCGCCTGTCGGTCGGTCAAGGGTGAGCAGAGGTGTTTCGCCATCCGTGCCCAGCCCGGTCAGGCGATCGCGATGAACGGCTGTGATACGAAACGGTACGCAAGACGAATTGGCCGCGTGTTGTGCGGCAAAGTGGTGGGACCATCCCAGGTCCGATAGAAATATGGACATTGTTCTGCCTGTGTTCAGGTACAGTAACCCGGACAGATGGCATGCGCGCACCTGTCGGCTATGTGTTCAGGCGGTTTGAGGTTCGAGTACTAGAACCGGGCTGCCCGAAGGGTGTCTGCTACAATCATAAAAGCCCTCCTTCGGCCAATGCTCTTTGGTGTCTAGCGTCAAGTGAGAGGTTGGACATCGACCCAAGCGGGGCTCGTTGTGGCTGCTTCCTTCCGGATCTGACCAGGTTGGCGAGGCGCTCGCCCGCGCCAACCTCTCAGGTGTCGATATAGGGAAAGCTTGAGAAAAAGACAACCCGTCAGAGCGTCAGGCGGATACGCACGAAACCATCCGCATCGGTGCCTAGCACCTGGGGCGAATACACATCCAACTCGCCCAGATGCCTGAGCGCGCCCTGGCCCGTCCTGAGAATCGCGCACGCACCTGATAGAGGCAGAATCGCAAAGGGATAGGGTGCTTGTTCCATCGGATCCGCTGGCAGGTGTTTTGACAAATAGTCCCGCAATGCGCTTTTTATATCCAATGGCGGCAAACTGATCGGTTGAGCGTTCGCAATGAATGGAAAGTGACCGCCGCCGTTGGCCCGGTAGTTGTTGAGGGCCACGACGAATTTCTGATCCGGTCGGAGCGTGTTTCCTTCAAACGTTACATTCTTGATCCGGCCATAGTTCTGATTGATCAGCGTCCCATCCGCGTCAAATCGAGGCGGTTTTGATGGATCGATTTGATAAGATAAGCCAAAGAGAACATCGAAATTATGCCCGGCCCGCCCGGGATTTATCAGGTTGTTTTCTGTACCCGGTGAGACTTGGTTGAAGGTGCCTGCAGACATCTCAAGCCAGTCCAAGACTTGTGCGCCGTTGACCTGTATTGCTCGCAGTTCATTGGGAAAAACATGTAAATCCGCAATATGGCGCAGGCAAATCTCTCCGGCAGGCACGTCAGTGTAGTATCGGGGACCCGAGCGAGCGCCGCACTTGTAAGGGGATGCTGCCGAAAGCATGGGTGGATTTTCCGACGCGGTGCCGCGCAGGAATGGGCGCAGGGCTGCGGCCTGTGCGGCGGCGACCAAAGCAAGCCCTCGGTCAGGTGCGCAAAAACTAAAGTAACTATGCATGTCTTGTGCAACCCGAGCGACGGGTTTCGCCACTGCTGCCCGCGTTTGGGTGTGCCCAGGTGTAATCAGATGGACTATGTCTTGGTCTTCAGGTGCTAAAACCCCAGAGCTGGGGGAGTGGATAGACCGCAACTCAACGCAGTGATCTTCAACGTGCCACTTATTGTCCGAATTGCGAGTTACACTCAGGTCAACAACGCCCAGATGGGATCCGGCAGAGCCTGGCATGATCACAGGCTTGCCATGGACCAGCCCGGCCAAATGATCGACGTGCTGAAGGCTTTCGTGCGTAGAGCCAGGAAGGGTCAAGTGGGTGTGCCCGGCAACAATTGCATCAACCCCGTCGATGGCAGCCAAAGGGATCACGGCGTTCTCCAACCCCGCGCTGGCATGGGTTTGCCCGAGACCTGAATGCGCAAGTGCAACAATCAGATCACAGCCAAGGCCCTGCAGCTTGGTTACAGTTTTTTGCGCCGCACTCAGGATATCTTCCGAGATCACTTTGCCTTGTAAATGGTGTGCTTCCCATCGTGTTGTCTGGGGTGGCAGTACCGAAAAGACGCCCACGCGAATGGCAGTATTCTGTCCGTCCAGCGGCACGACGCGGTCGAGTATCACATGATCCTGCCACCGCTGCGCGGAATTGCCTTGCCGATGCAAGTTACTACACAGAACTGGGCAGGGCGCCTGTGCAAGGATTCGGTCCAGCGCGTTCAGACCAAAGCCAAAATCGTGATTTCCTAGCCCGATTGCGTCGTATCCCAATGCCTCAAAGGCTTGCATCATTGGATGGGTGCCGTCATTTAGCGCCGCCCACTCGCCTAGGGGCGTGCCTTGAAGGGAGTCTCCGTTGTCAAACAACAGGACAATGTCGTCTTCCGCCTGTCGTCTGGCCGCGCGGATAAGACTGGCGGTTCGCGTCAAGCCAAGTGTTGGATCCGGCTTGTCTGAATAATAGTCGAAACTTGTTAGGTTCATGTGCAAGTCGGTCGTCGCTAAAATGCGAATACGCCCGCTTGGTGCCTTGGTCTGAATCGGCCTTGAGGGTCGTTGATTAGATCTCAATTTTCTACTTTTAGATGCTGCTGCTCAACCAAATACAATTAGAAGCATAATGAAGAAATTTTCGAGGCGACCATGAGGCTTTTTTGGCGGCATTGTCCGAATTCGTTGCCGGTGAATTGCGTTGCAACGAGGGCCTAGTCGTGGCAGCCCTGTGCGCAAGATCCAAAGGAAACTCAATGAAAAATGCGGAACAGGTGACTTTCGGCGGCTCTGGCCTGGATCGAGCCGCGCATCTTCGAAGCGACGCAGACAAGCTAACCGCGGCTGCAAGTGATCCAAACGCAAAATGCCTGCTGCTCTGGCGCGGCAAGGTTCTGGTAACCGGTGAAGCCCTGGATCAGCTTGGGTTTGTGCCAATGACACATGTCCTGGTCACCAATGGGCCCGGCGGCATCGTCGAAACGCCGATCTTTCTGGGGCTTGGCGAAAAGGGCGCGCCGTTCTTTGCGGCAGATATTTCGGATTGGACGGCCCACGGGCACGACCTCTCTGCTCTCGGCGCGTTTGTCGACAGGTCCGAACAACAGCACCCTGAATTGCCGGACGGGTATGTGTTTGCCGAATTGCGTCGAATCATGACCCGGCTACCCACTCGGGATGCCGAACTTGCCGCGACTGCCAAGGCTGTTATTGGATGGCACGAAACCCATCGTTTTTGCGCACGTTGTGGTGTTGCCAGCGATTTGTCTCAGGCCGGGTGGCAGCGCAGTTGCCCTTCGTGTAGCGGCCAACATTTCCCGCGAACGGATCCGGTCGTTATCATGCTGATTACCCACGGTGATTCTGTTTTGATGGGGCGTTCCCCCGGATGGCCCGATAAGATGTTTTCGCTGTTGGCGGGATTTGTCGAACCGGGAGAAACGCTTGAGGCTGCCGTGCGGCGCGAAGTGATGGAAGAAGCGGGTGTACCCGTCGGCGCTGTCTCATACCTCTCAAGTCAGCCCTGGCCATTTCCGGCGTCGTTAATGTTCGGCTGTGCGGGTGAGGCATTGTCGCGCGACATTGTCATCGACCCGGTCGAAATCGAAGAGGCAATGTGGGTCAGTAAGACCGAGATGATGCAGGCCTTTGCCGGAGAGCATCCGCAGATATTGCCGGCGCGAAAAGGTGCAATCGCACATTTTTTGCTGCAAAACTGGCTTGCAGATACGCTGGCCTGAGGAAACACTGAGCAGTAACTAAGATCAACAAAAGGCCGACATGCAGTTTTCAGCGCGTGAAGATATCGAAGCCCCCATCAACTCGGTGTTCGACATGGTCGCCGATTTTGAGCGTTTCGAGCGTATGGCGATGCGGCGTGGGATCGATGTGCGGCGCAGCGCAGATAGTTCTGTAGTTACGGCAGGAACAACATGGGAAACCGAGTTCAAGCTGCGCGGAAAGCCGCGTCAGATGTCGGTGCTGATGACAGATTGTGACCGCCCGTCACAAATGAGGTTTGAGGCAACCAGCAAAGGAATGACCGGGATTACGACGGTCGACTTTCTGGCGCTGTCGCAGCGCAGAACTCGCCTGAGCGTAGAGATGTCTCTGGCTGCCAAGTCTCTGCCGGCGCGTCTGTTGCTGCAGTCAATGAAGCTGGGACAATCCCGGTTTCGCAGGCAGTTTCAAGTGCGTCTGGGTGATTTCGCAAGAGAGCTGGAGCAGCGCCATTTGCATGGGTCTTGAGGCCCGTTTTGGGCGGATAAACAACCAGACAGGACCGGGTGTTTGAGCATCGTGATTTTTAGAACTGCGCAAGAAAGTGACGCCGAGGGGATCGCGAGCGTCTTGCAAGATCTTTTCGATGCGGGAAAGAGAAGAAAACCCTGCAGCGCTGAGTTTGTCTTGGGTCACTATATCAGTCATCCTGACAGCATTAGATGTACTCTGGCAGGTGATCAGAGCGGGCGCATACTTGGGTTTCAGTCTCTCAGGCATGCTGTCGCGGACAACCCTTATGACGTAGCCGTTGGTTGGGGCATAATAGGCACTCATATTCGACCCTCGGCTGCCAGGCGCGGCGTTGGACGCGGCTTGTTTGCCCTGACGCTTGATGCTGCACATGGCTTTGACCTGACCTTCATTGACGCAACGATTGGTGCGAAAAACGCTGAAGGCTTAGCCTATTATGAAGCTATGGGCTTCCGGGAGTATCGGCAGTTGGAAGATGCTGTGTCGAAAGTGTATCAGTTGCCGTCCTAAAACTGCGTAGTCGACGGACCTAGTTTCAGCAAGCGGGGTCAGTTGTGTCGCAGATCATATTCTTCCACGGTGCGTCCAGCAGCGGCAAAAGCACGATTGCCCGCGCCTTACAGCAACAGATCGAAGTACCGTTCTGGCATGTATCCATCGACCATTTAAGGGATGCCGGTGTTCTGCCGATGGCCCGGTATGGGACAGAGGACTTTGATTGGCTTTCAGACAGGTCTCCGATTTTTGACGGGTTCCACAAGTCTGTTTCAGCGTATGCCGATGCGGGTAACAACCTGATCCTTGAACACATACTCGACACACCGGGATGGGCGGAAGACCTTAAAACGCGTCTGGAGTCGCATGATGTTCTGTTTGTTGCTGTGCAATGCCCGATTTCGGTTCTGATCAAGCAAGAACGCCTGCGTGGTGAAAGACCCTTGGGACGTGCTGCGCGGGACCAGGAACGTATCCATGAGGGCAGGGTATATGACCTGGAGGTCAACGGAACGGAAGATGTTGCAGCCAATGTGGGCAGGATTCTGACCGCGTGGCGCAGAGGTGAGCGACGGTCAGAATTCAGCCATGAGTAATTGTGGACAGCGTTTAGCCGCGTGGTTGTGTAGCAGGATAAACGCCCAGGATTTCCACATTGGTCGTAAAGTGCTGTAGCTCGTCCATGGCAAGCTGCACATTTTGATCCTCGGGGTGACCCACGATGTCGGCGTAGAACTGCGTCGCCGTGAATGAGCCGTCGACCATATAGCTTTCCAGCTTTGTCATGTTGATACCGTTGGTGGCAAATCCACCCATCGCTTTGTAGAGCGCCGCAGGGATGTTGCGGACCTGAAACACGAAACTGGTGATCATGCCGTGTTCGCCCCTACGCGACTGGTCGGCCTGTCGGGACATGACAAGAAAACGGGTCGTATTGTCGCCGTGGTCTTCAATATTGCGGGCCAATATATTCAGGCCATAGATTTCTCCAGCCAGTTCGCTGGCCAGCGCAGCAGAATGGACGTCGCCGACGTCAGCAACTTCGCGAGCCGCTCGGGCGTTGTCGGGACTGACACGACCGCGGATACCGTGCTTTTTTAGGAAAGTCGCACACTGCGGCAGCAGCACAAGATGGGAATGAGCCTCGGCAATGTCCTCTAGCTTGGCCCCGGGAACACCCAGAAGGTTGATATGAACCCGGACAAAAGCTTCGTCGATGATGTGCAGCCCGCTATGGGGCAAAAGCCGATGAATGTCGGCCACGCGCCCATAGGTCGTGTTTTCAACCGGCAACATCGCCAAATCGGCCTTACCCGCGCGAACCGATTCGATCACATCTTCGAAGGTTCGGCAGGGCAGGGCCTCCATATCTGGGCGCGCGTTGCGGCACGCCTCGTGGCTATAGGCGCCGGGTTCCCCTTGAAATGCGATGCGATTGGTCATTAGGTCGATTCCGTGCAACAAGTTGGCAAATTGGGCGTTTAGTCGCGGTGTCTATACCTTGCCTCTCGTTAGGGGAAGCCTTAGACACCTGCGCAGACAGCTGAAATGGACACGCGATCAATGTTCGACACGATGACAGTTACCAAGGCCGCGGCAGGCCTGTTTGGCACTTTCCTGGTGCTGCTTCTGGCCAAATGGGGGGCGGATATCCTCTATTATGCAGGTGGTGGCCACGGCGATGCTGAGGCCGCATACATTATCGAAACCGAAAGCTCTGGCGAAAGCGCTGACGGCGAAGAAGTAGTTTTTGAGGACATGCTGGCTGCCGCTGACCCTGAGAAGGGGGCGAGAGTATTCCGCAAGTGCACCGCCTGCCACAAGCTGGAAGATGGCGCAAACGGCACTGGTCCTTACCTGTATGCGATCGTTGACCGCCCTGTCGCTTCGGCCAAGGGCTTTACCGGTTATTCTGCGTCAATGCAGGCCCACGGTGGCAACTGGACGCCCGAAGCACTGGACGCCTTCCTGGAACGCCCGAGCGCCTATATCTCCGGAACATCGATGAGCTTTGCTGGCCTGAAAAAACCTCAGGAACGCGCTGATCTGATCGCTTACCTGCAGACAATCGGCAACTGATTGCTTGCTGAAGATTGAAGAATTTCAAAGCCGCTGCCCCTTGCAGCGGTTTTTTTGTCTTAAGAAATCTTCACAAAGCGCTCACGCGTTCTAAACTTGCTACTGTAATCACTGGACCTTTAGCTAGGTTTAGGCGCATTAAGACGTTCCAAGGGGTGTAGGAGACGCGGGCATGACAGTTAGACGCAAGAAACCGGTACAGGGCGGTATGCAGCGGCGGACTGCACTGCAGCTTTTGGGCGGAAGTGCCGTTGCAGCATTGACGCCGAGCGTAAGAGGCGCATTTGCGGCGGCGAGCGAAAGTAGCGACATTATTAAGGCGCACGGGTACTCCTATTTTGGTGACCTTAAGTATCCGGCAGATTTTCCACATTTTGACTATGTGAACCCGAGCGCTCCGATAGGGGGCCAAATCTCGGTGTCTTCACGCGGTACGTTTGATGGGATGAACCGCTTTAACTGGCAAGGTAAAGCGGGCCTTTATTCTGGCCTGATTGCTGAAAGCATGTTCGGCAGCAGTCCGTTCGGGTCTGCCTCACCGGCGGATTCCATTACCGAAGCCTATGGTTTGCTGGCGGAATCCGTTGAATACCCGAGCACCAAGGAATGGTGTATTTTCTATATGCGACCCGAGGCGCGCTTTGCCGATGGTACACCACTGACAGCGCATGATGCTGCGTTCACCCATGATCTGTTTCTAGAACAGGGAATTCGCAGCTATGCGCGTGGCGTTAGCCAGCGCATCGAAGGGTATGAGATCATTGATGACCACACGATCAAATTCAACTTCGTAGATGGAATATCGCGCCGGTCTTTGATCTCGCAGGTTGGTGGCACGCCAGTGTTTTCCAAGGCGTGGTACGAAGAAACAGGTGAGCGACTGGATAAGCAAAGTCTGCAGACCCCCATGGGGAGCGGCCCTTATGTCCTCGATGACTATGAGCTCAATCGATACATAGTCTACCGCCGCAATCCAGACTATTGGGGTTGGCATCTGCCGATCAACGTGGGCCGACACAACTTTGAAACAGTGCGGGTTGAATACTTTGCGGATGACGCCGCTGAATTCGAAGCTTTCAAGGCCGGAATCTATACGTTTCGAGCCGAAGGCAGCACCAAGAAGTGGGCGACAGGCTATGATTTCCCCGCAGTAGAAAAGGGCTATGTTAAACGCGATAGCATCCCAGTAATGGTGCCACCGTCTCCGCAGGGTTTCATTTTCAACATGCAGCGCGAGCCATTCAAAGACATAAAGGTCCGTGAGGCGCTTGGGTTGGCCTATAATTTTGAGTGGACATCGGAGTCGCTTCAATACGGTCTGACCGAACAGCGCCATTCCTTCGCGGAAAACTCTGAAGTTGCAGCCGATGGCTTGCCGACCGAGCAGGAAACAGCTTTCCTGAATTCATTGGGTGATTTGGTTCCAGAAGAGATCTTTACGCAGGAAGCCGTTCGTGCCCACAGTTCGAAAGGAAACCGAACGGTAGATCGCGCCAACAAGCGAACGGCGCTGAGGCTTTTGTCAGAGGCAGGCTGGACGGTGTCGGCGGGTGGCAAGCTTCAGGATGCCGAAGGCAATCCGATGAAAATCACGATTATGCTCTCGGCGTCTACTTCCGATACGGCGGAAGCCATCGTAACGACGTATGCAGCTAACCTGGAGAGCTTTGGCGTCGCTGTGAATGTTGAGAAAATCGACAGCGCTCAGTGGATACAAAGGTATTACGACAAAGACTTCGACATGATTTTTTTCCGCAACCAGTCCTTCCTAGAGGCCGGGACGGGATTGAAGCAGTTTTATGGATCCGAGACTGCGGTGGTGTCATCCTACAACCCACAATCATTGCAAGAGCCGCTTGTGGACGCGATCATCGACGCAGCGCTGGAAACGAAATCCCGCGAAGATGAGATTGCAGCCCTAAAGTCGCTCGACAGGGTGCTTCGGTATTTGCGTATTCAGGTGCCCACTGGGTATGTGGCTGACACCTGGGTCGCCTACTACGATATGTTTGAACACCCCGAGGAACTGCCGCCGCTGGCTGTCGGGCAGTTTGATTTCTGGTGGTTCAATGAAGAGAAATACCAGAAACTGAGAGCTGCAGGCGCGGTGAGGTAACCAGCTTTGGGAGCGTATATTCTTCGCCGGCTGCTGCTGGTCATACCGACATTGCTTGGGATCATGATTGTGAACTTCACATTGGTGCAATTCGTACCAGGTGGACCAATCGAACAAATACTGGCCCAAATGCAGGGTGAGGGCGATGTTTTTGCAGGCTTCGCCGGGGGGGATAATGTTCAAACCGAAGAAACCTTTGGCTCTGACAGCGAGTATATCGGCGCGCGTGGTCTGCCAAAAGAGTTCATCGAAGACTTAGAAAAGGAATTCGGCTTCGATAAACCGCCGCTCGAGCGGTTTTTGAACATGATGGGCAACTATCTGACGCTGGATTTCGGCCAGAGCTATTTCCGCTCGATCAGTGTTATCGATCTGGTTCTGGAAAAGATGCCAGTTTCCATCTCGTTGGGCCTGTGGTCCACATTGATCGCTTATCTGGTGTCGATCCCGCTTGGAATTCGCAAAGCCATCAAAGATGGCACGCGGTTTGATACCTGGACCAGTGGTGCCATCATCGTCGCCTATGCCATTCCAGGCTTCCTTTTTGCAATCCTGTTGCTTGTGCTGTTTGCGGGCGGATCTTATTGGCAGATATTTCCGTTGCGAGGGCTGACTTCGGACAATTGGGAAAGCCTGAGCCTGTTCGGCAAGATCACAGACTATTTCTGGCATATCGCTCTGCCGATCATCGCCCTGACGATTTCGGCCTTTGCGACGCTGACCCTGCTGACCAAGAACTCGTTTCTGGATGAGATCAAGAAACAGTATGTTATGACCGCGCGCGCCAAAGGGCTGAGCGAAAGCAAGGTTCTGTACGGGCATGTCTTCCGCAACGCGATGTTGATCGTCATCGCGGGCTTTCCTGCGGTGTTCATCGGCGTGTTCTTTGGCGGTTCGATCATCATCGAAACGATCTTCTCGCTCGATGGGCTTGGCCGTCTTGGTTTCGAGGCCGCTGTCGCGCGAGATTACCCAGTCATATTTGGTACGTTATTTATCTTTGGCTTGATGGGGCTGGTTGTCGGTATCATCAGTGACTTGATGTATGTCCTGGTCGATCCGCGCATCGATTTTGAGAAACGAGAGGGGTAAATGGCACTTTCCCCTCTCAACCAGCGGCGCTGGCGTAGCTTTCGGCGCAATAGCCGGGCCTTTTGGTCGCTGATCATTTTCTCGGTGCTTTTTGGCTTGTCTTTGTTTGCCGAATTCATCGCGAATGACAAACCGATCCTGGTGAAGTACCGCGGTGAGTTCTACACGCCCATCTTCAACTTCTACGCCGAAACTGATTTTGGCGGCGACTTCCAAACCGAAGCAATCTATCGCGACCCTGAGGTCCGATGCCTGATTGACAGTGGTGGTCTTGAGCAATGCTTTGACGACCCTGACGGCATCATCGAACAGATTGATGCGGGTACATTCCAGGCTGACGGGTTTGAACGTGGCTGGGCCATCTGGCCATTGATCCCGTATTCCTTCAACACCAGCGTGGATCGCCCCGGAGCGGCACCTCTGCCGCCCAACAGCCAAAACCTGCTGGGCACGGATGATACCAAACGGGATGTGTTGGCCCGAGTGATCTATGGGTTCCGCCTGTCGATCCTGTTCACGCTGATCGTGACCGGCGCGGCCAGTTTGATTGGGATCTTCGCCGGGGCCATACAGGGGTTTTTCGGAGGCTGGCTTGACCTGATCTTTCAGAGGATCATCGAGATATGGTCGGCGACGCCGTCCCTGTATGTCATTATCATCATGTTCGCCATTCTCGGGCGAAGTTTCTGGCTCCTCGTAGCCCTGATGATACTTTTTGGATGGACGGGTCTGGTGGGCGTTGTGCGGGCCGAATTCCTGCGCGCGCGAAACCTTGAATACGTGCGTGCGGCACGGGCGCTTGGCGTGGGTAACATGACAATCATGTTCCGCCATATGCTGCCAAACGCAATGGTGGCGACGCTGACATTCATGCCGTTCATCGTGACGGGCACCATCGGCGGTTTGGCCTCTTTGGACTTCCTTGGCTTCGGGTTGCCCTCATCTTCACCGTCCCTGGGTGAAATGACCCTGCAGGCGAAACAGAACCTGCAAGCCCCCTGGCTGGCCTTCACTGCGTTTTTCACCTTTGCCATCATGCTGTCGCTTCTGGTCTTCATCTTTGAAGGCGTCCGCGATGCATTTGATCCGAGAAAGACCTTTTCATGAGCTTGCTGGATGTGAACAACCTTAAGGTCTCGTTCCGGCAGGACGGTCAGATATCAGCTGCCGTCAAAGGTGTCTCATTCACTGTTGATCGCGGTGAAACCGTCGCTTTGGTCGGCGAATCCGGTTCCGGAAAATCCGTGACAGCGCTGTCCACCGTGTCCCTGTTGGGCGACAGCGCGATGGTCGAGGGCTCTGTCAAATATGATGGCCAGGAAATGATCGGCGCCTCGGATCAGCGTTTGATGGATGTGCGTGGCAATGACATCAGCTTTATCTTTCAAGAACCGATGACCTCGCTCAACCCGCTGCACACGATCCAGAAGCAGATGGCGGAATCGTTGGCGCTGCATCAGGGTCTGACCGGGGATGAGGCACGAGACCGGATTATTGAGCTTATGATCAAAGTGGGCATACGTGACCCACAGGATCGGTTGGACAGCTATCCGCACCAACTGTCTGGCGGGCAACGACAGAGGGTCATGATCGCTATGGCACTGGCCAACAAACCCGACATCCTGATTGCAGACGAGCCCACAACTGCGTTGGACGTGACCATTCAGGCGCAGATTCTGGAATTGCTGGCCGACCTACAGAAGTCGGAAAACATGGGGATGTTATTCATTACCCATGATCTTGGCATTGTCCGGCGGATCGCAGATCGGGTCTGTGTGATGAAAGACGGTGAGATCGTCGAAACTGGTCCGACTGTCGAGATTTTTGATGACCCGCAGCATCCGTATACGCGCAAGCTACTTGCGGCCGAACCATCCGGCTCGCCCGACCCTGTGCCCGCTGACGCGGAAGTGGTTGCACAAACTGATCATCTGAAAATCTGGTTCCCGATCCAACGTGGATTTCTGAAACGCACAGTTGGCTACGTAAAGGCCGTCAACGATGCGACGCTGAGTGTGCGCGCAGGCGAGACCCTGGGTATTGTCGGCGAAAGCGGCTCGGGTAAGACAACACTCGCGTTGGCGATCATGCGGCTGATCGCTTCCGAAGGTGGAATCACCTATCGCGATCAGGATGTACGCCGCTGGTCCACGCGCGAGCTGCGGCGGCTGCGCAAGGACATGCAGATCGTGTTCCAGGATCCGTTCGGCAGCCTCAGCCCGCGTATGACCTGCCAGCAGATCATTGCTGAAGGACTGGCCATTCATAACGTCGATCCGCACCGGGCCCCGCGCGATTTGGTGGCCGAAGTAATGACCGAAGTTGGTTTGGATCCGGCCTCGATGGACCGATATCCACATGAGTTTTCTGGCGGGCAGCGTCAGCGTATCGCGATCGCACGCGCGATGGTTCTGCGGCCTAAACTTCTGGTGTTGGACGAACCCACCAGTGCGCTCGACATGACGGTGCAAGTTCAAATTGTCGATCTGCTGCGCGAGTTACAGCGAAAATACGGGCTGGCCTATTTGTTCATCAGCCATGATCTTAAGGTTGTGCGGGCGATGTCGCACAACGTCATCGTTATGCGAAATGGCGACGTGATCGAAATGGGCGCCGCCGAAGACCTGTTTGAAAACGCCCAGACCGACTACACCCGCGAACTGATTGCGGCGGCGGGCTGATAACCCACCGATTCTCCCGTCAGGCGTTGGCTGTTTCCCGTGTTGCGGTTTTAGGCACCGGCCCGCGCAGTTCTTCGTAATGGTCAAAGCTCAGCTTCACCCAACCGGTGCCTCGGGTGGCACTGGCGAGCGTTCGGTGCAGTTCATCTTCGGCCACTGCCGGCAACATGGCGTTGAATATCTCCCAGCCTGCGGCATTTGGGTTGCCCTCAAACCCCAGGATTTGCCCTTGCAACGTGCTGATTGTCGGCACGAGATCGCCTACGAAATCTGATGGCAGATGGATTTCCGCATTCAGGATCGGTTGCAGGACCACGGGTTTGGCTTGCGGCAACGCCTCGCGCACGGCAATTTTACCCGCCGTTCGGAAGGCGTAGTCCGAGCTGTCGACGTTGTGGTGTTTGCCATCGCTCAGTGTGACCTTCACATCGACCACCGGAAATCCTTCCGGACCCTGAACCAACGCGTCTTTGGCGCCATGTTCGACGGACGGGATATAGTTCTTGGGTACCGAACCACCTTTTACGACTTCTTCGAACTGGAACCCTGAACCGCGCGGCATTGGCGCAACCGAGATGACGACATCCGCAAATTGGCCAGCACCGCCAGATTGTTTGCGATGTCGCTGCCGGTGTTCGACGGTCGATTTGATGGTTTCACGATACGCGGTTTCCACCGGGTCGGCTTGGATTTCGATGCCGAAATCCTCGGCCAATTTGGCTGTCACCCGGCGCATATGCTGAGGGCCCTGCGAACCAAGAACCGCGTGTCCGCTCAATTCGTCCTGTTCCATATGCAGGCCCGGATCAATCTCGACCATCCGGGTCAAGGCATTTGAAAGACGTACATCATCACGCTCATGCGCCGGGGATACCACTTGCCGATGCCCAGCCGGGTGGGGTTCTGCCCATTCCGGGAGTGGCGTGGCCGAAGTGCTGTCATAAAGAAAGCCGGGGTTGAGGTGATCGGATTTCACCGCCAACCCGATGTGTCCAGCCCCCAAAGCGCTGATCTGGGTTTTGGCATCCAACGTGGTCAGATTGCCGACTGTCTCCCCGCCCAAAGCTTCATGCGCCTTTACACCATCACCCAGACCACGCAGCACGACGATCTTGCCGATGTGCTTTTTGACATCCGCGAAACCCGCAATAGAGCGGGCACTGTCCGCCGCCTCATCCCGGCCTGCTGCGATGTCAAACTCCGGGGCTTCATGCCGTAGTGCTTTCATCAGCCGGGTCAGACCATTGCCGTGGCTGGCCGCGCCCAGACAGGCTGGAATCAGTTGGTGGCTTTGCAACACTTGTGCGGCAAGGTCGTAGATTTCGGCGCTTGGCGGCTGCTTGTCTTCGATCAGTTGCTCTAACAAATGGTCGTCGTAATCCGACAGGGTTTCGAGCAACTCGGTACGGGCTTCCTGTTCGCGGTCTTCCACGGATTGCGGCAGCTCGATCAGGGCCGAGGGTTGCCCCTCCTGATACTTCCAGGCCCGTTCCGAGATCAGATCGACAGCACCTATGATCGTACCGCCATCACGGATCGGCACCTGACGAAGCGTGATATGGTGGCTGCAATAGGTTTGCAGTGCCGCGATGATGTCACGGATTCGTCCACTTGGGCTGTCCATCCGGTTGATGAACAAGAAACAGGGAATACCGGCTTCTTCGACCAGGCGCAGATAAGGGGCACATAAAACGGCGGCATCGGGGTCGGGTGGAACCACAATGACGGCTGCGTCCGAGATCGCCATGGCCGGGCCGACATACGCCAGCGCATCGCCACCACCATCCACGTCAACCGCGCACCACGGCTCGTCCAAATAAGAAAAACCGTGCAGGTGCACGGTTCCGGATACGTCGAACGTGGCGGGCCGGCCATCGAGGCGGCTGATGGCCTCGACCAGTGTAGACTTGCCCGATTGACTGGGCCCGAGGACGGTAAAAACGCGCATAGGTGCTGTCCCTCTTTCAGGTTGCAGAATGGATGCACGAAAGGAGTTGTCGAGCGCGTCAGCGTCGGCATGGATCGCCTGTAATCTAGCCTGCCTCAGGCTGTGGGGTGGTCAGTTTCCCCACGTCTTTAGTGTGGAGAAAAGCCAGGGCGTACGTCAAGCCCCGGTTCAGGAATGCTGCAGAGTGGCCGATATCGGCCCGCCCAATTCTGGTCAGATCGCCGAGCTGTGCCCGGCTTTGCTGAGATCATAAGCATCAAAGCTGCGGGCGATCATCCTGGTCAACGGGCGCGCCTCGGGCGGAACGAACAGCCCGTCCTCGTCAATGCGCAACAGTCCATCAAAGGTCGCGTTCGCGGCGCTATACATACCGTGTAACTCGGCAGCGGAGATATCGTGGTCCCGCAGGATCTCGGCTGTGTCGATCTGGAAATCGCACATCAGAGCCTCGATCAAACGCGCGCGCAAAACGTCCTGACCTTCGAACAGATGGCCGCGCGAGGTCGAAAACTGACCGTTGCGGATTGCTTTCGTGTGAGCAGACGTCGCCGGAGCATTCTGTGCGTATCCTTGCGGAAAGCGAGAGATTGAGCTGGCCCCAATCCCGATCAAAACTTCGGCCTGATCGTCAGTATAACCTTGAAAATTGCGTTTCAAACGACTCGCACGCAAAGCGTGGGTCAGGCCATCGTCATTTGTGGCAAAGTGATCAATTCCGATTTCGGCGTAGTTGTCCCACATAAACAGCCGCCGCGCGGTATCGAACAACTCCAGCCTTTGTTCAGGTGTGGGAAGCGCATCAGACGGGATCATCTGTTGCCGCTTCGCCATCCAGGGCACATGCGCGTATCCATAAAGCGCAACCCGATCGGGGCTGAGCGACAGCAGCTTTTGCACGCTTTCCGTCATCCGCGTTTTGGTTTGGTGCGGCAGGCCATACAGAATATCGGCGTTCAGGCTGCTGATTCCTCGGGCTCGGATCATATCGATCGCGTCACGTGTGGTGTCGTAGCTTTGGACGCGTCCGATGGCCTTCTGAATCTCATCATCGAAATCCTGAACGCCAATTGACGCACGGTTCATTCCCGCGTCGGCCAGCGCGTCCAGTCGCGCGTTGTCAATTTCATTTGGATCGATTTCGACCGAGAATTCTGCGTTTGGACCCATTGGTACGATGCCCAGAATGTGCTGTGCCAGATCGCGCATCAATCCCGGGTTTAGCAACGTCGGGGTGCCGCCACCCCAGTGCAGGCGCGACAGGACCACACCGTCTGGCAAGCGCTCGGCTAGCAGGTCCAGTTCTGCTTTTAGAACATCCACGTAGGCGATCACTGGATTGTCTGTTTGTGTTCCCTGCGTCCTGCAGGCACAGAACCAGCACAGCCTGCGGCAGAATGGAACATGGATATACAGTGAGATCTCGCTGCCCGGTTTAATCCCCGAAATCCAGTCGCCAAAACGACCCGCCCCCACGTCATTGTTGAAATGCGGGGCGGTGGGATAGCTTGTGTAACGCGGGACTTTCGCGTCAAATAGTCCAAGCTTTGCCAATTGTGGTTTCACTATCATATCGATACCCTTAGGTGAGATACGACTTAGCGACTTTGACAGAGATCAAGTGGAAACGCGCATGACCGTGAAGGCCCAATTTGACCACACCAATTGCGAGGGGTGCCCGATCCGGCATCGGGCTGTGTGCGCGCATTGTGACACTGATGAGCTCGAAGAACTTGAGGGCATCAAGTATTACCGAAGCTTTGAGGCCGGGCAGACAATCATCTGGTCAGGGGATCAGATGAGCTTTGTCGGGTCTGTCGTGTCGGGCATTGCGTCGTTGACACAGACCATGGAAGACGGCCGAACGCAGATGGTGGGCTTGCTGTTGCCAAGCGATTTTGTCGGTCGTCCTGGCCGCGAGACTGCCCCTTACGATGTGCAGGCAACAACTGACGTTGTGATGTGCTGTTTTCGTAAAAAGCCGTTCGAAGACCTGATGAACTCGACACCTCATATTGCGCACCGTCTGTTGCAGATGACGCTAGATGAATTGGATGCAGCCCGCGAATGGATGCTCGTGCTGGGGCGCAAAACCGCGCGTGAGAAAATCGCCAGCCTTTTGTCGATCATAGCGCGCCGGGATGCGTCGGTCAGTCAGAAGGCTCAGTCTGGGCCAATTGTGTTCGACCTGCCGCTGACGCGTGAGGCAATGGCAGATTATCTTGGCCTGACTCTGGAAACGGTAAGCAGACAGATATCAGCTTTGAAACGGGACAGTGTGATTTTGCTGGAAGGCAAGCGGCACGTCACGATCCCGGATATGGCGCGGTTGATGGACGAAGCTGGCGACGATTCAGATGGTGGTTTTTTGGTTTGATTATGTTCCTGCGTGACCCCGAACTGCAGCCGTGATCTACTGGTCGGGATGAAACGAATATCAGGAGCAGCGCATGACATTCAGTAGCCTATTGGCCATGATTTTGATCGGTGCAATCGCCGGTTGGCTGTCGGGCAAGATCATGGAAGGCCGGGGTTTTGGCCTGATCGGAAACATAATCGTCGGGATCGTCGGGGCCTTTCTTGCGGGTTTGATTTTCCCGGCACTTGGGTTCGCTGTGGGCGGCGGCTTGATCTCGTCGATACTGTTTGCCACGGTCGGAGCCGTGATCTTGCTGTTCCTGATCGGATTGATACGACGCTGATAGACAAGCCGCCTTGTCGGGCGGCTTGTTGAATTTCTCAGATCAGTGGGCGAGGAAGACAGGCACGACCGACTGTTCCAGCATATTGCGCGTTGCGCCGCCCAGAATGGCCTCGCGGAATCGCGAATGGCCATAAGCCCCCATGATGATCAAATCCGATTCGGTGTCTAACGCGTGACGGTTCAGAATGTCGGACACTCGGGTCATGGTTTTGCTGAGCACTTCGATCTCGCATTTCACGCCGTGCCGCGCCAGCATCTGGGATAACAGTCCACCGGGATCGGACCGATCCGGGCCATGGCGCGGAGGGTCGATCACCACGATATGCGCCAAGTCAGCGTGTTTGAGGAAGGGCAAGGCGCGGCGAATGGCTCGCATGGCTTCGACGCTCTCGTTCCAGGCAATCATCACTTTGCGCGGCACAGAAAACGGCTCGGCGTCGTTAGGAACCACCAGAACAGGCGCGTGACCTTCGAACATGGCCGCTTCGATTATCGGCTCTGCCTCGGCACCCCGATCCTCACCATAGGGATGGGGAAGGACCACCAGATCTGAGAACCGTGCCCTGTGTGCCACATGGCGCCCGATATCCGCAATTTGCGCAACGCCGTTTTCAGCAGACCAGCGAATACCGGTTTTTCCCAGAAAAGCCTTGGCGAAATTCAGCACCTCATCCGCTTCGGCGTTGGCACGGCTTAGCGTTTCCTGAAGGATCAAAGCGTTGGCGCCAGCATAGTAATAACCGGTCTGACTGCGATCCACGCCCAGACATAGCGCTTCGGCGTGGGCATCCTGTGCTTCGGCCAATGCCGCCAGCTGAGCCAATGCTGCCTGAGCTGTCTTTGTTTCGGTCATAACTGTGAGAAGAGATTTGTAGCCCATATCGACCTCATATTTTGAGCATTTGGTCCCATGCGACCAGGTAACCCATCCATCAGCTTATGCGTGTCATAGATTTCGGGCTATTGTCTTGACACAGATCAAAGCAGCATTGGTCGCTGTCCGACAAAACAGCAACCAGACAAAAGGGTCTTGCGCGGCGAGGGAATCGGAATCGTGTGAGGCAATTCAAAGGGACGCAAAATGTCGAATTACATCAAGCTGATCGTGCTTGGGCTGGTCGTGCTGTTCGCAGCGATCGGGACCAACTACGCACGGGATTTGGCGTATCAGGTGCATGCGGTACTGGTGATGTTGATTGCCGGTGGACTGTTCATCTGGACGCTACGCAACACTGATGAGCCAGATATCCTTGTTGACCGCTCGTCAGAGTACATGGATAACGTGATACGTTACGGCGTGATCGCGACGGCCTTTTGGGGTGTGGTTGGGTTCCTAGCCGGAACTTTCATCGCGTTTCAGCTGGCTTTTCCTGAGCTAAACTTTGAATGGGCGCAGGGGTACCTGAATTTTGGGCGCCTGCGGCCCCTGCACACTTCGGCCGTGATTTTTGCCTTTGGCGGCAATGCACTGATCGCAACCTCGTTCTATGTGGTTCAGCGGACCAGTGCAGCGCGCCTTTGGGGCGGCAACCTTGCGTGGTTTGTTTTCTGGGGATACCAGCTGTTCATTGTCCTGGCCGCGACCGGCTATGTGTTGGGCGGTACCCAATCCAAGGAATATGCCGAGCCTGAATGGTATGTAGATCTGTGGCTGACTGTCGTGTGGGTGGCTTACCTTGCTGTCTATCTGGGCACGATCGTCAAGCGGAAAGAGCCCCACATCTACGTGGCAAACTGGTTCTATCTGGCCTTTATCGTCACCGTCGCGATGCTGCATCTGGTCAACAACATGACCGTCCCTGTCAGCATCTGGGGTTCGAAATCCGTTATCGTCTGGTCGGGTGTGCAAGACGCCATGATCCAGTGGTGGTACGGTCACAACGCTGTGGGCTTTTTCCTGACTGCGGGCTTCCTGGGGATGATGTACTATTTCATCCCGAAGCAGGCCGAACGTCCGGTGTTCAGCTACAAGCTGTCGATCATCCACTTCTGGGCATTGATCTTCCTGTATATCTGGGCCGGTCCGCACCACCTGCATTATACCGCGCTGCCTGACTGGGCTTCGACGCTGGGCATGGTGTTCTCGATCGTGCTGTGGATGCCGTCCTGGGGGGGTATGATCAACGGTCTGATGACCCTGTCGGGTGCATGGGACAAACTGCGCACCGACCCGATCATCCGCATGATGGTGATCTCGGTGGGCTTCTACGGCATGTCCACTTTTGAGGGTCCGATGATGTCGATCCGCGCGGTCAACTCGCTGAGCCACTATACGGACTGGACCATTGGTCACGTGCATTCGGGTGCGCTGGGCTGGAATGGCATGATCACCTTTGGTGCTCTGTACTTCCTCGTGCCTGTTCTGTGGAAGCGCGAGCGCCTTTACTCGCTACAAATGGTCAGCTGGCACTTCTGGCTCGCGACCATTGGCATCGTTCTGTATGCCGCGTCTATGTGGGTCACCGGTATCATGGAAGGCCTGATGTGGCGGGAAGTGGATGCCAACGGCTTCCTGGTGAACTCGTTTGCCGACACCGTCGCCGCCAAGTTCCCGATGTATGTGGTCCGCGGTCTGGGTGGGGTTCTGTTCCTCGCTGGCTCGGTGATCATGTGCTACAACCTGTGGATGACTGTACGGAAAGCGCCGGCCAAAGAGGCCAGCCTGACCGTCGCGGTCCCGGCTGAATAAGGAGGGCCGGAGCAATGGCAATTCTCGACAAACATAAGATCCTCGAGACCAACGCGACCCTCCTGCTGATCTTCAGTTTTTTGGTCGTAACCATCGGTGGCATCGTGCAGATCACCCCGTTGTTCTATCTTGAGAACACAATCGAGAAGGTGGAGGGCATGCGCCCTTACACCCCTCTCGAAATGGCAGGGCGTGACATTTACATCCGCGAAGGCTGTTATGTCTGCCACAGCCAAATGATCCGTCCGATGCGGGATGAGGTCGAACGCTATGGCCACTATTCGCTGGCGGCTGAATCGATGTATGACCATCCGTTCCAGTGGGGATCGAAACGCACCGGGCCAGACCTGGCACGAGTCGGTGGCCGCTACTCAGATCAGTGGCATGTGGACCACCTGCGCGATGCGCAATCCGTAGTGCCGGAATCGGTGATGCCCAAATACGGCTTCCTCGAAAACCGCAGGATTGACGGCAGATACATCGGCGACGTCATGGCTGCGAACGCTCTGGTCGGGACACCTTATACCGATGAGATGCTCGAAAACGCAGCGCTGGATTTCCGGGCGCAGGCCGATCCAGACAGCGACTATGATGGCCTGTTGGAGCGCTATGGCGAAAAGGTCAATGTTCGGAACTTTGATGGCCAGCCCGAGCTGACCGAAGCCGATGCACTGATCGCTTACCTGCAGATGCTGGGTACATTGGTCGACTTCTCGACCTTCACCCCAGATGCAAACCGTTAAAGGAGGGTGTGATGGAAGAATACACGATCCTTAGGCAGTTCGCGGACAGCTGGATGTTGCTTTTGTTGTTCGTCTTTTTCATTTGCATCGTCATTTGGGTTTTCCGCCCCGGTGCAAGCAAAGAATACAAGGACACCGCCAACATCCCGTTCCGGCACGCCGATGCGCCAGCGCCCCTGCGGGGCGACGATGAAGCTGCGCTCCGCACGTGCGACAAATCCGCCGAATCCAAGGAGGCGAGTAAATGAGCAAGACACCTGAAAAACAGCCGGGTGATCCGAACACCACTGGCCACACCTGGGACGGGATCGAGGAATTCGACAACCCAATGCCGCGCTGGTGGTTGTGGACCTTCTATGTCACCATCATCTGGGCCGTCATCTACACGATCATGTATCCTGCATGGCCTTTGGTGCAGTCGGCGACTGCAGGTGTTCTGGGTTGGTCCTCGCGTGAACTGGTGCAGCAGGAAATGGTCGCCTTTGAAGAGGCAAATGCGCCGTGGAATGCCAAGTTGGTCGAAACCCCATTGGAAGACATCGCCAGGGATGCAGAGCTGCAACAATACGCGGTGAACGCGGGCGGTGCCGTATTCCGCACATGGTGCGCACAGTGCCATGGTTCAGGCGCGCAAGGCGCGACGGGCTTTCCGAACCTGTTGGATGACGCTTGGCTTTGGGGCGGTACGCTGGATGACATCGTGACCACCGTGAGCTATGGCATCCGTAGCGAGGAAAGCGACGACACACGGTATTCCGAGATGCCCGCTTTTGGCGAGATACTAGAGCCGGAAGAGATCACTCAGGTGGTGCAATACGTGATGTCGCTGACAAATGCCCAAAGCGATGATGCGGCTGCACAGGCCGGCAAGGTGGTCTTTGAAGACAATTGTTCGGCCTGCCACGGAGAAGATGGCGCCGGTGATGTCATCCAGGGCGCACCGAACCTGACAGACGCGATCTGGCTTTATGGCGGCAGCGAAGAGGCATTGACCGAAACGGTCAAGTACAGCCGCTTCGGCATTATGCCGCCCTGGGATACCCGATTGACCGAGGCACAAATCCGCGCTGTGTCGGCTTATGTTCACCAATTGGGTGGCGGCCAGTAACGGATAAAGAATACCTCCGGGCGGTCCACCGCCCAGAGGTTAGGGCACCGGCTGTTCCATCTGTTCGCGCGTTTCCAGAACAGCCGGTGCTACTTTTTTAGACTACATCTCCGACCGGATCCGGTCCAGACGCGTGACGGACCCACCCTCAATGGCGTGGAGCTTTGCCGCCGCGGGTGTCTTCTTTCCACCAATGCGCGTCCGGCAGCCAACGTCTTTGGGAGGTGTCTTCGCGACGCGCGTGATTGTCATCCGGCTCAAGCATTCGGGTGGCGTTCATGAAAGTTCTGGCAAAGATCGAGAGCATCGGGTCTCTCCTCTGATTGTGTTGGAACAGTCTCAGGATTGATCTTCGGGCTAAAAAATGCGACTCAATTGCAATTCTTATATGTAAGAGGAAATTACATATGGATTGGCTCAACCTGCCGCCGCTGGCTTCGCTCAGAGCCTTTTCAGCCTTCGCCGAAAAGGGTGGGGTAGTGCCGGCCGGGGCTGCGCTAAATGTCAGCCATGCTGCAATAAGCCAACAATTGCGTGCCTTGGAGAAGCATATGGGTGTCGCCTTGTTGGACCGAACTGGAAAGTCGTTGTCGCTGACCACAGAAGGGCAGCAACTGGCACGTGCTTTGCAACTTGGGTTTGGTTCAATCGGTACCGCTGTCGAGGATTTGATACGGACGGGCCAGGAGCGTCCGGTCCATGTTTCACTGACCGCATCCTTTGCTGCGTTCTGGCTGATGCCGCGCCTGCCGGTTTTTCAAGCCGAAAATCCTGACGTGAATCTGGCGCTCGACCCGACCCCGCACCTTGTCACGCTAAGTCCCGGTGGGGTCGATGTTGCAATCCGATACGGTGTAGGCGGCTGGCCCGGAGTCGACGCCGAGATGTTGCTGGAAACGCCATTTGTCATTGTTGCTGCACCTAGTCTGCTGGCGGGCCAGACCTCATGGACGCCAAAAGATCTTGGCCAGCTACCATGGCTAGAAGAATTCGGAACAACTGAGGCGACGACATGGCTGGCCAAACGCGGCGTGGATCATGGGCCCAGCGCCGGAAGTATCTCTCTTCCGGGGAATTTGCTGCTGGAAGGGCTTCGCGCGGGCCAGGGCGTGACGGCGACCGTGCGACATTTCGTCGAGCACGACATCGCTGCGGGGCGACTGATCGAACTGTATGCCGAACCTGAAGGCAGCGGATATCACGTTTTAACCGGTAAAACGCCTGTCAGACCCGCTGTGAAGACATTTGTGAAATGGCTCAAACGTCAGGCGCAAGAAATGTGCTAAAAGATGTTTGTTCGATGCGCGTTTTGACCCATGTCAAAGTCTATCAACACATGATCTGGAAAAAGCGTCGTCAGAACATCCATTAGTGGAGCCAGCCAGTGAGCGAGTCCGACCCCGCACCCAGCCTGTACGCCCCTCGAGAGCCTATCTTTCCAAGGCGCGTATCCGGTCCGTTTCGCAATCTGAAATGGATCATACTTCTGGTCACGCTGGGCATCTATTATGTGACACCATGGATCAGATGGGATCGTGGCCCCAGCCTGCCAGATCAGGCGGTCCTTTTGGATTTGGCAAACCGCCGGTTTTACTTTTTCTGGATCGAGATCTGGCCGCACGAGTTCTATTTTGTGGCGGGGCTGCTGATCATGGCGGGCCTTGGCCTGTTCCTGTTCACCTCGGCCCTTGGTCGCGTGTGGTGCGGCTATGCCTGCCCACAGACCGTCTGGACAGATCTTTTCATTCTGGTCGAGCGCTGGATCGAAGGGGACCGGAATGCCCGGCTGCGATTGCAGCGGCAAGAGAAGATGGATCTCCGAAAAGCCCGGCTGCGGCTGACGAAATGGGTATCCTGGTTTCTGATTGGTCTGGCCACGGGCGGCGCCTGGGTCTTCTATTTCGCCGATGCCCCAACCTTGGCGCGGGATCTTGTGACAGGCAATGCGCACCCGGTGGCCTACACGACTATGCTGATCCTGACAGGAACGACCTTTTTCTTCGGCGGGTTCGCCCGCGAGCAGATTTGCATCTACGCCTGCCCCTGGCCGCGTATTCAGGCTGCAATGATGGATGAAGATACGCTTGTGGTCGGCTATCGCGAATGGCGGGGGGAGCCTCGTGGCAAAGGTAAGCGGACGACCGATTCAGAGCTAGGTGATTGCATCGATTGTATGGCCTGCGTGAATGTCTGCCCTGTGGGCATCGACATACGGGATGGTCAGCAGCTCGAATGCATCACATGTGCCCTATGTATCGACGCGTGCGACGACATGATGGCCAAGATTGGCAAACCCCGAGGTCTGATCGACTATATGGCGCTGAGTGACGAGACCCGCGAACGGTCCGGTGAGCCACCCAGACGTGTTTGGAAACACGTCTTCCGTCCCCGTACAGTCATGTACACGGCGCTTTGGTCTTTGGTGGGATTTGCGCTGATGTTTGCCTTGTTCATCCGCTCGGACATCGATCTGACCGTCGCACCGGTGCGAAACCCAACTTTCGTGACCCTTTCGGATGGCACGATCCGCAATACCTATGACGTTCGGCTGCGCAACAAACATGGCGAGGACCGGTTGTTCAAGCTGTCTCTGGCCGGCGATTCTGCCATGAAACTGGCAATCGAGGGCACAGAAATTGATACTGTGAACGTCACCGCGGATACTGCACAATTGACCCGCGTTTATATAGTCTCTTCCAAGGATACGGCACCTGCGAGAGCTGATACAACGCCGGTACGGATCTGGGTGGAAGATCTGAGCAGCGGAGAACGCGCCTACAAAGACACCACGTTCAATGGACGAGGAAACTGATCATGGCTGAACGAAAATTCACTGGAAAGCATGCTCTTGCGGTTTTTATCGCTGCGTTCACCGTGATCATAGGTGTGAACCTCGTGCTGGCTTACAGCGCGGTCAAAACCTTTCCGGGGCTTGAGGTTAAGAACTCTTACGTGGCCAGTCAGGAGTTCAACACGCGTCTGAAAGAGCATCAGGCGCTGGGCTGGGAAATTCGGGCTGAGGCCAAAGGTGGGCTTTTGATCCTGCATATCACCGACCAAAGTGGCGCACCGGTTCAGGTGGCCGAGCTTCAGGCTGTCGTCGGGCGTGCAACCCATGTGCGCGATGATTTCACGCCTGATTTTTCGTTCGACGGGACAGCTTATGCCACACCCGCCACATTGGGTGAAGGAAACTGGAACGTCCGATTGGTAGCGCGTGATCGCGACGGAGCAGAGTTTGCGCAGCGCGTTCCGTTTTATGTGAAAGGCTAGGGCTGTGACAGCGCATCTTTCTTCCGGTACAGCGGCTTGTCCGGGTTGCATTGCTGCCCCGTCAGAGCCTGCGCGCCCAATTCCGGAAGATGTGCAAATTGCCCTGTCTCTGCCGGGCATTCATTGTTCGGCCTGCATTGCGACAGTTGAGCGAGAATTGAATGCCCATCCCGGGGTTGAAGATGCGCGCGTGAATCTGACGCTTAAGCGCGCCATGATCAAAGCTATACCCGAGACCTCGGCCGCTGATCTGATCCCTGTGTTGGAACGCGTAGGGTTTGAGGCGCATGAATTGGACCCCGGCGCTTTGTCAGCCACGCAGACCAACAAGGCCGGGCGCGATTTATTGATGAGGTTGGCAGTTGCCGGGTTCGCCTCAATGAATGTGATGTTGCTGTCTGTCTCGGTCTGGTCTGGGGCAAGCGATGCAACGCGCGACATGTTCCATTGGATTTCGGCTGCGATTGCCTTGCCAGCGATTGCCTTTTCCGCGCAGCCATTCTTTGCCAACGCCTGGAGTGCGCTACGCGTCAGACGGCTGAATATGGATGTGCCAATTGTGCTGGCGATTCTGCTGGCGCTGGTCACATCGCTTTGGGAAACTGCGCTTAGTGGCGAGCATGCATATTTTGACGCTGCTTTGACCCTGACCTTCTTTTTGCTGGCCGGGCGCTATCTGGATTATCGCACACGGGCCGCAGCGCGATCTGCCGCTGAGGAGTTGACAGCGCTTGAGGTTCCCCGCGCCATTCGTGTCGTGGATGGGGTCGAAGAAGAAGTCGCCGTGGCCACGTTGAATTTGGGTGACCTGATCCTCGTACGCCCGGGGGGGCGGATGCCGGTCGATGGTCAAATCGTTTCTGGCCAGTCTGAATTGGATCGCTCATTATTGACCGGTGAAACACTGCCCGTGTTTGCTGAAACCGGCCACTCGGTCAGTGCGGGCGAGGTTAACCTGACAGGGCCGCTTACGATCCGCGCGACGGCGGTGGGTGAAGATACCTCATTGCACCGCATGGCCGATCTGGTTGCGATCGCTGAATCCGGTCGGTCGCGATACACATCGCTTGCGGATAAGGCTGCCAAGCTCTACGCGCCGGGTGTTCACATCCTGTCAGCGCTCAGCTTTGTGGGCTGGTTTATCTATTCCGGTGATCTGCGAACGGCGCTGAACATCGCCGCAGCGGTTCTGATAATCACCTGCCCTTGCGCTTTGGGGCTGGCAGTACCTGCGGTCACAACTGCTGCATCGGGCCGGTTGTTTCGCAAGGGAATGCTGATCAAACATGCGACGGCGCTCGAACGATTGTCCGAAGTGGACACAGTTGTTTTTGACAAGACAGGAACGCTCACGTCAGGGACGCCCGAGTTGACAAATCTGGACGCGCATTCCCGCGAGGATCTTGAAGTGGCTCTTGCTCTGGCCGAAGCCTCGGCACATCCGCTATCTGCAGCGTTGGCCAAAGCGGCCCGTGTGGCGGGTGTAAAACCCGCCGATCTGCGCGAGATTACCGAGATTCCCGGATACGGAACCGAAGGTGAATTGCATGGTCAGCGTGTACGCCTCGGGCGCGCCGCCTGGGTGGGTGGTGAACAAAGTGTGGCAACCACCGCCTGGTTGGTAATCGGCGACAACGCTCCGGTGGCCTTCGAATTTTCGGATGCGTTACGTCAAGGCGCGTTTGATGCGGTTCAGGCGTTTCTGTCCGCAGGCAAAGAGGTCATTCTGATCTCGGGCGACTCGCAAGGCGCGGTGAATGCAATGGCCGACAAGCTGCGGATCGAAACGTGGATGGCTGAAGCCTTACCACGGGATAAGGCGCAACGCATTCAGGAACTCGGCAATCAAGGCCACCGCGTGCTGATGGTGGGTGACGGCCTGAACGACACCGCTGCACTTGCCGCAGCTCATGTTTCAATCTCTCCGGCATCAGCGCTGGATGCAGCCCGTGTTGCATCAGATATCGTGCTGCTGGGTAACGATCTTTCACCGATTGCAGAGGTCTGCGACACTGCTGTCAAAGCCACTCGGCGCATTCGTGAGAATTTTCAAATAGCGACCGTCTATAACGTGATCGCCGTGCCGCTTGCGGTGGCTGGTCTGGCGACGCCCTTGATCGCAGCCTTGGCGATGTCGACCTCATCGATTACGGTGTCTTTGAACGCGCTGCGGCTGAGGTGATGTGAATGGACGTTCTCGCCTATCTGATCCCGATTTCATTGTTTCTGGGCGGAGTTGGTCTGGTTGCATTTGTCTATACCGTGCGTTCAAATCAGTACGAAGATCCCGAAGGCGATGCGCGCCGGATCTTGAACGACGAATGGGACGATAAACCCAAGCCCTGATCAGCGCAGGCCCAAAACCAGAGTTGATCCAACTGCCCTTGAAATTGCCGCAATGCCCGGCTATGTCCCGCCCATCCGCTAGCAGAGAGATAACGCCAAATGGCTACCACCAACCCGATCCAGTTCATTCAGCAAGTCCGTGCCGAAGTTGCAAAGGTCGTCTGGCCCACGCGGCGCGAGGTGCTGTTGACCACGGTCATGGTGTTCATCATGGCAGCTTTAACGGCTGTGTTCTTCGCGCTGGTTGATCTGGGTATTCGTGGTGGTCTGCAGCTGATCCTGACCTCCTTCGGATAAGGCGGATCTTTCGGGGCCAAAACGCTGCTGAAATTGCAATGCAATTGCCTCTGCCCTCTTGCACAGTGCGCGATGTCAGAGTAGGTGACGCGGTACCTTTTGGGATAGGCGTGCGGCGATTCGGACTGCGCGCCGCTTTTTATTCCGAACGACGCGGTGGCTCCGCGACAGGATTTTAATTCAGGCTGTGTCCGAAAATGTGATGCGGTCTAATGCAAACAAGGACGACAGGTTCATGGCGAAACGGTGGTACTCGGTCAGCGTTCTTTCGAATTTCGAAAAGAAGATCGCAGAGCAGATCCGCACGTCGGTGGCTGAACAGGGCCTTGAGGACGATATCGACGAAGTGCTGGTGCCCACCGAAGAGGTGATTGAAGTGCGCCGGGGCAAGAAAGTCACGACCGAACGCCGCTTCATGCCCGGCTATGTGTTGGTTCATATGGAAATGTCCGATCAGGGCTATCACCTGGTTAACTCGATCAACCGTGTCACCGGGTTTCTTGGCCCGCAAGGTCGCCCGATGCCGATGCGCGACGCCGAGGTCAACCAGATCCTCAATCGCGTTCAGGAAGGTGAAGACGCACCCAAGCTGATGATCACCTTCGAGGTTGGCGAGAAGGTCAAGGTCAACGACGGCCCGTTCGAGGATTTTGACGGCATGGTCGAAGGCGTGGACGACGACGCTCAGAAGCTGAAAGTTTCGGTCTCGATCTTTGGTCGGGAGACTCCTGTCGAGCTGGACTTCACGCAGGTCACTAAACAGAGCTAAGCAAGTTTCTCGCGAAATTTGAAACGCCGCGATGCGACAGGCAACGCGGCGTTTTTTGTTTGGGCCCTACAGCGGTCGATACCGTTTTGCGTATCGCCTCATTGGGCCTGGATCATAGCCGCGCGCAAGAGTTGCGGGCGGTCAGTCTGCGACGGCAAGAAGACAGCTTGCGATCCGGCGTCCAGCGCCGAAAGGCTCGAATCATACCATTGCATCGCAAGATCCCGGCGTTCCTGAACGCCGAAGCCTTCACGCAGGTGATGCCCAACCAGCTCTCCATAGGCGGGTTCACCCATTGCAACAAGCATCAGCGCAGAGCCAACCGCGGCATCCATGTTGTCTTGACGGTAGCCCATCGCCAGACAAACTTTGCTCGTTGCGGCAAGATCTTCGGGGCTAAGCCCGGAGTCCAGTGCAAGCTTGCGTATCTGGGTTTCAGCCTCTGTTTTTGAGCTGATGGACAGAGCGTCAACTTGTGGTGCCAACATCTCACCATAGGAGTCACATTGCGCGGCCACCTGATCCGGCGTCAGCCCCTGGATGTCCTGCATAAGATCTTCGCCACGCGCCATCGCGTAACTACGGGCAAGGCAGAACTGCTCGCTGAGAGCGAAATCAGGATCAGACATGTTCGACAAAGTCGTGTAGCCACCATTGGTCGAGGTTTGCAGCATTACCCCGCTGCAGCGATTGGCCAGCGACGGGCCCCCGGTACCGCCAGAAAACAGGCTCGGAAGGCTCGCGGTTGTTGTTTCAGCGGTGTTTGTCTCGGGCTCGGCTGCTTGGGGCTTGATAACCGGGATAGCTTGAGCCGGAGCCTGAGGCGCCGCTGCCAAAGAAGAACCTGTTTGAACTTGACGGCGGTACTCCATCAGAAGCGGTTGGCCCGAGAGTTGAGTGGCCGCCTGTCCGCCGCTCGTTGCCCAGTAATAGGCCTGCTGCAGGAAGTCATACTGATAAGGCTGAAAGTCATAGCCACTTACAGGATAACCCATTGATGCCTGGTAGCGTTCGATCGCTGTGCGGGTGCCGCGACCAACCTGACCATCGACCCGACCAGCATTGTAGCCGAAGTAATTGAGGGCCGTCTGAGTCTGCGCACCTTGCGTGGTCGAAGGTATACCTTGCCGGTAGGTACGGGTGGTTCTTGTTGTTGTCCGGGCCTGCTTCTTTTTCTGCTGGTCCCTGCCGATCGCGTAGCCTATGACGCCGCCAACGACAGCACCGCCCAGGATTTCACCAGCGTCAGCCCGCGCGGTCTGCGGGGCAGTCGCGGTAAGAGACAGCGCGACCCCTAGCGTTACAATGAAACGAATGATCATAATTAACCTCCACCAAAAAAATATCCAATCTCGCAAAGTATAGCACAGCCGCCAGTATTGTCGTGTTACGTGCGCGAAAATCCTGGTTGGGGACTGCATATCTAAATTTTTTACTGTATTAATGGTTTCTTAGCGGCGTTCACAAACACATGCGCAATGGTCCGCATTCCGTGAGCCGGTGACAATCCGCTCAGCGTTCGATTCGATGTTATCGGATTGGGTCGCCGACCACTTGCCAACCCCAACGATCCCCTGTAGACGCCGCCTCTATCGTCTTTGGGCGAGATTCTCTCGTGGGAGATTGCCGGGATCGCGATCCCGGATCGGACCGCGCAACATAAACCGGGTGGGACGCGTCCCATCTACGTTGAAAGGAAAACCAAATGGCCAAGAAGCTTGCTGGTACAATGAAACTGCAGGTTCCTGCAGGTCAGGCGAACCCGTCGCCGCCAGTTGGTCCGGCACTGGGTCAGCGCGGCATCAACATCATGGAATTCTGCAAGGCGTTCAACGCCAAGACCGCAGACATGGAGCAGGGCGCACCTTGCCCGACCGTGATCACCTATTATCAGGACAAGTCCTTCACCATGGACATCAAGACGCCGCCTGCGTCTTATTACCTGAAAAAAGCAGCTGGCCTGAAGCCGGTTGGCAAGCGTAACCGCCCTCGTGGCGCGGAAAACCCAGGTCGTGAGACCGTGGCATCCGTGACCTCGAAGCAGGTGCGTGAAATCGCCGAAGCCAAAATGAAAGATCTGAACGCCAACGACGTCGAAGGCGCAATGCAGATCATCCTGGGCTCGGCCCGCTCTATGGGCATCGAGGTGAAGTAAGATGGCAAAACTCGGTAAACGTACGCGCACTGCGCGCGAAGCATTCGCTGGCAAGGCAGATCTGTCGGTCGAAGAAGCGGTTGCACTGGTCAAAGCCCACGCAACTTCGAAGTTTGACGAAACCGTCGAGATTGCTCTGAACCTGGGCGTTGACACCCGTCACGCAGACCAGATGGTTCGCGGCGTTGTTGGCCTCCCCAATGGCACCGGCAAAACGATGCGCGTCGCTGTGTTCGCTCGCGGCCCCAAGGCTGACGAAGCAAAAGAAGCTGGCGCCGATATCGTTGGTGCAGAGGATCTGATGGAAACCGTTCAGGGTGGCACGATCGAATTCGATCGCTGCATCGCGACCCCGGACATGATGCCCGTTGTTGGCCGTCTGGGTAAAGTTCTGGGCCCCCGCAACCTGATGCCAAACCCTAAAGTTGGCACCGTAACCATGGACGTGAAAGCGGCCGTGGAAGCAGCCAAGGGTGGCGAGGTTCAGTTCAAAGCGGAAAAAGGTGGCGTTGTGCACGCCGGTGTTGGAAAAGCTTCGTTCGAGGAAGCCAAGCTGGTCGAAAACGTCCGCGCCTTTATCTCGGCCGTGGCCAAAGCCAAACCCGCAGGTGCCAAGGGCACCTACATGAAGAAAATCGCGCTGAGCTCGACCATGGGCCCTGGCGTGACTTTGGACGTGGCGACGGCTTCGGGCGAGTAAGCCCTAGCTTTTAGCTGTTACAGAATTAGGCCCGGGCGGCGTGAGCTGCCCGGGTTTTTCTTTTCAGGGGGTCTATCGAAACGCCTGCTTCAGTCGAATTCCCAGCCGTGTGCGCATGTGGTCCTCGAAATCACTGCACTTGTGGTCAGGTTGGCACAGGCGCAGCCAGTCCTTCAGCAGTCGTCCTCGGATACAGAAATCCAGAATTTCGATGTTGATCGGGTGGCGGTACAGCCGAAAGAACATCTCTTTGTTGCGTTTGAGGATGCCGCTGCGGTCCACATCGGCGCCAGCGCCGTCCCGAAAGATATCGGATTTCAGGAAATCGACGATGTCGTAAACTGCCAGTTTGTCGCGCGCTTCGGTGAAGTCCAGCCCGATCGTTTGGCCCTGTCCCACGATCAGATTGAGGCCGTGAAAATCGCCATGCGAAAAAACCCGAATATCTGAAACGCCCTTTAGACGTTCAGCTTCGGCGAGCATGGTGTTGACCATCCGCTGGCTTTCTTCTGCAAGCTCCAAAGGCAGGGATTGGAACAGATCCTGAACGCTGTCGGTCATCCATTTTGGTCGAAACGCGTAGTCCTCAGCTGGGCGAAATCTGTGCAGATCATTGAGCCATGATCCTGCGCGGCGAAAAACCTGCGCAACCTGATCGTCATCTTTGCTGTTGTAGATCAGGTCAACCGCCGTAGGCCGGTCGATGAATTCGGTGACGAAAAAGGCGCCTCCGGGCGAGATGTAAATGGGGTGCACAACCTGCGACGTCTTGTTGCCGTCAAAATGGGTGGAAAGCTTCGTCAGCAGATCAAATTCGTCGTTAAGCCGCCCAGAGGCAGGAGACTCGGTATCGATCTTCAACGCATAGGTTCGCGTACCCGACTGAACTTTTAGAACCATCCTGGAGTTTGGAAAGCCGTGAGACCTGTAGAAACACTCGAATCGTGGCGTGTCATCAGCCGGAAGCTGACGCGAAAACTCGCCCACGAATTTAGATGCTAAGGCCTGTTCGCTTTCAGTGAGGTTGAACATTTCGGTTGGAAACTACATATCCCGGATCAGACTACCAGTACCGCTCGACTGGACCTGAGCCGGTAACCAGTGTCAATGGGTCCAAACCAAGAGGTGTTTATGATGCGCGTGGGCCCTTGTTGGCGAAGCCCGGCTGAAAGACACGGTCGGGCCAATTTACCCCTTGGAAACCCCGTGCGTCTGCCCTAAAGAGAGCTGCGGAGTAAAGCGTGCGATTCGTCGTGCGCTTTATTTTGTTTCGTCCAAGACGGTGGGTGGGTCCATCTGGCCCCTTAATTCCCTGCCTGAGACGGGTAAGACCAAAGAATTTCGAGGGTCCCACCCTCGGGCGAATTTTGGCTCAATCCCGTAACAACGGACCTGAACGCCGGGGCGTAAGCCGCGGCAAATATGAGCCGGGGTGAGATTTCACCCCAAACTTGGAGAGAACTGTGGATAGAGCCCAGAAAGAGAAAGTGGTCGAGGAACTCGGCCAAATCTTCGAAAGCTCTGGCGTCGTAGTGGTTTCGCACTACGCCGGTCTGACAGTTGCCGAGATGCAGGACCTTCGCGCACGTGCTCGTGACGCCGGTGGCTCCGTGCGTGTTGCCAAGAACAGGCTCGCCAAAATCGCCCTCGATGGAAAGCCATGTGAAAGCATTGCTGACCTGCTGACGGGTATGACCGTTCTGACCTATTCCGAGGACCCTGTGGCAGCAGCCAAAGTGGCCGAGGACTTCGCCAAGGAGAACCAAAAGTTCGAAATCCTTGGCGGTGCAATGGGCGAGAACGCTCTGGACCGCAAAGGCGTTGAAGCCGTTTCGAAAATGCCGTCTCGCGAGGAGCTTATTGCTTCGATCGTTGGCTGTATTGGCGCACCTGCTTCGAACATCGCCGGCGCGATTGGCGCACCTGCAAGCAACATCGCAAGCATCCTTTCCACCATCGAAGAGAAGGCGGAAGCTGCGTAAGCGGTTGGCACTGAATGATCTGCGTAGGGCATATGTCCTGACGTTGGAACACACACTGTAAACGGAAAGAGCTGATACAATGGCTGATCTGAAAGCACTCGCAGAAAGCATCGTGGGTCTGACCCTGCTGGAAGCACAAGAACTGAAAACCATCCTCAAAGACGAATACGGCATCGAGCCCGCAGCTGGCGGCGCCGTAATGGTTGCAGCAGGCGGCGACGCCGGTGGCGCAGCCGAGGAAGAAAAAACCGAATTCGACGTCGTTCTGAAGAATGCCGGCGCTTCGAAAATCAACGTGATCAAAGAAGTTCGCGGCATCACCGGTCTTGGCCTGAAAGAAGCCAAAGAGCTGGTCGAAGCTGGCGGCAAGATCAAAGAAGCTGTGTCGAAAGACGAAGCCGAAGAGATCAAAGGCAAGCTGGAAGCAGCTGGCGCCGAGGTCGAACTGGCCTAAGTCAGTCTTTTGGTGTGTCGCTGATGCACCGGAAATTTGGCTGGATCCGGAGAAATCCGGGTCCAGCCGAACCTGTCTTAGAAAGGACCTCTGACACAGGAGGTGTTTTCTAAGACGCGGTTCGCGGATCGGGAGGCCACCATTCGGGACGGTGGCCACGAATTGATCCGGACGTGTCGTCTCTAATGTGCAAGGCGCCGGGGCCCGACGGTGTCTTAGCCCGCTGAGAACATCGAAAGGTGACATCTGACATGGCTCAATCGTTCCTTGGCCAGAAACGTCTTCGGAAATACTACGGCAAAATCCGCGAAGTGCTGGAGATGCCGAACCTCATTGAGGTCCAGAAATCTTCTTATGATCTATTCCTGCGCTCAGGCGATGCAGAGCAGCCCGCAGACGGCGAAGGCATCAAAGGCGTGTTCCAGTCGGTTTTCCCGATCAAAGATTTCAACGAAACCTCCGTTCTGGAGTTTGTGAAATACGATCTGGAAAAACCCAAATACGACGTCGAAGAGTGCATGCAGCGCGACATGACCTACAGCGCGCCGCTGAAGGTCACTCTGCGTCTGATCGTGTTTGATGTCGATGAAGATACCGGCGCCAAGTCGGTAAAAGATATCAAGGAACAGGACGTGTTCATGGGCGATATGCCCCTGATGACGCCAAACGGGACATTTGTTGTGAACGGCACTGAGCGAGTGATCGTATCCCAGATGCACCGTTCGCCCGGTGTGTTCTTCGATCATGACAAAGGCAAGACCCACTCCTCGGGTAAGCTTCTGTTTGCCTGCCGCATCATCCCGTATCGCGGCAGCTGGCTGGACTTTGAGTTTGACGCCAAAGACATCGTCTTCGCCCGTATCGACCGTCGCCGCAAATTGCCTGTGACAACCCTGCTTTATGCTCTGGGTCTGGATCAGGAAGCGATCATGGACGCCTATTACGATACGGTTTCCTACAAGTTGGACAAGAAGAAGGGCTGGGTCACGCCGTTCTTCCCCGATCGTGTACGTGGCACGCGCCCGACCTATGATCTGGTGGATGCGAAATCCGGTGAGGTGATTGCAGAAGCAGGCAAGAAAGTTACGCCGCGCGCTGTCAAGAAGCTGATCGAAGAGGGCACTGTCACCAACTTGCTGGTGCCGTTCGATCATATCGTCGGTAAATTTGTCGCCAAAGACATCATTAATGAAGAAACCGGCGCCATCTATGTCGAAGCCGGTGATGAGTTGACGCTGGAGTATGACAAAGACGGCGATCTGATCGGTGGTTCTGCGAAGGAACTGATCGATGCGGGCGTCACCGACATCCCGGTTCTGGATATCGATAATGTCAATGTCGGTCCCTACATGCGCAACACCATGGCCGCAGACAAGAACATGGGCCGTGACACCGCGCTGATGGACATCTATCGCGTCATGCGTCCGGGCGAGCCGCCCACTGTCGAAGCGGCCTCGGCCCTCTTCGAAACGCTGTTCTTCGACAGCGAGCGCTATGACCTGTCCGCCGTTGGCCGTGTAAAGATGAACATGCGTCTGGCTCTGGATGCGCCCGATACACTGCGCACCCTGCGCCGAGAAGACATCGTGGCCTGTATCAAGGCGCTGGTGGAACTGCGTGACGGAAAGGGTGACATCGACGATATCGACCACCTCGGCAACCGTCGTGTGCGTTCGGTCGGCGAACTGATGGAGAACCAGTACCGCGTTGGCCTGCTGCGCATGGAGCGCGCGATCAAGGAACGCATGTCGTCGGTCGAAATCGACACCGTCATGCCGCAAGACCTGATCAACGCGAAACCGGCTGCTGCTGCTGTTCGCGAATTCTTCGGCTCGTCGCAGCTGTCGCAGTTCATGGACCAGACTAACCCACTGTCCGAAGTCACCCACAAACGCCGCCTCTCGGCGCTTGGCCCCGGTGGTCTGACACGTGAGCGTGCAGGCTTTGAGGTGCGCGACGTACACCCGACCCACTATGGCCGGATGTGCCCGATTGAAACGCCCGAAGGTCCAAACATCGGTCTGATCAACTCGCTGGCCACCTTTGCCCGCGTGAACAAGTATGGCTTCATCGAAACACCCTATCGCGTCGTCAAAGACGCCGAGGTGACCGATGAGGTTCACTACATGTCCGCAACCGAGGAAATGCGTCACACCGTGGCGCAGGCGAACGCGACGCTGGATGCAGATGGCAAGTTCATCAACGATCTGGTTTCGACCCGTCAGTCCGGTGACTACACGCTCGCCCCGCGTGAGAATGTGGACCTGATCGACGTCAGCCCGAAACAGTTGGTATCGGTCGCCGCATCGCTGATCCCATTCCTTGAAAATGACGACGCCAACCGCGCCCTGATGGGCTCGAACATGCAACGTCAGGCGGTTCCGCTGTTGCGTGCCGAGGCACCGCTGGTCGGTACCGGGATCGAGGAAAAAGTTGCGATCGACTCGGGCGCTGCGATTCAGGCGAAACGCGCCGGTATCATTGACCAGGTCGATGCCCAGCGTATCGTTATCCGCGCCACCGAAGATCTGGAGCTGGGCGACGCTGGCGTTGACATCTATCGTCTGCGTAAGTTCCAGCGTTCGAACCAGAACACCTGCATTAACCAGCGCCCGCTGGTCAAAGTGGGTGATATGGTTGGCAAGGGCGAAGTAGTTGCCGACGGTCCGTCCACCGACATAGGTGAACTGGCCCTTGGTAAGAACGTGGTCGTCGCGTTCATGCCGTGGAACGGTTACAACTACGAAGACTCGATCCTGATCAGCGAACGTATCGCGCGTGATGACGTCTTTACCTCGGTCCATATCGAGGAGTTTGAAGTCGCTGCCCGTGACACCAAGCTGGGCCCGGAAGAGATCACCCGCGACATCCCGAACGTCGGTGAAGAAGCGCTGCGCAACCTCGACGAGGCTGGCATCGTATACATCGGTGCGGATGTTGAACCGGGCGATATTCTGGTGGGCAAGATCACTCCTAAGGGCGAAAGCCCGATGACCCCGGAAGAAAAGCTGCTGCGCGCCATCTTTGGTGAAAAAGCGTCTGACGTGCGCGATACCTCGTTGCGCGTGAAGCCGGGTGATTACGGTACGGTCGTGGAAGTCCGCGTCTTCAACCGTCACGGTGTGGAAAAAGACGAGCGTGCGCTGCAGATCGAGCGTGAGGAAGTCGAACGTCTGGCCCGTGACCGGGACGACGAGCTGGCGATCCTTGACCGCAACATCTATGCGCGTCTGCAAGGTCTGATCCTGGGTAAGACCGCTGTCAAAGGCCCGAAAGGCGTCAAGGCAGGATCGGTGATCACCGAGGAACTGCTGGACATGCTGACCCGTGGTCAGTGGTGGCAGCTGGCGTTGGAAGACGAGAAGGACGCCCAGATCGTAGAGGCTCTGAACGAGCAGTACGAAGTGCTCAAGCGCGCTCTGGATGCCCGTTTCGAAGACAAGGTAGAGAAAGTCCGTCGTGGTGACGACCTGCCGCCGGGTGTGATGAAGATGGTTAAAGTCTTCATCGCCGTGAAGCGTAAGCTGCAGCCGGGCGACAAGATGGCCGGTCGTCACGGAAACAAAGGTGTGATCTCCAAGGTTGTTCCGATGGAAGACATGCCGTTCCTGGCTGATGGTACTCCAGTTGACTTCTGTCTGAACCCACTGGGCGTGCCTTCGCGTATGAACGTTGGACAGATCCTTGAAACCCACATGGGTTGGGCCGCACGCGGTCTGGGTCTGAACATCGACGAAGCACTGGGTGAATACCGCCGTTCTGGCGACCTGACCCCGGTTCGCGAAGCGATGAAGCTGGCCTATGGCGAGAATGTCTATGAAGAAGGCATTGTCGGCATGGACGAAGGTCACCTGATCGAAGCTGCGGGCAATGTGACCCGCGGTGTCCCGATCGCGACCCCGGTCTTTGACGGCGCCAAAGAGGCTGACGTCAACGATGCGCTGGTGCGTGCGGGCTTCTCGGAAAGCGGTCAGTCGGTTCTGTTCGACGGTCGTACCGGTGAGCAATTCGCGCGTCCGGTCACCGTTGGCATCAAGTACCTGCTGAAACTGCACCACCTTGTGGATGACAAAATCCATGCGCGTTCGACCGGGCCGTACAGCCTGGTGACCCAGCAGCCGCTGGGTGGTAAGGCGCAGTTCGGTGGTCAGCGCTTTGGTGAGATGGAGGTCTGGGCTCTGGAAGCTTACGGCGCCGCCTACACCCTGCAGGAGATGCTCACCGTTAAATCGGATGACGTCGCCGGCCGGACCAAGGTCTATGAGTCTATCGTCAAGGGCGAGGATAACTTTGAAGCGGGCGTACCGGAATCGTTCAACGTTCTGGTTAAAGAAGTCCGTGGTCTCGGCCTGAATATGGAACTCCTGGATGCGGAGGTTGAGGAGTAAGGGCCTCGGCCCTTCCTCCCGTCCCCCCTTCCGCAAAATTTGAGGTATCAAAATGAACCAGGAAATCACCAACAACCCGTTCAACCCGCTGACACCGCCGAAAGTCTTTGACGAGATCAAGGTTTCGCTGGCCAGCCCGGAACGGATTCTGTCTTGGTCCTATGGTGAGATCAAGAAACCTGAAACCATCAACTACCGGACTTTCAAGCCCGAGCGTGACGGTCTGTTCTGCGCGCGTATCTTTGGCCCGATCAAAGATTACGAATGCCTGTGCGGCAAATATAAGCGTATGAAGTATCGCGGCGTTGTCTGCGAGAAATGCGGTGTGGAAGTCACCCTGCAAAAAGTCCGCCGCGAGCGTATGGGCCACATCGAACTGGCCGCGCCCGTCGCACATATCTGGTTCCTGAAATCGCTGCCATCCCGCATCGGTCTGATGCTGGACATGACGCTGCGCGATCTGGAACGCGTTCTGTACTTTGAAAACTACGTCGTCATCGAGCCCGGTCTGACCGACCTGTCTTATGGCCAGATGCTGAACGAAGAAGAGTACATGGATGCGCAGGATGCCTATGGCATGGATGCGTTCACCGCGAATATCGGTGCCGAAGCCATTCGTGAGATGCTGGCCCAGATCGATCTGGAAGCCGAAGCCGAGCAGCTGCGCGCTGATCTCGCTGAAGCAACCGGCGAGCTGAAACCCAAGAAGATCATCAAGCGTCTGAAGGTTGTTGAGAGCTTCCTCGAGTCGGGCAACCGCCCCGAGTGGATGGTGATGACCGTGATCCCGGTCATTCCGCCGGAACTGCGCCCGCTGGTGCCGCTGGATGGTGGCCGTTTTGCGACCTCGGATCTGAACGATCTGTATCGCCGCGTCATCAACCGGAACAACCGTCTGAAGCGCCTGATCGAACTGCGCGCGCCTGACATCATCGTCCGCAACGAAAAGCGGATGCTGCAGGAATCGGTGGATGCTCTGTTCGACAACGGTCGTCGTGGCCGCGTAATCACCGGTGCCAACAAGCGTCCGCTGAAATCGCTGTCGGACATGCTGAAAGGTAAGCAGGGTCGCTTCCGTCAGAACCTTCTGGGTAAGCGCGTCGACTTCTCGGGCCGTTCGGTCATTGTGACCGGTCCGGAGCTTAAGCTGCACCAGTGTGGTCTGCCCAAGAAGATGGCACTGGAACTGTTCAAGCCCTTCATCTACTCGCGCCTCGAAGCCAAGGGTCTGTCTTCGACCGTTAAACAGGCGAAGAAACTGGTCGAAAAAGAGCGTCCCGAAGTGTGGGATATCCTCGACGAGGTGATCCGCGAACACCCTGTCATGCTGAACCGTGCGCCGACGTTGCACCGTCTTGGCATTCAGGCGTTCGAGCCGGTCTTGATCGAAGGGAAAGCAATTCAGCTGCACCCGCTCGTGTGCTCGGCCTTTAACGCCGACTTCGACGGCGACCAGATGGCCGTTCACGTCCCGCTGAGCCTTGAGGCCCAGCTGGAAGCGCGCGTTCTGATGATGTCGACCAACAATGTTCTGTCGCCAGCAAACGGCGCGCCGATCATTGTTCCTTCGCAGGATATGATCCTGGGTCTGTACTATGTGACGCTGGAACGCGAAGGCATGATCGGCGAAGGCAAGGTCTTTGGTTCGATCGAAGAAGTTCAGCATGCGCTGGACGCCGGTGAAGTGCATCTGCACACCAAAATCACCGCGCGGATCACGCAGATCGACGAGGAAGGCAACGAAGTTCAGAAGCGTTTCGAGACCACTCCGGGCCGTCTGCGTCTGGGAGCTCTGCTGCCGCTGAACAACAAGGCGCCGTTCGAACTGGTCAACCGCTTGCTGCGGAAGAAAGAAGTGCAACAGGTGATCGACACTGTCTACCGGTACTGCGGTCAGAAAGAGTCTGTGATCTTCTGCGACCAGATCATGTCGATGGGCTTCAAAGAGGCGTTCAAGGCCGGTATCTCATTCGGCAAGGACGACATGGTGATCCCGGGCGACAAGTGGGGCATTGTTGATGAAACCCGCGGTCAGGTGAAAGACTTTGAACAGCAGTACATGGACGGCCTCATCACTCAGGGCGAAAAGTACAACAAAGTTGTCGATGCCTGGTCGAAGTGTAACGACCGCGTCACTGATGCGATGATGGGCACGATCTCGTCTTCGGATCGGGCAGAGGACGGGTCCGAACAGGAGCCGAACTCGGTCTACATGATGGCGCACTCCGGTGCGCGTGGCTCGGTCACTCAGATGAAGCAGCTGGGCGGGATGCGCGGCCTGATGGCCAAGCCGAATGGCGACATCATCGAAACGCCGATCATCTCGAACTTCAAGGAAGGTCTGACGGTTCTTGAATACTTCAACTCGACCCACGGTGCCCGTAAGGGTCTGTCGGATACCGCTCTGAAGACGGCGAACTCGGGTTACCTGACCCGTCGTCTGGTGGACGTCGCCCAGGACTGCATCGTTCGCGAGATCGACTGTGGTACCGAGCGTGCGATCACGGCTGAGGCTGCGGTCAATGACGGTGAGGTTGTTTCCTCGCTGGCCGAGCGTGTGCTGGGCCGTGTCTCTGCCGACGATGTTCTGCGTCCGGGTACGGATGAAGTTCTGGTTGCCGCTGGTCAACTGATCGACGAACGTATGGCGGATACCATTGACGAAGCTGGTGTTGCATCCATGCGCATCCGCTCGCCTCTGACCTGTGAGTCGGAAGAGGGCGTCTGCGCCACTTGCTATGGTCGTGACCTAGCGCGTGGTACACGGGTTAACACCGGTGAAGCGGTGGGCATCATCGCCGCCCAATCCATTGGTGAACCTGGCACACAGCTGACGATGCGGACCTTCCACATCGGCGGTGTTGCCCAAGGGGGACAGCAGTCCTTCCAGGAAGCCAGCCAGGACGGTGTCGTTTCGTTCGAGAACCCGCAGCTTTTGGTCAATTCAGCAGGTGAAAGCCTGGTGATGGGCCGGAACATGAAGCTGGTGATCAGCGACGAACATGGCGAAGAGCGTGCCAGCCACAAGCTGGGCTACGGTTCGAAGCTGTTCGTTAAAGATGGCGCCAAGGTGGCTCGTGGCGACAAGCTGTACGAATGGGATCCCTACACCCTGCCAATCATCGCCGAGAAAGCCGGTACCGCGAAGTATGTCGACCTTGTTTCGGGCATCGCTGTCCGGGATGAGACCGACGATGCAACCGGTATGACCCAGAAGATCGTGATCGACTGGCGCGCCGCCCCCAAAGGCAGCGACCTCAAGCCCGAGATCATTCTGGTTGGCGAAGATGGCGAGCCGGTCCGCAACGATGCGGGCAACCCGGTTCACTATCCGATGTCGGTGGATGCGATCCTGTCGATCGAAGACGGTCAGCAGATCGAAGCTGGTGAAGTTGTGGCGCGTATCCCGCGTGAAGGTGCCAAAACCAAGGACATCACCGGTGGTCTGCCGCGTGTGGCTGAACTGTTCGAAGCCCGTCGTCCGAAAGATCACGCAATCATCGCAGAAGCCGATGGTTATGTGCGCTTTGGCCGCGACTACAAGAACAAGCGCCGCATCAGCATTGAGCCGGCGGACGAGTCGATGGAAACGATCGAGTATATGGTGCCCAAGGGCAAACATATCCCGGTCGCGGAGGGCGACTTTATCCAGAAGGGTGAATACCTGATGGACGGCAACCCGGCCCCGCATGACATCCTGTCCATCATGGGTGTCGAAGCGCTGGCGGATTACATGATCGACGAAGTGCAGGATGTTTATCGCCTTCAGGGCGTGAAGATCAACGACAAGCACATCGAGGTTATCGTGCGCCAGATGCTGCAGAAGTGGGAGATCCTGGATTCAGGCGACACCACCCTGTTGAAAGGCGAACATGTCGACAAGCAAGAGTTTGACGCAGCCAACGAGAAGACACTCTCGCGTGGTGGTCGTCCGGCTCAGGGCGAACCGATCCTGCTGGGGATTACCAAAGCCTCGCTGCAGACACGTTCGTTCATCTCGGCGGCGTCGTTCCAGGAAACCACCCGCGTTCTGACCGAGGCTTCGGTTCAGGGTAAGAAAGACAAGCTGGTTGGCCTGAAAGAGAACGTCATCGTTGGTCGTCTGATCCCTGCCGGGACCGGTGGTGCCACCCAAAGTGTCCAGCGCGTAGCTCAGTCACGCGATAACGTGGTGATCGAAGCTCGCAGGGAAGAGGCTGAAGCCGCCGCTGCTCTGGCTGCGCCGGTCATGGATGACGACATGGTCGGAGACGAGCTGGACGTTCTGGTGGAAACACCAGAAAGCCGCGAGTAAAGGCACTCTGATACCAAATGATGAGGCCCCGCGATTTCGCGGGGCCTTTTTTTGCTAACTATCAAACCGCGAGGTTCCTACTTCGCTGCAACAGCCGCTCCACAGCTCTTCTTTGAGCCCAAAGTGACCAATGCTGCGGAATTTCATCGGGGCGAACTCGGTTTCAGAACTGTCGGCAACTACTTTTTTCGAAAACTACTGAGCTTGCGGAGGGTCTTATGCAAAACAGTATCCTCTTTCTTTCTTCTATCTGAAAGCTCTTTGCCCAAGGCTTCCCTATCATCAGTATTTCCTGGCAGTCTTTTGACTTCGCCTGTTTCCCGGCCTTCATCATCATAACGTGACAATTGCCGCGACACCTCTTGCCTGAGAAACTCTGAGAATGTCGGCCATCTCGTAGCAACCAAATCGTAGTCACTGTTAATCAATTCGACTTCGCCAACGCTCGTGAGATACAGATGACCTTGCGAGTAGTAGGGGCCATTCATGGAACCCAAACCGAAGTGACCCTTCGGGATGAACTCTGGTCGGGTGTAGAAAACATTTTGGTATCCGATACTTACCGGTTGTCCAATACCTCCAGGTTCCCGGAGATTTTGGCCACCAGTAGCGCCGTGAAGTGAAATTCCCATGATATGTCCACCGTTAAACGATCCAAGAAAATCGCGATACGGTTGCGGCAAATATCGTTCGCTCTCCGCCTCTGCACTATCAAGCCTAGGGTCGGAAAGACCCGCATAAAATCGACACAGATAGGCGTGTGGTGCTTTGGTTGGAAGATGGCCGGTAGCGAATGCGCCCTCATCCGTTTCCAGATAACCCAGCCGGTCCCATCTACCGCGTATTGCTTTTGCGAGTTCTTTGATTGTCTTCGCCACATTTTCGTTACTCAAGGGCGTCACCATTTCCCGCTGTTGTCGGGCCTTAGCTACGAGCTTTGGCTAAAGGCCGCAATCTGATTGCCCTAATGGCGGCTTTTCCGCGATGCCGACTTTGAGCGAATACAGCAATTATTGCATCGCATCGTCGTTTTCTGGGTCGATACCCATTTTGACAAACCGTTTTCGGCTTCACCGAGAAGACCCCTGAACGATTGCCGATTTCACCTCGAGCACGGATAAAATCCACTTTGCTTGACTCCGGGAGATTGACATCTCTCCAGCTTGTAAGACCAATGCATCGACACCGTTACTTCGGACCCATTCGCCATGACACCAAACACAAAGGGCGCGCTGCTGATGATGGGCAGTATGGCGGCCTTTACCTTGAATGACACGTTGGTGAAAGTTGCTCTGCAGGACCTGCCTCTTTTTCAGCTGGTCGCAATCCGAGGGGTTCTGGCGGTTATCCTTGTTTATTTGCTGGCCCGATCCCTTGGCGCGCTGCACCTGAATTTTCCGCACCATGATAAGTGGCTGATCGCACTGCGTTGTATTGCCGAGCTCTCGGCGACGTTCTTTTTCCTGACCGCTCTGAAGAACATGCCTTTGGCCAATGTAACGGCTGTTCTTCAGGCGCTGCCCTTGACGGTCACTTTAGGTGCCGCGTTGCTTTTCTCGGAACATATCGGTTGGCGTCGCGCCTTGGCGATTGCACTCGGGTTTGCAGGGATGCTGCTGATCGTCAGGCCTGGTCCGGCCGGGTTCAGCGTGTATTCGGTTTACGCACTCATCGCGGTTGCCTCGGTGACGGCACGGGATTTGATCACGCGTCGCATGTCGGCCGACGTACCTTCTATGGTCGTCACGCTGGCGACGTCCGCATCAATTGCGCTGGCCGCGGCGGTTGCTTCGGTGCTCGAAGGGTGGGTTCCGGTTTCGGTCGCGACGGGATCGTTGGTTGCTGCGGCAGCCGTGTTCGTTTTGATGGGGTACTTGTTCAGCGTCATGGTTATGCGCCAGGGTGACGTCGGGTTCGTGGCCCCGTTCCGATACTCTAGCTTGATCTGGGCGCTGGGTTTGGGCTGGGCCGTATTTGGCGAATGGCCTGACAACTTGACGATGCTGGGCGCTGTGCTGATCGTGGGAGCTGGTTTGTTCACCTTGCTGCGGGGACGGTCACGTCAACCGGTCGAGTGAATCTTCCGGACCGTGTTTTGATCGATGGCAAAGCGCGCGACAAATTCGTTTTCGGCTTTAGATGATAAAAGCGGCAATTCTCGGGTGTCATTGCGTGCCTGATGGGAGTCGTTGAAACTGTTCAAGGCTCGCACCCACATTGGGGCGTCCGGAAAGCTGACCACGGGCATGAAGCGACCGATCCTGTTGTGCGTGAAGCTCATGATCGTTTGCGTGCACTTTCCCGCAACATACATTCCCAAACCCACGCCAAGAAGTGAGTTAAAGATCGGTTTTGCGCGCACACCGTCTGACCCGAACCGGGCAATAAACCCATTGTTAAAGTCGATGCCCACGGTTCTGTTGCGCTCGATCACCCCACGGCTGTCGTGGGCGGCAATACGCAGTCTTTCGACGAAGTCGACTGAAACGGCGTCATCGTCGTCATGGCGGAATTGAAGACAGGGCTTGTCCGGGTCTTTTCGGGATGAATTCAGCACCTCTTTCATCACCGTACGATGTTGGCCGGGTTCACGTCCGAGTATCCGGATTTGTCTGATACCAGCGGTCAAATCCATTAACCGGTCATAGGGCTCTTTCGGAAGGCAATTTCCGATCACAATCAGAAATTCGAAATCTTCGTCGGTCTGTTCCCGAATACAGGGCAAGGTAGAGGATTCGAACAAGCGAAACCGCTCGTCCAGTCGTGCGGGGCTGTACAAATAGCGCCGCCGCTCATCGATGGTTTCATGTTGGATTTGGTAGCCGCCAATCGCGGGATAGGAAAAGCGGCAGAGGCCGATGACTTGCATGATTTATCCACTGGCAGATCAATGCGCTGACTATGCCGATGTCATAGGTGGGCTGCAACCGACCAGGGCGCTGGAAACTTAAGACCTGCTTTGATAAATCAGTGCAATCAAGCTGGCAGGGTGTGCTGTTGACACTTCGGCCGACTCCCCCTATACGCGCGTCATCTCGGTACCGGGGGCCGCCCCATAACCGATTCCAGTAATGAACTGGTCAAGGCCCGAACACTTTTATCGTTCGCGCCCTCTGATAACAAACCGCGACGTTCACCTCGGAATGGGAACGCTCGCGGGTTTTGCGCTTGTGGACGCATAAGCGCAGCGAATTTAACCGCACGCATCGCGCGTGCATGTCATGTGTGTTGCAAAACGGGGATATAACCGGAATGCCAACGATCCAACAGCTGATCCGCAAGCCGCGGCAGCCGAAAGTAAAACGCTCGAAGTCCATGCACCTGGAGCAGTGCCCGCAGAAACGCGGCGTCTGCACACGTGTTTATACGACCACACCGAAAAAGCCGAACTCGGCGATGCGTAAGGTTGCCAAAGTGCGCCTGACCAACGGGTTCGAGGTCATCTCGTACATCCCCGGTGAAAGCCACAACCTGCAGGAACACTCGGTTGTTTTGATCCGCGGCGGCCGTGTAAAAGACCTTCCCGGTGTCCGTTACCACATCCTGCGCGGTGTTCTGGATACCCAGGGCGTCAAAGACCGTAAACAACGTCGTTCGAAGTACGGCGCGAAGCGTCCCAAATAAGAAGGAGAGGCTGATATGTCACGTCGTCACGCCGCCGAAAAACGCGAAGTCCTGCCTGACGCCAAATTTGGCGACAAGGTCCTGACAAAATTCATGAACAACCTGATGATCGACGGTAAAAAGTCGGTTGCAGAGCGCATCGTCTACAACGCATTTGATCGCGTTGAAGGCAAGATTAAGCGCGCACCTGTCGAAGTGTTCCACGAAGCGCTCGACAACATCAAACCGTCGGTCGAGGTTCGCTCGCGTCGGGTTGGTGGTGCAACCTATCAGGTTCCGGTCGAAGTGCGCCCCGAGCGCCGCGAAGCACTAGCCATCCGCTGGCTGATCACTGCTGCGCGTGGCCGCAACGAAAACACCATGGAAGAACGCCTCGCCGGCGAACTGATGGACGCCGTACAGTCCCGCGGTACCGCTGTGAAGAAGCGCGAAGACACCCACAAGATGGCCGAGGCGAACAAAGCCTTCAGCCACTACCGTTGGTAATTCCAGAGGCTTATCAAAATGGCACGCGATTATACACTCGATCATTACCGTAACTTCGGTATCATGGCGCATATCGATGCAGGTAAAACCACTTGCTCGGAGCGTATCCTGTATTACACCGGCAAATCCCACAACATTGGTGAGGTGCACGACGGTGCCGCCACCATGGACTGGATGGAGCAGGAGCAGGAACGCGGCATCACCATCACTTCGGCTGCGACCACCACCTTCTGGGAACGCACCGAAGACGGCGAAACCGCTGACTCGCCCAAGCACCGCCTAAACATCATCGACACCCCCGGCCACGTCGACTTCACCATTGAAGTTGAGCGTTCGCTGGCGGTTCTTGACGGTGCGGTTTGTGTTCTTGATGCAAACGCCGGTGTTGAGCCCCAGACCGAAACCGTGTGGCGTCAGGCTGACCGCTACAAGGTTCCGCGTATGGTGTTCGTCAACAAGATGGACAAGATCGGCGCTGACTTCTTCAACTGTGTTCGCATGATCGAAGACCGTACCGGCGCACGTGCTGTTCCGGTTGGTATTCCGATCGGCGCAGAGACCGAGCTGGAAGGCCTGGTTGATCTGGTCACCATGGAAGAATGGCTGTGGCAGGGCGAAGACCTGGGCGCAAGCTGGGTCAAAGCACCGATCCGTGACAGCCTGAAGGACATGGCTGACGAATGGCGCGGTAAAATGATCGAAGCGGCCGTCGAAATGGACGACGACGCGATGATGGAGTATCTGGAAGGCAATGAGCCCGACGTTCCAACCCTGCGCGCCCTGCTGCGCAAAGGCACATTGGAAATCGCGTTTGTTCCGGTTCTGGGTGGCTCCGCGTTCAAGAACAAAGGTGTTCAGCCGCTGCTGAACGCTGTGATTGACTATCTGCCCAGCCCGCTGGACGTTGTTGATTACATGGGCTTCAAGCCAGGCGACGAAGACGAAGTTCGTGACATTCCGCGTCGTGCGGATGATAACATGGCGTTCTCGGGCCTGGCGTTCAAAATCATGAATGATCCCTTCGTCGGTTCGCTGACCTTCACCCGGATCTATTCGGGCACCATGCAGAAGGGCGACTCGATCCTGAACTCGACCAAAGGTAAGAAAGAGCGCATCGGTCGTATGATGATGATGCACTCCAACAACCGGGAAGAGATCGAAGAAGCGTTTGCAGGCGACATCATCGCGCTGGCGGGTCTGAAAGACACGACAACCGGTGACACCCTGTGTGATGCGAAGGATCCGGTGGTTCTGGAAACCATGACCTTCCCCGATCCGGTGATCGAGATCGCGGTCGAGCCCAAAACCAAGGGCGACCAAGAGAAGATGTCCCAGGGTCTGGCCCGTCTGGCCGCAGAAGACCCGTCCTTCCGCGTGGAAACTGACATGGAATCCGGTCAGACCATTATGAAGGGCATGGGCGAACTTCACCTGGACATCCTGGTGGACCGTCTGAAGCGCGAGTTCAAGGTCGAGGCCAATATCGGTGCGCCGCAGGTGGCCTATCGTGAGACCATCGGCCACGAAGCGGAAATCGTTTACACCCATAAGAAACAGTCGGGTGGATCGGGTCAGTTTGCTGAAGTGAAAATGATCATCACACCAACAGAGCCGGGCGAAGGGTATTCCTTCGAATCTCGCGTTGTCGGTGGTTCGGTGCCTAAGGAGTACATTCCGGGCGTTGAAAAAGGGATCAGATCCGTCATGGATAGCGGCCCGCTGGCTGGCTTCCCTGTGATCGATTTCAAAGTAGCGCTGATCGAGGGTAAGTACCACGACGTGGACTCTTCTGTTCTGGCCTTTGAAATTGCCGCACGTATGGGTATGCGCGAAGGCATGCGCAAAGCTGGCGCGAAACTGCTGGAACCGATCATGAAGGTCGAAGTGATCACCCCGGAAGAATACACCGGCGGGATCATTGGTGACCTGACATCGCGTCGGGGCCAGGTGTCTGGACAAGAACCCCGCGGCAACGCCATCGCTATCGACGCGAACGTTCCGCTGGCCAACATGTTCGGCTACATCAACACTCTGCGTTCGATGTCGTCGGGCCGCGCCCAGTTCACCATGCAGTTCTCGCATTACGATCCGGTTCCGCAGAACATCTCGGACGAGATTCAGGCGAAATACGCATAAGCGAAATCAGGGAAGGGGCGTTCGACCTCTTCCCTTTCTCAATGACAGGAGGCCATCATGGCAAAGGAAAAGTTTGAGCGTAATAAGCCGCACGTCAACATTGGAACGATTGGCCACGTTGACCACGGCAAGAC
>NZ_CANLDZ010000023.1:0-82084 GCF_947489545.1 uncultured Ruegeria sp. | reverse complement strand
GCAGCGCCCCAGAACACGATGTGCGGACGCGCCTTGGGACCTTCGTCGCCTGCAGCGTTGATCGTGTTGACGATCAAGACGGCCGAGTCAGCTGACGTTACCAGGAAGGTCATAAGCAAAACGACGATGACCACCGCCATTGCCCAGGCTAGGAACTGTGCAATCGGAGCCAGCATGAATTCTGTCATAGCAAAGATCTTGTCGCCATTTGCCGCATCCAGGATAACGCCATTCGCGTCGCCGTTCAGTTCCAAATCAATCGCTGTGCCTCCTGCCCAAGCGAACCAGACAAAGCACATCAGCGAGGGAACAATCATCGCACCCAACACAAACTCGCGTATTGTACGACCCCGAGAGATGCGCGCCAGGAACAGTCCGACAAATGGTGCAAATGCGATCCACCAGGCCCAATAGAACACTGGCCACCAGCCCTGCCATTGAGCAAGCAGGAAGGATTCAGATCCTTCGACTCCATCAGATGCATAGACGTTGAAGCTCAGCCACGGCAGAGCGACCAGGTAATCCCAGATCCCTACAAAGAAGGCACTTGCTCCGAAGAACGTGGCCCCAAAAATGATGAAGAAGCCTAACAGGAAGATCGACAACACCATGTTGATATTCGACAGCCACTTGATGCCTTTGCCAACGCCGGACAACGCCGACAATGTCGAGGCCCCCATGATGACTAAAAGCGCAACAATTATCCCAAGCGTCGTCGCTGAGCCATCAGCATGTGCCAATCCCCCAATCCCAATTCGCGTTAGACCCGCAACGAACTGCTCGACTCCGAACCCCAGCGTTTGAGCAACGCCTAGGATAGTAGCAACAACGGCCACAATGTCGATCACGTGACCGAGGTTACCGGACAGCGCTTTGCCAAACAGCGGCGTCAGCGACGACCGGATCGTCAATGGCAGCCCGCGCCGATAGCTGAAGAACGCCAGCGAAAGACCAGCAATTGCATAACACGCCCATGCGCCAAGACCCCAATGCAGATAGGACCACACATAGGCAGTTCTAACGTTGTCCGCATCGAGCGCCGTTGTGATACCTTGAATCACCGAGGGGTTGTTCTTGAAGTGCGCGACAGGTTCCGCAACGGCCCACGTCAGCATCCCGACACCGATCCCGGCGCCAAACATCATCGAAAACCAAGAGAAGTTGGAAAATTCTGGTTTTTCCCCTTCCACACCAAGCTTCAGACGCCCTCCGGTCGGCCAGATTGCCAGCCCGATACAAACGATAACAAACGCGGTTACGACCCAGATGTACCAAGCGGCAAACTGGGCCAGAATGGCCGCGTTCCAATCGCCTAAGATTCTGCCAGCTTGAGTGGGCCACACAATACACCAGACCACCAGTAAACTGATAATGATCTTACTGATTACCGTCACGTTAACGCTGAACCCCCGATAGAAACCGTTTTCAGCGGTTTTTATCGGAAGTTCCGATAGTGGAGGCTTAACTGCCATATTCTTTTTCTCCCTGTTGCTGATCAAGCGAGTTGCAAGATCAAGTTGCTTCGACTTCAGCACCAAGCCGTGTTTGGATTAGCGGCAAACCATGTTGCCTAACTGAGGCAATAAAAAGCGGCAGACTGAACTGTGCATGCACGATCTGTTGAATGGGGATCGGCCCGCCAATTAAGGAAATCACTACGTCCAACGATGCAGTCAGCCGCCTTGCCTATTTGCATTGCTTTTGCAGTCTGGATTGTCTGCTTGCGCCAGCACCCGGTCATGACTCGATCCCGTCTCTTTTTTGTCCGGGCGGCTACAAACACCCTGTGAAAGAGTTTTTGGTACATATTCGTGTAGTTTTGCAGTAGTTCAGTAATTATGGATGACATTAATAAAAATAATACCAACCTCAGCCGCAACCTTGTCGCCCTCTATGCGTTTGAATTGGTCGCGAAGCATGGAAACTTCACAAGCGCCGGAGAAGCGCTTGGCTTGACGCAATCTTCGATATCTCAACGGATCAAGGGTTTGGAGATCGATCTGGGCGTGGTACTTTTTAAACGAGAACACCGTGGCGTTTCACTAACCTATGAAGGGCTAAGGCTTCTCAACGTGGTCAAACCTGCAATGACTCAAATGGGCTATGCAGTTGGTTCATTGCTGGAACGTAAATCCAAACCGAGGGTCCGGATTTCTGCCGACTTCGCCTTCTCTACGTTTTGGCTGCTACCGCGTCTGGCCTATTTACGTGAAGAACTTGGGGACGAGATTGAAATTCAAATTCTGGCATCTACTGTGCCACCGGGCCTGGACGATACGGATTGTGATATACAGATCCATGTAGCACCTATAAGTCAGATTAAGCCTGGTGAAATTCTACTGTTGGAAGAGATCGTCGCAGCAATTTGCAGCCCCCAGCTATTAGAAAAGATAACACCAATTCGATCTTCAACAGACCTACTGGATGTTCAGCTTTTAAGCTTGTCAAAACCAGCCACCGCCGAGTGGCAAACCTGGCAGGGATGGTTTGATAGCCTAGGCATTACAGGTGAAAGAAAGAAAAATTATATCAGCTTCAACAACTACGACATGGTCACACAGGCTGCCTTGGCAGGAGATGGGGTCGCCTTGGGTTGGATCGGCCTAATTGATGGCTTGCTCAGCAATGGTTCGCTTGTGAAAGTCACAAATGACGTAGTCATGAGCGACGCTGGCTACGTCATGTCGCGGGACCCGGCCAATTTAGGTCGCGGTCCTCGTATGGTTTTCGACTGGATCGCGGACCAGGTTTTCTCAACACCTTCGGCATAGTGCTCCGCGTCGATGACGAACTCGCATCTAACCTATTGTTGCCGCCCAATACCCTATCGTGGACTACCAGCTGCTTTTCCCGAGTACTAGCAAGTTCTTCGTAAGTTTCGTGGAATCTCTTGCCAAGTCGGCCTTACAACTAGAGTAAGACCACGCGGAGGCCCAAACTTGAACTTGAGGAATTTCTAACAGCCACCTTTGAAACGTCACAGACTTTTGACTCAATCGGCGACCAAAACCGCAAGAATCGAATAAATCGCGTCGTTGAATTCTGACCTAAACGTCAAGCATTTCTGACACGAAACGAGGAGCTGCCTGTCATCGAAGCTTCAGATAATCCCCCAAAGGTGCTGTAGGACATCTCCGAACCAGTCTCCGTTATCCGCCCTCAAGCCAAGCTCTTATGAAAAAGCTTAGAAAGACTTTAATACAGACCTGCGACCTTCGCCCTCAGTTTGATCAGTGATGCGACCGTGTCGGTTATGGGCGTTGAGGTCCCTGTAAGTTGCCCTAGTTCTTGCACCGAAGAGACCAAGGCATCAATTTCCATCGGTCGGCGCAACTCCAAATCCTGCCACATAGAGGTTTTGTGCGCACCGACCGCCGCTCCGCCGTCGAGGCGTTTTTCAACATCTATCGGGAACTTAACACCAAGTTTTTCACCGACTTCCTGAGCCTCGAGCATCATTCCGCGTGCCACGGAGCGTGTGCCTTCGTCGGCACACAGGACATCAAGTGTTGAGTGGGTAAGAGCGGAAATTGGGTTAAACGACAGATTACCCCATAGCTTCAGCCAAATTTCGTCCCGAATTCTCGGCCTTACCGGCGCACGCAGTCCAGCGGCGGATAGTGCAGCCGAAAGCTTGGCAGCACGGTCTGATTTAGTACCATCGGCCTCGCCCAACGAAAAACGATTGCCTTCGATATGCTTGATTGATCCAGGAGCAATGACCTCGGCGGCTGGATAAACAACACATCCGAGGACACGATCTGGCCCAAAACCGTCCCATTGTACATTATCCGGGTCGACTGAGGCCAACCTCGTCCCCTCGTACGGGCCGCCCAGTTTGTGGAAGTACCACCAGGGCACCCCGTTCACTCCACTAACTACGGTTGTCTCGTCTGCAATCAACGGCTGCATTGAGTCTACGACTGCTGGGACGGAATGCGCCTTCAGTGTGATGAAGACATAGTCTTGTGGGCCGAGATCGGCAGCATTGTCTGAAGCGCGTATTGGAACGCTAACCGGATCCTGCCCTTCCTCAAGAAGGGTCAGTCCTTTTTCCTGCATTGCCGCCAAGTGGGGACCACGCGCGACGACACTGACTTCTGTATCAGTCTGTGCAAGTTTCCCGGCAACGTAACCTCCGATAGCTCCGGCACCAAAGATACAAACTTTCATGTGTCTAAGCCTTTGCCAGTCCCAATTTAGCAGCTAGTCCGATCCTTTGTATCTTGCCAGTCGCGCCTTTTGGAATTTCTTCAAGAACAACCACCGAAGTCGGCACCTTGAATTTTGCGAGACGTGCGCCGACAAAAGCCCTGACCTCCTGACCTTGGATCGTCGCGCCTTCTGAAAGCACCACAGCTGCCGCTATGTCTTCACCCAGTTTTTCGTGGGGAACGGCAAAACAAACTGCCTGAGCGACTTCTGGGTGGCTTAAGAGTACAGCGTCAACCTCAAGTGGACTGATTTTCTCTCCACCGCGATTGATAAGCTCCTTAAGACGACCGGTCAGTCGCAGATAATTCTCTTCGTCAAATGAACCCTGGTCACCAGTGCGAAACCAAGTTTTTCCGTCCACTTCAAAGAAATTGTCGGCATTTGCCTGCGGGTTGCTTTCGTATCCCGGCGTCACGTTCGGACCGCTGATAACGATTTCTCCGACGTCCCGCGAAGAGATCAGAACATTTTCGTTCTCGTCTGCAATTCTGACTTCGGGGCCTGCTGCTATTCCAACAGATCCGGGTTTTTGAGTTTGGGGAGTAAGCGGGTTGCAACACATTTGATGTGTTGCCTCAGTCATACCGTAGGCTTCGATGACGGGTGCATTAAAAGTTGCCACCAACTCTTCCATTACCGGGCCCGGCAACGAAGCAGAAGAAGACCGAAGAAAGCGCAACCGCGATTGCTCAATGATCGTTTGGTTTCGTGCAGCTCGGGCAAGAATAGCTTGATGCATTGTCGGAACTGCGGTGTACCAGGTCGGATCAACTTCAGCGACCTGTGAGAAAAAACTAAGAGCGTTGAACCCGGGGGCGCAGCTAATTTGAGATCCAGCACCTAAAGACGCGGCGACGGTCGCAATCAACCCGTGGATATGAAACAGCGGCATAATACTCAGACAGCGATCGTCGATTGCCAGTTTCAAAGACGAAGCCACATTTCGCGCGGATGCGTAGATATTAGCCTGCGTCAGAGGGACGATTTTGGGACGCGACGTTGTTCCCGACGTGTGCAGTATCAGGGCGACATCATCTTCAACCGGCGCGGATGTGTCAGCCGTGCCAATTGGGTCACAGGGCAAAATAGAAAACTGTCCGGCCGAATGTAAGCGATCGTGAGAGGCCCTCAAGACAGGGATGCCGAGGTCCATTGCCGCATTTACGGCAGGTCCATCGTCGTTCTCGTTTACAAGAAGGGCCTTGGCCTTCAGATCTTTGAGGTAGAAAACGTATTCTTCGTAAGTATACGCAGGATTCAAAGGTGCCGTCGTCGCCACTTGGGCAACGGATATGAAGGCCGTCGCCATTTCGGGGCCATTGGGCAACACAATTGCCACTCGGTCGCGACGACCTACTCCGATCTGATGGAGATCTTTTTTAACCTTTGCGCAAAGCTCACGCAGCCCGAGGTAGTGCAACCAAGATCGACCTGGGGCACCGATAGCATTTGCAGTGCCAGAATGGGGTGCGATCAATTCGGCGACTATGTGTGGCATCTGGGATCCGTTTACAAAAGCATTGGCCTATTTCGCGAAGAGGGATTGGTGTGGTTGCTATGTCACCTTGACGGTTAGGCTACCCAATTTGTCGACCGCCAAAACCATCACATCACTTCGGTTGACGGGGCCAACGCCAGAAGGAGTTCCAGAAAGGATAACGTCTCCGGCAGCAAGTTCGAAGTAATCGCTCAGGTATGAGATCATCTCAGGAACTTTCCAGATCATCTGGTTCAAATCGCCTTCCTGCCGAATTTCCCCGTTCACCGTTAGGCGAATTGCGCCTTCGTCGAGTGGCCCAACATCTTCTGCTTTGTGCACCGGTCCGCAAGGAGCTGAGCGCTCAAATGCCTTCCCAATTTCCCAAGGACGACCCATTTTCTTCATTTCGCCCTGTAGATCTCGACGGGTCATATCCAGTGAAAGCCCGTAGCCGTAGACGTGATCCAGAGCATCTTCGACAGAAATTTTCGTGCCGCCGGATTTAAGCGCCACATACATTTCAGCTTCATGATGTACGTCCGAGCTGTGAGCCGGATATGGAAATTCTCCGGATGGATCGAGGTTGTCAGGGTTCTTTTGAAAGAAAAATGGGGGTTCACGATTTGGGTCGTGGCCCATTTCTATAGCGTGCGCCGCGTAGTTTCGACCAATGCAATAAACCCGACGTACCGGAAACCGGCCACCGCCTTCTACCGGTATTTCGTGAACCTTCGCCGCGGGAATTACATGATCGTGCATCGCTTTCCTCCTGAACGTTTCGTTGCCAAAGATCGGTTTGCCAATCTGTGGCCGTGTTCCGATCGATGCTGTGCCACGCCCGAAAAGACGTAGCTCTTGTCTCAGTCATCGCCAATGTGACCGTCGATTTGCAAGAGGTTCAGCCGCAGCTTAGCCCAACCATTTCCCAAATTGGTCGGGCTCTAGTTTAGTGGTCGGCCTCAAGACTAGCTGGCAACACACGGGAGTAAACGGATCTCAGATGAGCCAACATGGCCTGCGCCGCCTCTTCTCCGTCTCCACTCGATATCGCCGCCAGGATCAAGTCATGCTCTCGAAAGCTGGAGTAATCGTCGGGCGGCTTATAGGTTTTACGAGGTTGTCCCCACACAATGGACCTTCGAACGGAATTCAGAGTCTCGAAGAAATACAGGAAAAGCTGGTTACGCGTTGCCCGGGCTATCGCGTGATGCAAATTATTGTCCCATGCTTCATATGTGCGCCAGTCTTCTGCGGCTCGGCACCTCTCAACGCAGAGCCTCATTTGCTCGCGATCCGAACGCGTAGAATGAAGCGCGGCAAGGCGGCTAAGCTGCGGCTCGATGGTAAACCGAACACCCACAACCTGTTCTGGCTTGATCTGGTCACCCAGATAGGTCACGTCCGTCAGATTGAGAACCGGTCGGGCACCAACGAAAGTGCCCCGACCCACATGCCGCCAGATAAGCCCCTGCGCCTCAAGTTCAGCTAATACGCGCCTCAGCTGATTTCTGGTTGTGCCCAGCCATTGGCACAGTTCCCTTTCAGGCGGAAGCCTATCGTTGTGCCGGTATCCCGCATTGTCGATCAGGTCCCGGACACGTTGCGAAAGTTCTGTAGGCTCACTCACCTTGCCACCCAATTTGCTGATTGGTTGATTGATTGAAACGCCAAGTCGGCAAAAACTCAAGTGCAAGTGACAACCAAATCTGAGTCGCCTGCCAAGATCGGTGACCTAAGTGGGCGCCAGCATGTAGGAGGAGAGCCGAGTGCGTTTAGCGACCGTTTCAGTAGATGGCAACGCCGTTTGTGTCGCAATACTTGCTAACGGAAGCAGGTTGGATGTTTCGCGTGCGATCAAGATGCTCATGCCGGATACGGCTCTTGATGTAAGCACGATGCAGCTAATTATCGAGGGCGGTCAGACCTCACTTAAAGCGTTGAAGGCCGTTGTTGCTGCGGGTGAGGCAGGCGAACTCAAGGACTTGCTCGTCCCTGAAGACACGCCTCTTATGTCGCCCATTCCCACGCCACGTAAGAACGTGTTCTGCGTGGGGCGGAACTACGCTGAACACATCGCAGAAGGCGAACGGGCGCAAAAAGAGAAAATCGGCGTCACCGAACATCCGGTTTTCTTTACCAAGCCGCCGACCTCGGTCGTTGCACCAGACGCCGACATCCTACTCTTTCCCTCGGTGTCGCAGTCCATCGACTACGAAGTCGAGTTGGCAGTCGTGATAGGGAAGCGCGGCCGTAACATCACCAAGGCAGATGCGTTTAATCATGTCTTTGGGTATTCTATTCTGAACGACATAACCGCCCGAGACATACAGCGCCGCCATGGCGGCCAGTACTTCAAAGGCAAAGGGTTGGATGGATCTTGCCCAATTGGTCCCTGCATCGTGACCGCCGATGCCATCAGCGATCCGCAAGCTCTGTCGATCGGACTGACAGTTAACGGTGACCAGCGCCAAAACGGGATGACGTCGGACATGATATTCGACATTCCAACGTTGATCGCATCCTTGTCTGAAGGCCTGACACTGGAACCGGGAGACATCATTGCGACAGGTACGCCATCAGGCGTCGGATACGCAATGGAACCGCCGCAGTTTTTGAAAAACGGGGACGTCGTAGTTTGCGAGGTTTCCGAAATCGGCACGCTAAGGAACACAGTGCGCGCCGTATAATGGCTCCTACGCAGCAATCGCTGTGAGGCGTCAACATTCAAGGGAGGAAGACTACAATGATGAACAGAAGGACTTTCACAGCGTCCCTGCTTACTGCTGTTCCGGTAGCAGGAGCACTAGGAACAATGGGTTTTGCGCAAGACTTGCGTGAAATCACCTTCGTGCAACCCAGCCCTTCGGCAATCAACTCATTTCCTGTGTTTGTCGCCATTGGAGAAGGGTACTTCGCAGATGAAGGATTGAAAGTGACCGTCGAGGCTATCAACGGCTCAGGCGCCGTGCTTCAGGCATTGTCTGCTGGGCAAGCGCATTTCGGTCGCCCTGGACCCGGGCCTCTGATTGCAGCGCGGTCGCGCGATGTGGATGCCGTACATATCTACAACGTTGCGGCACGCAGCAACTTCGGCATCGCGGTGCCGGAAGACTCTGAAGTCCAAAGCGTTGAGGAACTGCGCGGAAAGGTCATCGGGACCGGCACCGCAGACGGTGCCGAAGTGGGTTTTGCACGCAACGTCTTGACCGGTGCAGGTATGAAAGAAGGTGAGGATTTCACATTTCTTACCGTTGGCGACGGCGGCCCGGCGACAGCAGCTTTCCTGAACGGTGAAATCGACGCATATTCTGCTTCGACGGCAGATACAGCAATCCTGAACCAGCGCGGAATGAAGGTGCGCGACATAACGCCTGCGGAATTTGGGCGTTTCTTCGGAAACGGTATCGCCACAATGGCTGACACAATCGCCAATGATCGCGAATTGGTCGAGGCCTGGAGCCGCGCGTTCGCACGTGGCCATGCCTTTGCTCTCGATGATGCCAACCGTGAAGCTGTGCTGAAGCATCTGGCGGACGGCAATCCGCAGGAAGGCGAAGACAAGGAATTCCAGGCAGCGCTGTTCGATGCCGTACGCTCGAAGACCATAGCAGCGGATCCAAGCAATGGTCTGGGATGGTACCCCGCCGAGGTTTGGCAAGAATGGCAAGACGCGCTTGTCGCAGGGGGCGAAATTCCGGGACCGCTTGATGACTTGAGCGCCGCCTGGACCAATGAATTTGCCGCCATTGGCAACGAGGCCGCCAGCAAATGAACGCTGCAGCCGCACAAGAGTTTTCCGGCGCGCCCTTGGGCACGCCGGTCTACGAATTGACCCATTTAAGCAAGACCTATGCACGCAATCTTGTTGTTGCGCTTGAGGACATAAATCTGACTCTACGGAAAGGAAGCTTCACTTCTGTCATCGGGTCTAGCGGCTGCGGAAAATCAACTCTGCTCAAGATCATGGCGGGCCTGATCCCTCCCACCAAAGGGCGCGTGATCCTACAAGGACTGCCAGTAACTGGACCCCGTCGGGACATAGGTATGATGTTCCAGCAAGCGACGCTTTTCCCCTGGAAAACAGCAGTGGAAAACATCGTCTTGCCGATTGAAATCCGCGACGGCAAGGCAGCCGCCAAGCAAGCAATGGGCAAGGCTCACGAACTTTTGGACATCGTGGGTTTGAAGGGGTTCGAAAACGTATACCCGAATGAATTGTCGGGCGGCATGGCACAGCGCGCCTCAATCTGCCGGATGTTGATCACTGAACCAGCTGTGCTTTTGTTAGACGAACCATTCAGCGCGCTGGACGAGCTGTCACGTGACATGATGAATATGGAACTGCAGCGGATTTGCCATGAACAGGATGCGACTGCTTTTCTTGTAACGCACTCTATTCAGGAAGCCGTGATTTTATCCGACGAAATCGTCGTATTGAAACCACGCCCGGGCAGGATTGCCGAAATTGTGAAGGTCGACCTGCCACGCCCACGCACGTTGGATATGATGACCACGCCCAAGTTTGGCGCTATTGTAGACTACATTCGCGGCCTCCTGGATAAGGGAGAAGAAATGTGAGCGACGTTCATAACCACTCAGCTTCCCTAAAGGATTCTGACACCGCAGAAGACACTGTATGGGAACAGAAAATTCACTTTATCGACTCGGTTCCACGCTGGCTGGCGATGACCTTTGTCTTCGTGGTTTTCGTGGGCACATGGCAAAGTGTCACGAGCCTTGGGCTGGTTTCCCCAATCATTTTGCCGACACCGATGGAAACCCTAAAAGATATGATCTTCGTGGGGCAAAATCTATTGACTGGCGGCTACATGCTTGGGGCGCTGTGGATCACAATCAAAGAAGTTATCTATGGTTTTGCGCTGGCTATCGCGATCGGTTTTTCACTGGGCGTATTGGTGGGGGAAACGGCATTTGGTGAAAAGGCAGTGATGCCTTATCTGGTGGCCATAGATACCATGCCGAAGGTGGCATTTGCTCCGCTTTTCGTAGCTTGGTTGGGCTTTGGCATTGAATCAAAAGTCGCGCTTGCGGCGTTTATCGCGACGTTTCCAATCGTCGTAGGTACTGCGGCTGGACTACACGCCGCCGACGAAAACGCGCGTATGCTTTTCAAGACGATGGGCGCAAGTCGGATGCAGACATTGTTCAAGATGAAACTGCCGACTGGCCTGCCGCAAATTTTCACCGGCCTCAAGATCGGAGCAGTCGGCGTAATGGCTGGTGCGATCACAGGGGAATTCCTGGGTGGTGGTAAGGGATTTGGCGAACTTATCCGAGTTGCGGCCTCGCAGCTCAACACGCCGCGCGTCTTCTCGTTGATCCTGTATCTCAGCCTTGTTGGTCTGGTGGTATTTGCGTCGGTGGTTTGGACACAGCGTAAATTGGTGTTCTGGCACAAAGAACAGGTGGGAAGAGATGACTTCTGAGCCTGTGAAAATAGACTGCCACACCCTGCGTGAATTTGTGGCGGCCGCGCTCGAAACTCGAGGTGTGCCGAAAACAGATGCGGACAAGGTGGCCTCGCTGATGGTCGAGGCCGACATTTATGGCTACGGTACGCATGGTGTTTTTCGCCTGCGCCAGTATCTTGCCAGACTGGCAGGGGGCGGCTCTAATCCTACGCCAAAAGTCACTGTAGAACATGAGACTGTCGCAACCGCTTTGATCGACGGAGACGATGGCCTCGGCCATCTGGCTATGTCGGCGGCGCGGGATCTTGCAATTGAAAAGGCTAAAGCGGCCGGTATCGGGTGGGTCGGTGTTCGGCGCGGCAACCATGCAGGACCACTCGCACTTTATGTGCGTCCACAAGCCGAGGCTGGGTTGCTTGGTATGGCAGCAGCAGTGGGCAGCGCGAACCATGTCCCGCCCTATGGCGGAAGCGATTTGCTTCTTGGCACCAATCCCATTGCTTTTTCCGCCCCCGTCGATGGCCCCGACCCGTTTGTGTTTGATATGGCGACGACTGTGGCCGCGATGGGTAAGATCAAAACCCTGTTGCAGCAAGGCAAGCCTATGCCCGAGGGCTGGATGGTTGGGCGTGATGGAAACCCATTGACGGACCCCGCCCTCAAGTCAGAAGGATTTCTTTTGCCGATCGGCGGTCCGAAAGGGTTTGGTCTTTCCGTAGCAATCGGGTTGATGGCCGGGGTCTTGAACGGCGCGGCCTTCGGTTCTGATGTGGTCAATTTCACCTCGGACACAACTTCATCCACAAACACCGGCCAGTTCGTTATGGCGCTCAATCCGGCAGCCTTTGGGATGGGCAATGACTTTGCTTCTAACGCAGCCCGCGTCTTCTCTGAAATGCGCGCATCCGCCCCCCTGCCCGGTCATGACCCGGTGCGCTTGCCCGGAGACGGCAAAACGGCTGCCGCAGAGGCCCGCCGCAAAGACGGTGTGAGGCTGAACCCCGCTCTTTGTCGAGGCCTCAACAAACTTGCTGAGGACTGTGGGTTATCCCCTCTGTTTCCTGGTCTCAGCGCCGACTAGCAGCGCATCCGTGGGAAGCTGGTAGGCGCTTTTTATTAGGGTTTAGCGAGGTGTCTCGTCCTCTACCTCCAGCGCTTTCACAAGAGCAGAAAGTTTGTTCATCATGTGAAGCTTCATAGATTTCCCAAGCCCATCTGCATTACGGGCCCTGAGTAACTCCATCATGGCTTTGTGTTCGTAAATGGCCTGCGCCCAGCGCTCGTCCGACAAGTTGGCCATAAAACGTGCGCGGCGGACCCGTGCGGCCAACAGCTTGTGGTGGCTCGCAAGGATATCGTTTCGCGCGCCACGTATTAGTGCCTGATGAATGTCCTGATTGGCCTTAAAATATGCCTGTCGGTCATGTGACTTATAGGCCTTCAGCATATCGGCGTGGCGACGTTCGATTAGTTCAATTTCAGCGGAATCCATATGCTGACATGCCAACTCTCCCGCAAGTTGCTCAAGCGTCGCAAGCACTGGAAACGTATTCTCCAATTCCTCTCGCGTGACACTTGCGACGCGGGCCCCCCGGTTGGCTTGAAGTACCACAAAGCCTTCTGATGCAAGCACCTTTAAAGCTTCTCGCAAAGGTGTCCGTGAGACCCCCAACGAGTCACAAAGCTGTTTCTCGGGCACTTTCTCACCCGGCTTTAGAACATCTTCGACAACCAGGTTACGCAGCCTTTCGACCAGTTCTTCATGAAGGGTCGGGCGTATAATGCTGTCCGTCAGGTTCATTTCCATTTCCTAAACATCAAGAACCATATCCAACAGGCGCGCGACGTGCATGGGCTTCCGCTGCGTACCTTCGTCGATTTGCTGGCGGCAAGATGTCCCGTCTGCCACGATAACTGCATCTACGGGCGCTGCTTCCAACGCCGGGAACAAGTCGAGTTGTGCCATCTTTATCGAAACATCGATAGTGTCAGGCGAATATCCAAAAGCTCCTGCCATGCCACAACAACTGCTTTCAATCATGTGAACTTGTGCCCCTGGAATACGCTTCAAAAGGTTTAGCATCGGTGCGACAGCATCGTGAGCTTTCTGGTGGCAATGCCCATGCACATAAATCGGGCGATCCAACGACTTCAGGGGCAAGTCCGGCTGATCGGCTAGAAATTCCTCAAAGGTACACGTTGCGTTCGACAACATCTCCGTTTCCGGCCCCGGGCAAAGCGCCAAAAATTCATCCCGGAACGTGAGGATAGAGGAAGGTTCGAGCCCGACTATTGGAACACCTTTTGCAACCGCCTCTCGCGTCGCGTCAATCACGCGTTGTGCCTCGTGACGCGCTTCGTCGACGCAGCCCATAGCTAAAAGAGTACGTCCGCAATCCAAGGCCCTGTCAGATTGATCGCCTCGCGCCACGGCCACCCGAAGTCCTTTTGCCCGCAAAACCCGGACAGCGGCGCGTAAATTTTCCGGTTCGAAATACCGGTTGAACACATCAGCAAACAACAACACCTGCGGATCATTGTCCTGAGCCTCGGCATCACGGAACGGAGCAGAAGACCACACTGGCAGATCACGTCGCGCTGAAATACCAGTCGGTCCCTCCAATAGCTTACGCGAGGGTGCAATTTTGTTTCGTAAATTCATAAGCCACGCGACTTTCGCGGCTTTTGGCGCATATCGGGGCAGGTAAGCTATCAATTTGTCTGCCAACCTCAGCCCATCTTTTTTACGTTTTGCTGACAATACTTCGATTTTCATTCGCGCCATATCAACGCCAGTCGGACATTCCCGAGCGCAAGCTTTGCAGGACACACAGTACTTCATTGTGTCCAACATGGCATCGGACGACAAACCGCCCGGCATCTGCCCGCTGATGGCAAACCGCAACGAATTTGCCCGCCCACGTGTAGCGTCTCGCTCGTCTCGGGTCGCTCGGAAAGAAGGGCACATAACGCCGCCCTTGAGCTTGCGGCATGCACCGTTATTGTTGCACATCTCGACGGCGCCCTGAAACCCTCCTCCGGCACCCGGCCAAGCAGACCAGTCCAGCGTGGTTTCGAATTCAGGAACCGAATAGTCCTGGCCGTAGCGGAACAGTCGGCGGTCATCCATGGCAGGCGCGTTCACGATCTTGCCGGGATTCATCACCCCGTCGGGATCAAACCGGTTCTTAACCTGCTCAAACGCAGAAACGATACGTTGACCGAACATCTTTTCATGAAATTCTGATCGTACGATCCCGTCACCATGTTCACCTGAATGAGATCCTTTATATTTTTTGACCAGATCAAATGTTTCTTCGGCGATTACCCTCATTGTCCGGACGTCTTTGTCTTGCCGCATGTTCAGCACAGGGCGCACGTGTAAACACCCCACCGAGGCATGCGCGTACCATGTTCCCTTTGTGCCATGCCGGGCAAATATTTCGGTTAGGCCAGCGGTGTAATCGGCGAGGTCGGACAACGGGACGGCGCAATCTTCGACAAAAGAGATCGGTTTGCCTGCCTCTTTCATCGACATCATGACATTCAACCCGGATTTTCGGTACTCGGCGATAGCATTCTGCAAAGAGTTGTCCGTAACAGAGACAACGCCGCCCCACCGGTTTTCCGCACCGCTGAAAGCAAACCCGAGATCTCCCATCAGTTGCGAAAGCTCGACTAGTTTTGCAGCATTGGCCTCGGCGCTGCCCTCGGCGAATTCCACCAGCAGCAGGGCTTCGGGATTGCCTTCAACAAATGCATTAATCGTTTCGCGAAACAATGGGATTTCACGCCCCAAGGCAATCATGGTGTCGTCGACCAACTCTACCGCCTGCGGGTTGAGTGCCACGATGTGCTGGGTGGCTTCCATGGCAGCACGGAATGTCGGGAAATGGCACACACCGGTAACTTTCGCGCCCGGCAGATGAGCCAAGTTCAATTCCAGTTCCGTGAAATAGGCCAATGTGCCTTCTGACCCCACCAATAAATGGGACATGTTGATGTCGTTACCTACGAGGGCGTCGATATTGTACCCGCCCACACGGCGCTGGACTTTGGGAAAACGAGCGTCAATTTCAGCAGCCTCGCGACGCCCAAGAGCGCGCATGTCACCCACAAGGTTCGCATAATCCCCTGATGCGGCCGTATCCGCGCTGAACCGCGCTTCCGTGCCCTCAACCATGATTGCGTTTATCGCACGGACGTTGTCTCGCATGATCCCGTATCGCAGAGACTTTCCGCCTGAAGAATTGTTTGCTGCCATCCCCCCAAGAGTGCAACGAGACGCAGTAGAGGGATCTACGGGAAACCATAATCCATGCGGCTTCAACGCTTGGTTTAGTTGACCCAGAACAACACCGGGCTGAACGCGTGCGATACGTTTCTCAACGTCGACGTCAAGAATACGATTCAAGTGTTTTGTGTTGTCCAGCACAACACCCTGATTGACCGTTTGCCCGCATTGCGATGTGCCACCGCCACGAGGAAGAACCGAACATCCTTCGTCCCGCGCAACGGACATCACGGCTTGAACATCTTCTGTAGATCGGGGAACCACCACGGCGTCCGGTATCATCTGATAGATTGAGGCATCGGTCGAGTATCGAGCAAGCGATGCCGGATCTGACATCACTTCTCCTTGCACGTCGGACAACAGTCGGCGGTACAACGATCCATTCTCTACCATCAGGTACACCTTCCCTTCCGTGTAAGCCTAATTAGACCCTTCACTTCACCGTTGACTGAATAATGAATTCATAATTAACTTTTGCAATAGGTAATAACGCCACTCTTTTGGCACCAGCGTAAGGATGAGTTCAAATGCGTCAGGCGGGCAGACATTTTTTGCAGATTCCAGGGCCAAGCGCTGTGCCAGAGCGCATCCTGAAAGCCATAAGCACGCAGACCATTGATCATCGAGGACCTGATTTTGCTGAAGTGGGGAGTAAGGCCCTCAATGGTATGAAGACGATTTTCAGGACAAAACAGAACGTCTTTATCTATCCTTCATCCGGCACCGGTGCATGGGAAGCCGCACTTGTGAACACGGTTTCGCCGGGCGAAAAAGTTCTGATGTTCGAAACAGGACATTTCGCTTTCATGTGGTGCAACTTGGCTGGAAAACTAGGGTTGCAACCAGAGCTGATTGAAGGGGATTGGCGTGGCGGCGCGGACCCCAATCAGATTGAAGACCGTCTACGTGCGGATGAGCAGCACGACATCAAGGCGGTGTGCGTCGTTCACAACGAAACGTCCACCGGGTCAGTCTCACCAATTGAGGAAGTGCGCAGGGCCATAGTCGCAGCGAAACACCCTGCGCTTCTAATCGTGGACTCCATCTCCGGCCTTGCGTCGATTGATTTTCGGTTCGATGACTGGGGGGTCGATGTGTGTGTCTCCGGCTCGCAAAAAGGACTGATGTTACCGCCTGGTCTGAGCTTCAACGCCGTGAGCGATCGGGCGCTGGAACACTCAAAATCCGTGACCACGCCTCGAAGTTACTGGGATTGGCAGGATATGGTCGGGCCAAATCAGAGGGGGTTCTTCCCTTACACCCCCGGCACCAATCTTCTTTATGGATTAAATGAGGCCATCGACATGTTGCACGAGGAGGGGCTGGGCAACGTTTTTGCCCGTCATACGCGCCACGGAGCCGCGACACGGGCCGCCGTCCGCGCGTGGGGTCTTGAGGTTTTGTGTGCTCATCAAGGTCAGGAGTCGGGAGTCTTGACCGCCGTTAAGGTCCCAGAAGCTCACTCCGCCGATGCGTTTCGTGCTACGGCGCTTGAGCACTATGACATCTCACTAGGAAATGGTCTGTCCAAGGTAGCCGACAAGGTGTTCCGCATTGGTCATTTGGGCGACTTCAACGACCTAATGTTGATGGCCACCCTTTCTGGCGTAGAAATGGGACTAGCCAAGAGCGGCATGCCTCATAACAGTGGCGGCATTCAGGCTGCCTTGGAGCATCTCAAGGCTGCGTAACGCTGGACAGAGTTTCTAAAAACGCAACCAAACCAAGACTCATAGATCTGACAATAACGAACCTTTTTGACTGCCAATTCATAAGGAGACTTACAATGACTCGCATGACGGCAAAAGACTTCGACCAAGAACTCTTGGACTTGTACGACTTTTACGCCCACGGCAAAATCACCAAGCGCCAGTTCCTGGACCGCGCCGGTAAGTTCGCGGTTGGTGGTTTATCAGCGGTTGCGTTGCTGAACATGCTCAGCCCGAACTACGCGCTGGCGCAGCAGGTTTCATTCAACGATTCCGATATCCATGCAGACTATATCACCTATCCCTCACCAAATGGAACTGGCGCTGTCAGGGGATACCTTGTCAGACCGTCCGGTGTGAATGAACCCCTGCCAGCGGTGCTGGTTATCCACGAAAACCGCGGCTTGAACCCTTACATCGAAGACGTGGCGCGCAGATTGGCGAAAGCCGGGTTCATGGCACTGGCCCCCGACGGCCTGACGTCAGTGGGCGGATACCCAGGCAACGACGCCGATGGGCGCGAACTGCAAAAGACAGTGGACCGAGTCGAGCTGATGAACGATTTCTTCAATGGGTTCGAATATCTATTGAACCGAGACGACTGCACTGGAAAGGTCGGAGCTGTCGGTTTCTGCTACGGCGGCGGTGTAGTTAGCGCAATTGCGGTGGCCTACCCCGAACTTGCCGCTGGTGTTCCGTTCTACGGACGCCAGCCAGCAGCCGAGGATGTCGCCAAAATTCAGGCACCGTTGCTGATTCAGATGGGAGAGTTGGACGAGCGGATCAACGCAGGCTGGCCCGAGTTTGAGGCGGCTCTACAAGCCAATGATAAGGTTTATGAGGCCTATATCTACGAAAATGCCAACCACGGCTTCCATAATGACAGCACGCCACGCTATGACGAGGAGATGGCCAACTTGGCCTGGGACCGCACAATTGATTGGTTCAAAACCCATCTGGAGTAATGGGGGATAGCTGCGAAACCCACAGTTCACTGAGAACAAATCCCGTGAAGCCCGAGCGTTCTGACTTTTGTAATCAGTGAGGCCGCTAGGGCCCATGGTCTGTAGACAGAGTGGAACCCATTGCGGCATCAACATCGATAGATAACTTCATTGAAAGTTTCCGCATCAAGTGGATGTTTGATGGCGTTATAACGAACCGAGAACGTCGATGTAGGGGTGTTATGTGAACCGATCTCCAGTTGAGTAGGCCCCTCATCTTCACGTCAATCGCATCAATGCGACCGATCACGGCCAATGATCGCGTGTGCAGAAAGCATCTGCGACAAACCCGAAACTACCTACTGGTTAGTTTGCTAGCCCTGTCCAAAAGCAATTCGAACTTTTCCAGATCAATTTGTTCGAATGGATCGGACAAGATCCCTATATACGCCAAGAGTTCCCGCCTAGCCTTGCTTGGCTTGTCGACAGTCGGAATCCCCTCGTCACTTGCATACATATAGCCGTGATCAATAGTTTTTTGACGAGCATCGCTCAATGAATACCGGCGGTTCGGGCCTCCCAGAACCTCGTCTGCATTGCGATCGTCTTACCCGTCATCTTCCCACCAACATACGGTACAGATTTCATAGTCTCCTCACTCGGCTAGATTCCAGGCTCATTAAACTACAGCCAGAACAAGACGGTAGCTGCGAGTGCAATCGCCGAGAGGAAGACCTTCGGGCACCTGTCATATTGGGCAGCAACCGACCACTAGTCCTTTATACGTCCGAACATGATCTCAATCCGGTTACGGCGTTTGTGGCGGCGCTTGTCGTACTGGACAGGTTAGTCGCGTGATTTTCGACCAAGGATGCAAGGACCTGTTCCCTTGTCTATCAGGGTTTCGTGGAACCAGTCCGCATCATAGCCACGATTTTCCAGCAGCCAGCCAGCAGATGGAAGGCCGTTGATCAGGGCCCTAGCTCATGCGTAATCGCTGAGCTGTCCGGCAGATATAAAGAAACGTCTCGGACGTCCAAGACTGTCGGTATCGCCGTACAACTTCGTATTCATGCCACGCTTTGTAAGCCCGATCAGTCGACCGCGCCCCCCTTTTTTCAGCCGCAGGCTAGAGGCCACGCGATGAGCTTTGAGGTAGGTTGCATCAATCATGACGGTCTCATGATTGGTTCTTTCCACAGCGAACCTAGCCATGATCCGAGCGAACACACCCATGTCGCTCCACCACTTCCACCGGTTGTAGAGTGTTTCGGGCGGCCCATATTCACGAGGCGCATCAGACCACCGCAACCCGTTGCGGTTAATGAAAATAATTCCGCTCAACACACGCCGGTCATCAACCCTCTGCTTGCCATGGCTCTTCGGATAGTAAGGCTAAAGTCGCGCCATCTGTTCGTCAGTCAGCCAGAATTGATTGCTCAAACTAAACCCTTAAAACTCAGGGGCTTGAAACACGCAGCCGACATGGCGGCAACCAAATTAGTGCGTCCATGACCTAGCCCGCACGACGCTCAATCACCTTTGATCGTGGTTTTGAATTCCACGCGTGGTCCAACTGTTAACGCAGATCGGCACCGAAAGCGATGCTGTGATCCCCGGGCACCTTGGCAGAAAGGATCACAATCATGAGTGCCTGAGCCTCAAAATTTCATAGCCAAAATGTTGCCATGTTGGAAGAATAGCTCAGCAATTGGGTGATCCAACACACTGTTACGACACTCAGAAAGCTTCGAGGTTTCCCAGGAGGATCGATGTCATGTCTGCTGACACCACGCCGTCAACCACTACGATATCGACGCCGGTCTCATAGTCTACGTTGTTTCGGGTTATGCCCGAAAGATCGGCGTCAGCGTCCATAAATACCCACTCTGCATTATGCGCCGAAGGTTTTCCGACTGCTACTTGCAATATCGCCAGTGCATCCAGAGCGTTGATCGTACCATCTTGCGTGATGTCTGCGGCGATCAGATTTTCGGGCGATGCTGGTCCCCAGGTAGGGTCCAACCCGACAGAGAGACGGAGCACCTGCAGAGCGTCCAAAGCATTTATCTCCTTGCTGGCGGTGGAGTAGGATTTGACAATATCCAACTCACCAGAGAACGACCCGGAAGGCATATCCAGATCAAATCGCCCTTCGTCATCGGCTCTGACGCTGACTGTCCCTCCGCCATTTGGGGTGAATTTGATTTCGGCGTCTGTCAAACCCGGATTGGTAGTCTCAGAATTCACTGAGATTTCCCCCTGAATTCCTGGTGACCCATTTGACTCCAACCCTTCGAAACCAGCAAAGTCAACCGGGATGTGATCCGGACCACCAAACCCGGTGCCAAATACGTCGGAACTGGACAGGGGACCACCCGAAGCAGAATAAATCTGGATTAGCTCATCCCGATATTCGATCTCGGCCCCTTGTGCGGTGACCGTGAACGTCAGTTGCGAAGGGGTGCGCAACAACAGGTAGTCAAACAAGTCCAACCGGTCTACGCCCACCTCGAAATCCGTAATTGTTGTTGGATCGCTGCCGGACTGCATGACAAAGATATCGGCCCCTGCCCCGCCTGTCATGGTGGTTGCTCCAGCTCCGGCGATCAGAATGTCGTCTCCCGCCCCGCCCAGAAGCGAAGTTTGCAGAATACTGCCACTTAGCATGTCATTCAGTGCGGTGCCGTTTACAGTGCCGAATCCTTCACTCACCACTCCCAGTTCGCTGACAGATGTGGTCAGAAGATTCACGCCAGCGTCTTGTTGCGATGTGACCAGGATCTGCAACTCATCACCAACATGGGCTACGCTCAGGGATTGAACGTTTTGGAGGCCGCTGCCCAATGTATCGGCGAAACTGTCCAGATGGACCAATTGCCCATTGGGTGTGAGGGTGAACAGAGTTATCCCATCATCGCCGCCCCCAGCCACAACAAAAACACGCCCATCTACTTCAATCAGGGAAAGATCCTGAACCGATTGGAACCGCGTATCGAGCGTGTCCAAAACATGATCGGTAGGGATAAGATTGCCAGTATCGCTGAGTTTCATGACGCTGAGCGAGTTGCTGGCGGACCCAGCGACAACAATCCAGGACTGGCCATAGGCCTCGACGACTTCAACAGCCGTCGGCACGGCGATACCCAGCGTTTCGATGGCACTCGTGTTGTCGATTGCCGCCAACATGCCAGTGCCCGCATCCACCTGGAATACAGAGATAGTATTGGTTGCGGCATCAGCCGAAACGACAAACTGCCCTGCCCCAGACTGCAACGCCTGCATCGAATCAGCCTCGCCAACTGCTAGCCCCGCCAGACTGAGCGTGCCGTCGCCGTTTACAAAATATGTGCCAATTTGCCCGGTGCCCTCATGCGCGATGGCTAGAAGATCAGTTGAGCCCAGTGACATTTGCACCAGGGCAGAGACGTCGCCACCTCCGGCTGAAGTTCCGGTCTCGTGCAGATCTCCGATTGAGCCGTCGGAGTTCAGATCATACCCAACCAGACCCGTTGATGTATTCACGTCCAGCACCAATTGATCCTGCCCGCCCAAGGTCACCGGAACGCCACTCCGACCAACAACAAACGTGATGGTGCCAGTGTAGTATTCAGTGTCCACAAGCTGCGGAATTGCCCCGTCGACCAACCGCCAAACCGTGACGCCACCGGCAGGTCCGGTCACGGTGTAAAGATACGTGTCCCCGTTAAACGTTTTTAAAGCGGTATCGCCGATACCTGAATCGAGCGCTGCGCTCCCCGTAGCAACCATACTTTGGAATTGAAGCATCACATCGATCACCCCCTAAGCCACCCCTGGCACGACAACAGGTTGATCTGATGGTCCGAGCAGAACCAAAGCAGGAATGTGGTGAAAACGAGGAGTTCAGTTTCAGATTAACTTAAATTTTCTGGTCCGAACGCGGCAATAATCAGAGGGCAAGACAGATGAAAAAATCCAAACCTGGACTGACCTGCTCCCCTCGGGACATCGCGGAAACCACATGTGAGGGCAAGATGACCAAGGCACCTGATTCCAACTCCCATTTGTCTGATGAGCAACAGCACACCGAACGCAAAGACCACGTGCGGCGGTGGATTGACGGTAAGCTTCGTCGTTGGGCTGGCCGCGGCATCGCTGGCGGGCTTGGCTCTACTCTCATGGCTTTGCCAGCTTTATCTCAGGCAAGCGTCGAAGAGCTTTATGCTTTCCAGTTTGCTGAAACAATTTCAGGTGTGCGGTCCGTCAAATTGCTGGAGAATGGTGATGTTGAACTGCGGATGGCCGATGGCCGCACGCTGATTGTTGCCGCCGAAAACGTCCAGGTCCTGGATAGCGGCGCAATCATGATCGCGGAAGAGGCGGTTGCTGAGATTGCTCAATTCAGTGTAGCGGAAGCTGGCGGCGCTGCCGCCGGAGGCATCGGTGGTGCCGGAGCCGCTTTGGGCGGTGTAGGGCTGGCCGGGGCCGCCGCAGCAGCCGGTGGCGGAGGGAGCGAGAGAGAAGACGGCGGCCCGGTTGAGACACCGACGCCGACACCGGCGCCAGCACCCAGCTTCCCGAGCCTGAACCTGGCCGAATTGCAATCCACTGCATTGAACAGCGCCATCACAGGGTCCACCGCGCCAGAGGGGACGACCACGGTTGAGGTCACAATTGGCTCGGTGGTCACAACCGTCACACCGGACTCCGATGGCGACTGGAGCATCTCTCTTACCCCGTCGGAGGTCAGCGGACTTCCGCAAGGTGTTACCACAGTGACGATCAGGAATCTGGACGACTCGGGAGAAGAGATTTCAGTCCAACTTGTCCAATTCGATATAGATACGGTTCCGCCCACCATCTCAATTTCCGGGTTCTCGGATGGCGCTGTGCTGAACTCAGCCGAACAGTCCACTGACCTCACCATAACTGGCGCGACGGATGCCGAGAATGGTCAAACGGTGACCTTAACATTGAACGGCCAGTCATATACCGGGACGGTTTCCGGTGGGCATTGGAGTGTGACGGTCCCATCGTCGGACCTGGCCGCTTTGCCCGACGGTGTGACGATTGCTGTTACCGCCGACGTCGCCGATAGGGCAGGCAACCCCGCCGTTCAGATCAGCGGAAGTTTTGACACAGACTTCAGCGCGCCGGTTGTTACACTGGATTCGGTTGCAGGTGGCTCAATCGACCTTGCAGATATTGGTGGCGATTTGTCCGTAACCGGGACAACCACCGCCGAAGATGGTCAAATCGTCACCCTCACGCTTGACGGCGAAGTTTACACCGGGACGGCCACGGGTGGAAGCTGGAGCGTCACGGTTCCCAATGCCGATCTGAGCGGGCTTATCACCGGAGTGCCAGCCTCGATCACCGTGGCCGTAGAAGATGCGGCAGGTAATCAGTCGGCGCCGGTTGCTGTGTCGGTCCCGGTCGATCTGGCAGGTCCTTCGATCGCCATTGCGCCCTTGTCTGTTGGTGCAATTTTAAACTCCGCAGAAGTTAGATCGGACCTTACCGTAACCGGTACAACTGGAAATGTCGGCGACGGACAGCAAGTCACTGTGACTTTGGATGGCCAGACCTATACCGGAGTTGTATCCGGAGGCAGCTGGAGCGTGACGATCCCGTCTGGTGATCTGGCCGCGCTTGCTGACGGTGGAAGCTTTAGCATAACCGCGGATGTAAACGACTCAGACGGCTTGGCTGCACCGCAGGCTGACGTGAGCCTTTCTACAGACATCACCGCGCCAACACTCAGCATCGACAGCTTTTCGACCGGCGCCATCATGAGCGCCGCTGAACAAGGCACTGATTTGGCGATTACAGGATTAGCAACGGCTGAAGACGGCCAAGTTGTGACTGTCATGATGAATGGTCAATCCTATTCCGCTAGCGTATCAGGCGGCAGTTGGAGCGTCTCCGTTCCTGCAGCAGACTTGGGTGCCCTGCCCGATGCTACGACCATAAATGTCACTGCAGACGTATCCGATACCGCAGGCAATCACGCAATTCAGGCCAGCAACGGATTCGACACAGATTTCACGGCACCCGCGATCGCCATAACGAACCTTTCAGATGGTGCCGTCATGAATGCGGTCGAGCAAGGCACTGATCTGACCGTATCCGGCACGTCGGACGCTCCGGATGGTAGCATTGTGACGGTCGAAATTGCCCGGGCTGACGGGACCGTTGATGTCACCGGAACCGCAACAGTTTTGGGTGGAAGTTGGACATATACGGCAACAGTCTCGGATCTCAGCGGACTACAGGATGCGGAAAGCTACAACCTCAATGCCTCGACAGCCGATGCGGCGGGAAACACCGGTCAAGCCACAGACAGCTTCACCACCGATTTCACTGCGCCCTCGGTCACCATTGATCCACTGTCCGTTGGTTCGGTTTTGGATGTGACGGAACAAAGCTCAGACTTGACCGTATCCGGGACGACAACGGCCGAGGACGGGCAAACCGTTTCGGTCACGCTGGGGGGCCAAACTTATACGGCCATCGCAACGGGAGGGACCTGGTCCACCACTGTGCCCACAGCGGATCTGGCTGCACTCGCAGATGCAACAAACTTTCCAGTATCTGCCAGTGTCGACGATGCAGCGGGCAACAGCGCATCTGCAGCTACAACATCCGTCACGACGGATTTTCGACCCTTATTGAGCATGAGCTCGATCGGTACAAACAACGCTTTTTCACTGTCTGACGCACAAAGTTCGGGTTTAAACATCAGCGGCTCATCGATCGGATTGGCAGCAGGCCAGACCGTCGACGTGGTGTTGAACGGCGGTTTAGTCGGGGCGGCAACTGTTGCGATGGACGGTTCCTGGTCTCTAAACGTACCACCTTCAAGCTTTTCCGGCTTCGATGCGGGGGATGACCTAACTTTTGCTGCACAGGCAACAGTGTCGGGTGGACCGAACCCATTAGCAGTTTCCAGCGAGGCCACGGCGCACGTCCCAGCAGCATACGTTATTACTGAAGTGGGACAAACCGGGACAACCGTAACATTTGCGATCCACGCCGATAGTGACCGCGACTTGTCAAGCGGACTGGCCATGACAGCAGAGCTTGAATACGACTCAACCGTTGTCACTTTCGATACAGGCTCAGACACCGAAAACGGTGACTTTGATTTGTTCTTGGTCAACCCCGGTGTTGGAGACACGGTAAACTTCGCGGGAGCCGCGACCACCTTTACCGATCTGTCGCAACCGTTGGTCACGTTCACCATGACGGTTCAGGACCCAAACCAACCGATCATTCTGACGATCACCACACCGGATGGCGGCCCTACAGATTTCCAGCTTGGTACGGATGGAAATGACACTCTCACTGCAACCGGCGTGGATGCCATCATGCGCGGTGGAGATGGCGACGATTCCATTGATCTTAGTGATGCAGGACGGGACATAGTCGTGTTCGAAGCCAACCCTGCCGACAATGGTGACGACACCGTGACAGGGTTCACGATCGGATCGGCAACTGATGTTACAGATGCCTTGATGTTCAGTGGACTTGATGTCAGTTCCTTGCGGGGCGATGGAACCGATTTCGAAACATTAACTCTTGGTGATGCACTTGGATCGGACACCGGGTTTGTAGGCCTGACAACCATTCTTTCGGATCTGACCGAGGGGACAATTGAAGCCGCAGTAGAGAGCTTTATCGGCGCGGTCTCAGGAGATGAATTGTACCTGCTCGCTACAGACGGGACCGACAGTGTCTTGGTCAAAGTCGACTACTCTGCTTCCGACGCAGCAACGATCGACACAGTCGCAACATTCGACGGGTTGGGTGACTTGAGCGGTCTGAACTCAGACAACATCCTTCACACCGATCCAACAGGCGCAGGCGCCTAATCCAAGCGTTCAATTGGTGAAGCAATAACAAAAATCGCACGAGGGTGTTATGGCACAGAATGGGTTAACTCCAGTCAGCTACAAAATGCACGGGCACCGATTTTGGCGGCGTTTCAAGTCGTATGACTTCGCCCGTGACCTTACCGATTGCCCCATAGTTGAGGCAGAGGTCCTTCAAGGCGCTGCCGCATTCCCGATTGTGTTCAAGGCCGCCGATGCGGGGGTCGAACCAGTTGCCTTGCTTTCGATGACGCACGGAGCATCGACGCCGTTTGTCTCGGCTGATGGTACATGGTTGGCGACCTATGTACCGTCGGCTTTGCGTTGCCCTCCATTTCACGCATCTCGGATCGAACCCAAAAACGCGATCACAAATCAGTTCCAACTATTTGTGGATGAGACGCTAGGGCTTGTTACCGACGAGCCATCCGATGAAGCTTTTTTTGATGAAAGCGGTGTATTGGCGCCGGAACTGCAAAAGGTAAGTGCGTTCTTTCAGGCGCGCATCGCTGCGGCTGAAGAAACCGCTAGGCTATGCGATGTCATCGCCGAGATGAATCTCTTTGCCCCGGTCGCCAATCATCACGGTATCGAATTTCCTGATGAAACACTGGGCATAAACTCTAAAGCACTCAAAGGTTTGTCACAGGCGCAGAAGACGATGCTGGCAAGCTCCGGCGCCTTGCGATTGATACATGCGCACCAGATTTCACTTTCACACAGTTCGTGGTTGACGCAGGCGCAGCTGCAGGCAGGGCAGGCTGAAAAACAGCCCAGACTCAACAGTATGCCCAGTGTTTCAGATTTCCTCGATGCCATTGCAACAGCCCAACACAGCGAGCAAAGGCTTGAATCTAGAGAGGGGAAAAACCTCCATGCCAGTGTTTGAACAACCTCTAATGCGGCTCGCGGCGTTGATTCTAACCGCCCAGCTTTCCGCCTGCATCGCTCCCCCCGATATGTCGATTGTAGAGGCCTCGTTTTCTGGGGGAACCGCAGGTGCCGGAGCGACGCGATCCTCCAGAAATCTCACCCAAAGTGGTTTTGGAAAGATGATCCAGCTAGCGGTAGAAACAAGCCCCAACCTGGCGCAAAGCAACACCAGAATGGAACTCACCACCGCAAACCAAAACGCAGCCAAAGGCGCATTCCTGCCGCAGGTATCGCTGGGATTAAACGCAAGATCCGAGCGCATAAAGTCAGATACAGCGGATGTTTCACCCTATTTGCGTGTTTCCCAATTGGTCTACGACGGCGGTGCAGCTGCGGGCGATCTGGCCGCGGCCCAGGCACGTGTATTGGAAAGCCGGGGCGATCAACTGCAGACCGCAGCCGCTACTGCACTTGCGGCGATTGAAGCCTACGCAATCGTTCTGGATCAGCGTAAAATTCAGGACATTAACGCGCAAAATGTTTCGGTACATGCAGCGTTGGTGCGCCAAATATCCGATCGGGCGGCGGGTGGTGCGGGTTCGAACGCTGATGTTTTGACAGCCCGCTCCCGTATGGCCGATGCCCGTACAAGTTTCACCGATGCCAAGGCGCGCACTGACCGCGCCGAAGCGCGGTTTCGTGAAGTTTTTGGAACGGTGCCAGGTACGTTGCCGGCACCTATTGCCGCCCCAAAGCTGGCTCGCAGCGACGCCCAGATTGTAAAAGACAGTCCGCAGGTCCGCCGTGCCAATGCAGGTTTGCTCGCAGCCAAAGCACAATGGACCGCAGAGCAGGCACGCCGACAACCTGATGTACGGGTGGCTGCCTTTGCAAATCAGGACGACAGCCGCGATGCAAACTTTGGCGTGGATATATCGTTCAACTACGAGTTGGACAGCACTGGTCAACGCCGCGCTGCTATCGCAGCTGCCGAAGCACAGGTAAAAGAAGCTGAATTCGCGCATGAAACTCTGATCCGCGAGATTACCCGTGAACTCGAAGGCATCCGCTCGGACCAGAAAGCGGGTGCAGAAAGACTACGTGCCGCACGGGTCGCTGCAGCGGCCAATGCAGAAAGTGTCGCCGCCGCGCGCGAGCAGTTCACCATTGGACGACGAAGTTTTATCGAAATTTTGGATGCGCAGCGCGACTACGTAAATGCTCAGGAACGATTGATCTTGGCAGAACAGAGCTTTTTTCTAACCAATTACGCGGTGTTGAGCCTGACCGGGGATATTCTTGATCTGCTTGGAGTTGCCCCCAACACTTGGGACGTGCCCTCTTGAAACACGATAGTTCGGTTGGAAATAGTACCTCACTAAGCCCTTTTGAGGCTTGTCTTTTGAACGTGGCTTCCACGTTAGATCGACCACTGAGTCTTGCCATGCTGCACGCTGCTGAAACTGGGTTGCAGGAAGGCCTAACCATCCAGGATGCAATCTCCGTTGCCCAGAGGATCGGATTGCAAGCTGGGTATGGCGCCAGGCGCCTGAATGCCTTTGACGACACTTTGGTGCCCGCAATACTGCTGTTGGCTGAAAACGAGGCTGTAGTCTATCACGGGCGTTCGCCCGACGGGGCGCTATTGATATTTGACCCGGCGATTGGCGAAGGAATTGGCGAAGTTTCCGAAGACAGATTCCTTAACAAATATACCGGATATGCAATTCTGTTTCGCAGAAACCACAATAGCGAGATGTCCTTAAGCGGCCCTGCCCAACACGGGCACTGGTTCTGGTCGGCTCTGGCTGTCAACCGGTGGTCATACATTCAGGTTGCACTCGCGGCAGCATTGGCAAACCTGTTAGGCCTGTCCACATCAGTTTTTATCATGGTCGTCTACGATCGGGTTTTACCGAATGAAGCCATGGAATCCCTGATTGCTTTGACGGCGGGGGTTGGTCTGGCACTTGCGTTCGATTTTGTGCTCAAGGTGCTAAGGGCTGGGTTTATAGATAGGGCCGGGCAAAAGGCCGATATGATCATGGGTCGTCGCGTTTTTGACCAATTGCTCAACATCGAAATGAAGTCACGCTCGGGTTCGACCGGGGCAATGACCAGCACTGTTCGGGAATTCGAAACCCTGCGCGAGTTTTTCACGTCGGCAACTTTAGTGGCCGTGGTTGATCTGCCTTTCATTGGATTGTTTGTGTTGGTTATCTATCTGGTTGGTGGGCAGCTCGCGCTGATCCCCGCTTTGGCAGTGCCCGTTGTGTTGCTGGCGGGACTGGCAGCGCAACCAATCTTGTCGCGAATGGCAGAAAAGAGCTTGGCAGATGGACAGTCCAAACAATCCGTTTTGGTGGAAGCAGTTTCTGGTTTGGAGACCATAAAAACCACATCTGCAGGTCGACAAATGCGTTCGCGCTGGCAGGCTGCAATCGCACTTCAATCCGAGCACGGTGCGCGCAGTCGGGCCGTGACGCAATTTGCCTTGAACTTCACAGGGTTCACCCAACAGGCAGCGCAAGTTCTGATTGTTTTCTATGGTGTTTTTCTGATCTCAGAAGGTCAGGCAAGTATGGGCGCACTGGTTGCATCTGTGATGCTGACTGGGCGGGCGTTGGCGCCGTTGGGCCAGCTAGCCCAAACCCTTACCCGAGTTAACCAGGCGCGAAGCGCGTACCGAAATCTCAATGCACTCATGCAAAGCGAGAGCGAACGTCCCGAAGGTCGCAACTGGATAAATCGAGCTGGGTTCAACGGGGGAGTTTCCTTTAGCAACGTGCATTTTGCCTATCCGGACAAAACTGACGACGCGCTTAGCGGTGTTTCCTTCACAATAAACCCGGGTGAAAAGGTTGCGATTCTCGGACAGATCGGGTCCGGTAAAAGCACTATCGCACGGTTACTGTTGGGCCTCTACAAACCGCGAGTCGGGTCTGTGCTGTTGGACGGGCTGGACATTCGCCAGATCGATCCTGGTGACTTGCGCCGTAATATTGGGTCCGTTTTGCAGGACGTATGGCTTTTTTCTGGATCTGTTCGGGACAACATTGCCAGTGGTGCGATCCGGCCTCGGGATGAAGACCTAATCGAAGCGGGGCGCATCGCAGGCGTAGAAGACTTTGTTGCCCGTCAACCCGTTGGATATGACCTGCAACTTGCAGAGCGTGGTGAAGGGCTCTCGGGTGGGCAAAAACAAGCGATTGCTCTTGCACGGGCGCTGATCGGGCGGCCGCCGGTGTTACTGCTTGATGAACCTACAAGCGCGATGGACGTCAAGACCGAAGCCGAGGTGATCCAGCGCCTGAAGCACGCGACCAAAGACACGACACTGGTGATCGTGACCCATAGAACGAGCCTGTTGGATCTTGTTGACCGAGTGATCGTGATTGAAGATGGCAAAATAGGTGCGGATGGTCCCAAAAGCATGCTGACGCAGCATGTTCGGCGTTCGGGGAGGCACCTGAATGTCGCGGCATCCTGATTTGGCGGCTTTGGCGCGTGAAATGCGCGGCGGCTCATCGATTAGGGGTTCACTTCTTCTGTTGGTGGTTCTCTCCTGTCTGCTGGCGGCTGGGACTTGGGCGTATTTGACCGAGTTGGATGATGTTACACGCGTGGATGGCCGGATTGTACCTTCGGGCGACGTGCAGCTGATTGAGGCAACCGAACCTGGTGTGTTGCAATCTGTCCATGTTCGGGAAGGGCAAGTGGTCGATAAAGGCGCATTGCTGATGGAGTTGGATACGACACAGATCGACAGTCAGCTAAGCCAGGAACAACAGCGTGCTTTTGGTCTCATGGCACGTGCCCTCCGTTTAAGTGCAGAGATTGACAGCATCGAACTCGCGTTCGACGAAAACCTGATCAAAGGTGCACCGGCCGTCGTGCGGTCAGAAACCGCATTGTATCAGGGTAGGCAAGCTGAACTGCAAGCCGAAATCGCCATTCTGGAACGTCAAAGGCAGCAACGGCACCGTGAATACGAAGAAGGTTTGGTGGATCAGGTCACCGCGGATGAAACGCTCAAAGTTTTGTCCGAGGAACGAGCCATCATGGCCCCTTTGGTTGAACGTCACATGGAACCGGCCACAACCCTATTGGCATTGCGCCGCAGCGAAGCCGAATGGAAGGGTCGAAAAGTCAGGGCCAGGGCCGTGGTCAACAGATTGAAAACCGGTTTAGATGAAATCGACGACCGGATTAAGGCCACGCGCAGCCGCTTTCGAAGTGCTGCGCTTACTGACTTGGCTCTTGCGACTGCCGAACTTGCGACGCTGCAACCCGCCCTGCCCGCGTTGCGCGACCGGGCGGCGCGGGCTCAGGTGCGGTCGCCGGTTCGTGGGATCGTCAATCGGATACATCGTACAACTATCGGTGGCCTCGCTCGGAGCGGAGAGGACCTGATCGAAGTTGTGCCCTTGGATGAGACGCTACTGGTAGAGGCCTATGTGCGACCTGAAGACATCGCTTTCTTGCGGGCTGGCCAACCGGTCAAAGTGAAGATCACAGCATATGACTTTGCGCGCTATGGCGGGCTGGACGGCGAAATCATCCGGATCGGAGCTGATACGATCACGAGGTCCGAACGGAATGACGAGGAGGTCTTCGTTGTAGAAATTCGAACCAGTAACACAATGCTCGACGCAAGCGGAATCGCGGTTGAAATCATTCCCGGAATGATCGCTGAAGTCGATATATTGGCCGGTCGGAAATCGGTTCTGGATTACTTGGTGCAACCAGTTGTGAAAATAAAGGATCGTGCGTTGCGTGAGTGAGGCAATGCCCAGCGAGGTTTTCTGAAAAACGCTGCTGAGTGGAACAGTTTTGGCGCAGTCGCGTTTCTCAGCCCGATTTCACCCAACACTCGTATGGACGAACGTATCAACGCTTCCCAGCATAGAACCCTGAGCTAATCAAAACGCCCTGAAAACCAGAATGGCAATCAAAAACAAAGGTCCTCTCACCGCCACTTCACGTCACCCAAGAAAATGTATCCTGCCCCGTAGATGGTTTTGATTAGCTGTGGGTTTTTGGGGTCTTCACCAAGCTTTGTCCGTAACCTCGAAATGCGCACATCCATTGCACGGTCGAAACTATCGCCCGCGGCGCCACCTAACGATTCTTGCATTTGGCTGCGGCTAATCAACCGCTTTGGGCTTTCCAAAAACAAACGCAGCACTTCTCCTTCTGCGTGACTGAAAGGTGTTTGCGTGCCCCCTTGATCTTCGAGAATGTATCGATTGAAATATGCCGTCCAACCGTTGAATTCCGCTATTTCCGAAAGCGTGGATTGGCTGCGTGGTGAACGCAGTCTGGCTCGGACGCGCGCGACGACCTCCACTGGATCGAAGGGTTTGGTAATGTAGTCATCAGCGCCCAATTCCAATCCCGTTACGCGATCTTGAACCTGAGCTCGACCGGAAATGATAATCACGGCTGCACCCTGTTCCAAAGCCAGTCTGTGAACCAAGGCCAGCCCATCTGTGTCCGGCAGGGAAAGATCGACCAAGCACACGTCCGGTGTGACACGGTTTAACGCGGCCTCAAACTCTCGCGCCCGAGAGAAACTTTGCGTGCGAAATCCAGCTTCTTCCAATGCGTCCGTCAGGATGCGTCTGATTTCAGGCTCATCATCTAGAATGGTTATCAGTGGTTGTGACATCAGGCGGCTTCAGTTCGGATAAGGGCCGACAATTGAGCCTGCGAAAACGGTTTGCGCAAAACCGGCGCGACGGCCAACGCTTGTCGATGCAGTGGATCCGAAAAGGGCAAAGACGTCATCAATATACAGGGCAATCCAGTTCTCAGCTGCTCCATCAGGTTAAGACCTGTGCCTGTTCCTTCCAATCGAATATCGGATAGAACCAAAGCAATGTCTTCAACGCTTAGTGTAAGGGCTAGCGCCTCATCCACCGAGGTTGCCTCGATCACCGAAAAGCCCAAATCCACCAACATCTTCCGGAACTCACCGCGAAGATCATCATTGTCTTCCACCAAGAGAACAAGCCCTTCTTGCTCGGGTGGCGCTGGGCGATACGGTAGCCGTAGAACAACGGAAGCGCCTGAAGGGGTGTTTCGCAGGTTCAGATCACCGCCCGCCAATTTTACTGTGTCGTAGACCATAGGCAATCCCAATCCGGACCCATCGTTACCTTTCGTTGTAAAAAACGGGTTCAGTGCCTTTTCCAACGCCTCGGAAGAAAATCCGGTGCCCGTATCGGACACTGTGATCTCAACCCAGATTGATCCGACGGCGTGGGCACTTATGGTGATTTGCCCAGATCGGCCACAGGCATCGCGTGCATTGAGCACGAGGTTAAGCAACGCATCCTGCAGCATACCTGGGTCCAGCATCAGAGCTTGGTCCGGTAGGTTGTTCACAACCGACAATCCGACACCTCGTGGCAGTGAGGGCGTTGCCAGAATCCGTAAGTCCTCTAGCAAACCCTGCATATCCGTTGATTTCGGCTGTGGGGTCCGATTGCCCGTCATGTCTGCGATACGGTTCAGCAGCTGGCCGCCTCGGCGCGCGGTTTGTTGAGTAGCAGCGACCAATTCGTGGGCTTCTGCCGGAATGGTCATTTTGTCCAAACGGGCCTGCATGCCGAGGATTATGGTCAGCAAGTTTGAAAAATCATGGGCTAGTCCGCTGGTCATTTGTGCAGCCATCGCCCTGCGTCGCGTCTGTTGCAAGGCAACGCGGGCCTGTGTTTCCTCGGTGATATCCACAGACATCACATAAACGCCCCCTGCCCTGTCCGGCGTAAAAGACACCCTTATACGACGGGAATCCTGATCTTCGGTGAACTCAAAAACGGATGTCTCACCGTCGTAGGCTTTTCGCAAATGGGGTTCAACACGGCCAAAAGCGTTGGCCCCCAGCGCTTCGGAAATATGGAGACCGAGAATCTCGGACGGGCGCCCAGGCATAACCGCGCTGAGGCGGCGGTTCGAGTAGTCATACCTCCCGTCAGCACCCAGATGCGCAATATGAGCGGGCATCATCTCGGTCGTCATCCGAGTCCGCGCTTCGATTTCGGTCAGCTCCCGTTTGGCCTCTTCCAGCGCAGAGATCGTCGCGGCCAGTTTTCGGTTGGTGGCCGACAGTTCTTCGGCATGACTAATAAGTTGATCTGACAGTTCTTCGGACCGGGCGCGCAGCAGGTTTTCTGCCCGCCGAGTCCCGGTAATGTCGGTGTAAACCGCGACCCAACCACCCTGCGGCAGTGGTGCGCCTTCTACGGACAGCACTTGTCCATTGGGGCGAACACGCTCCATATAGTGGGGCTCAAAGGCGAGCGCTTGTTCCACACGCAGTTCGACCATTTCCTCGATACTGCCTTCCTCACCATACTCGCCGCGGTCGGCCAGAAAATAGATGGTGTCGCGAAACAATGCTCCGGGTTTCACCAGGTCATCTGGCAGGCTGAACATTTCTTGAAAGCGTCGATTGCTGAGCACGAGGCGCAACTTACTGTCATAGATGGAAAGCGCCTGGCCGATCAGGTTCAGCCCCGCGGTTGTCATCGCTTTTATACGCTGTTCGGTAACGTCCAATATTGTTCTCCCCGGCACATCCGTAACATCAGAATTCGTGCAGGTGTAGAGGGGTCAAAAACAATCGGTGCGACCCTGAGAAAACGCCAGCGGCGAAAATATAGGCTTCGGCAAGCCAACGGACTCAGAACACTAACGCAATTACTTAGCCAAAGTGGCCCTTCCACAGAGTATCAACCATAAAGACTCGGTGCTTTTCGAAGTTTGGGCCATTGGGCTGGGCAGTGACCAAAAATCACGAACGCGCCACGCTTATCGGCCAGCTTCATCAATCGGTCTGCGCTGGCAATGGCCGCCGCTCGATTCCAGGACCCAGGAAATTCTTCATTAATTTCAGCCGGTCGCGAAATGGCGTCGCTTGTCAGTAGAAATGGGCCAGACGGCAAATCGACCATCAGTGCGATCTGCCCTGGTGTGTGACCCGGCGCAGCCAGCACATTCAACCCCGGTCCAATCAGAACATCACCTTCGACCTCAAGGTAGTCGCGGTCTGGCCAATCCAATGGTTGCATGCCGCCCCAATACAATGGCCTAGCCAGCGCGCGTTCTTGCGTTGAAATCAGGATCGGGACGCCGGGAAACGAACCCAGCCCACCCACGTGATCTATGTGGGAGTGGGTGCAGATGTGCAAAGTTACATCCGCAGGTGCCAGACCTAACTTAGCAAGCTGCGCTACGGGCAGGTTTTCCGGCCCACATTCAAGCACCTCCCCAAATTCATACAGTCGGTCTTTGGTTGAGGCGGCCTTTTTGTCCATCGCATATTTTTCGGGGAAACCTGTATCGATCAAAATGGTTTCACCAGCGTCCGTGCAAATCACGAATCCGCAGATCCCGATGACACGACCGTCGGAACGTACCTTGAACAATCCGTAGTCCAGAACCGACAGCGTCAGTGGACGCCCTTTGATGAACCTTTCTGCCTGCACCCTTATCCTCCGGCAATTTCCAACAAGCATTGTGGAGGGGTCACGAATGTCAACAGACTTAGATCGTTATGGTACCGGCCAGCGTGGTTTTGACAAATGACCGCTTTCGGCTGTGCAAATCACACCCATGGAACCCAAGTAAGAAGACCAGTTTCCCATGCGTCGCAAACAGACGTGACCAGCTTACTGACCCATGTTAGGGGCCGTTGGAAAGGGCATTTCATGACAGCGAATACTAAACTACAAAACCCCACAGCTGGCATTGCCTTTGTCCTGGTTGGTATTGTCGCGATTTCGGTCAACGATATGCTGATCAAATTCCTGTCGGGAAGTTACCCTTTGCATCAGATGGTGTTCACCCGATCCATTATTGGTATAGGCTTCAGCCTCGCCCTGGTGCAACTCGAAGGTGGTTGGCAGATTCTGAAGACAGATCAGCCATGGTTGCATTTGCTGCGGGGTGTGCTGATCGTCGCCGCAAATCTCACTTTTTTCACCGCTTTGGCTGTTATGCCGTTGGCTGAGGCGACGGCAGTTTTCTTTGTCTCTCCTTTGATGATCACATTGCTGAGCATCCCCTTGTTGGGGGAAAAGGTTGGCCCGATGCGGATCGGGGCCGTGATCGTCGGTTTTGCTGGCGTGATCATCATGACACGCCCATGGGAGAGCGGCGATGACCGCTCGGTCAACCTGTTGATGTATATTCTGCCTGTTGTTGCCGCCTTGACCTACGCCCTCAATAACGTATTGACCCGACTTCTTGGCGCTAAATCCAAGGCATCCGCAATGGCGGTCTACATTCAGGCGGCGTTCATCGTTGTCAGCCTGCTATTTTGGTCAATGGCTGGCGACGGACAATTTGCACAAGGCGTTGAAAACGAAAGCCTGATCTTTCTCTTGCGGGCTTGGGTCTGGCCGGACGGTTCGGATGTCTGGTTGTTTGTCGGACTTGGGCTAAACTCCGCAATTATCGGGTATTGTCTGGGACAGGCCTACCGGATGGCCGACGCCGCTACTGTGGCGCCGTTCGAATATGTTGGGTTGCCGCTGGCCATAATTTGGGGCTGGCTGATCTGGGATGAATTGCCAGGCCTGGCAGGGATGGCTGGCATCGCCCTCATTTTGGGATCGGGGCTGTTTGTTTTCTTACGCGAACGGCAAAAGAACCGAGGCATTGTAAGCAGAAAACGCGTTCACCGACGATATTGACGCCGCAATAAACGCGGCGTCAATTTGATTTTCTTGCCAGGTCTTTTAGCCCCGCATGTACGGTATGCGCGACAATAGGTCGGTGCCTTGCTGGTTCCAAAAATGCAGCAGGTCGATGAAAATCCAGTTCTCGGTCAGTTTATTACCCGAGCGGCGATACATGTCGATCACACGCATGTCGCTAAGCTTGTCAGTCGCGGGCATGCCCATGAACCCACCAGATGGCCTAAGGGTCAGGTTCGGCCAGCCGAAAAACCCACCAAACTCACCTTCTGCGATACGAGCGATGTGACCATTGAAGGTCCGGTCCGCCAGCCCATCGCGAAAGGGGCCGGAGTGTTGTTTGATGTACCGTTCGATCGTATAGGCCGCCCCAATTCCGGTCGGACCCCACCAGATCATATCATCATTCCAGCTGCGCGGCAGTTCCTCTTCCAAACCCAGCTCTTCACGACCTTTCCAGTCGCGGATATCGTTTATCATGAACTCGATGGCCGCAAGCGTTTTACGCCCTTCTTCCGGGTCCTGTTCGTCGAACATGACACCTGTATGGGTCATCGGTCCGGGCTGCACCAATTGGGCACCGGTTTGCGTGGGAAATAGGTTCAATCCAGCCTGCGCCATCAGGTGTGGGATATCAAAGAACATCGCCGTGTCGGTGATCTTGTCCCCTTCTACAAGGTGGAATTCTGCATAACGCAGCATGGCAATCTTGTTTGTATGAGGGATGTTCAGCCACGGTGCATCGAACAAACCCATCAGATGGCCCATCGAGGCAACCCAAACACCGCCGGCCTCAAGATGGTTTTCTCCGGCCATGAAGATATCCAATCGGCGCTGCATCCGGCGCAGTGCATGTTGCAAAGGTTGCCAGAACTGTTCCGCAACCTCGACCGGGTTGTGAATTTCGTGGAACGGGTGGTAACCGCGCCAAATGGCGTCCGGGGCAAAGTATTTCTTGGCGGCTGCGACCGGATCTTCGTTGAGTGCCTCAAAATAGTCCCGCACTAGGTTTTTTGCAGATTGTAAGTCCGACATGTTTCTTCTCATGAGCTGAATTTGCTCCGCCGGTTGCGCCCGCCGGAGTGGGAATTAGGTCAGATCCTGACGCGCCTTTGCAATCTGCATCATCAGGTCCAGTTCGTTAAACAGCTGCCATTCCTGTTCAACTTGCCCACCTCTGACACGCCACTGGGTGATGCCCCAAATCTGGCAATTTGCCCCGGTCGCCGAGCGATACATGTCCGTGTCACCCTCGTGGGTTCCCTCCGCACTCCACCGGGTTGAAATCAACCACCCTTCATCGTCATCGCCCATCCAGTAAACCTCATCCACCTGAAGCGAGAGGTCGGGAAAGGCGTGGCGTAAGCTATCGACGTAGGTTTTATAGGCCGCGTGGCCGGAAAACTTGCGCTCGGTCGTCCCCTCAAAGGTCAGATCTGGGGCATAGTCGGCATCCACCATGCTCATATCACCATTCCAGATGTTATCGTGCAGGCGCCGCGCAAATGCATCGGGGTCAAACCCTTCAACCGGCTCAGCCACATACAACGCGCGCGCGGGTGCTGCGGACCGCCGCAGGTCATCCCACGTCTGTTGATTGCGCGGCCACCCCGGAGGCGGATCGGCTGCCAGCCTGTCCGCCTCTTCCCACAGGTCGATCCCGAACTGTTGCAACATGGCCGACGTGTTATAAAGCACGTGCTCAAGAAAAATATCGTTTTCAAGGGCCACACAATTAGCGATGACCATTACGTCGACCTTTTTACCAGTGGCCGGACCATAGCGGCTGCTTCCGGTATTGGTCCCCATGATCCGTGTCAGGTGCGAGGTGTGAAACCCAACTTCGTCGTCGCCAGCCCAAATGATCTCTTCAGCATCCAGAACAATGTCGGGAAAAGCCCCGGTGGTATGATGCGTATCGGCGATGATCTTCTTGTTGCCGGTCTGCAATCCATAGTCGTCGTAGATCAGCGAGGTCGGCGCATAGCAGGCGCTGATGTATTCGACCTGCGGAGGATCGGATTCCCAGATACGATGCGTGATCCGAACGATATAGTCGACGATATTGGCGTATTCGGACTCAAAACCCTGAAGATCTTGCGTCGGTCCAAAATCCGTTGGAATCCGCACAGTTCGGTTTTTTGAATACTCTTTGAATGAGACATCGTAACCCGTAGGCATATGCCGACGCGCAAGTGGCCGCGCCGTCCCGTAATTCCGTGACATTTTTCCTCCTGCTCAGAGCGTCATGGTTAGTAGTATTTCTGGTTATCCTTTTACGGCGCCAGCCGTCAGACCGCTGACAATCTGCCGCTGGAAGAACAGAACGAGGAAGAACAGCGGAATCAATGCGCTGACGGCCGCGCCGACTGCAAACATGACGTCGCCCGTTTCGCGTATTGTGCCTAGGAAGCTGGCAATTTTAGGGACCATCGTTTGGTTTTCTGAGCTAAGCAGGACGGCACCAATGGCAAAGTCGTTGTAAGCTAGCAGAAAGCTGAACAGCCCAGTGGTGATCACGCCTGGCCACATAACGGGGATAATGACGTACCTAAACGCCTGAAAGCGTGTACAGCCATCGACCATAGCACTTTCGTCCATATCCTTTGGGATATTCAGAAAAAATGAGTGTAGCATCCACAAGGTGAATGGCTGATTGATTGCCACCAGAACGATGATCGTAGTCGACAATTTGCCCCACACGTTCCACTCAAAAAAAGGCAATAAGTAGCCAGAGACCAATGTGATGTGTGGCATAGCCCGAAATACCAACGCCAGCATCAGCAACCAGAACGCATAGCGAAAGCCTGATCGCGCCAACGCATAACCGCCAAGCGTGCCGAGAGTTAGAGAGATTATCACCGTAAAGAAAACTACAATCGCAGTGTTGAGCGAGTTGCGCCAGAAATCCTGCTCAACCCACGCTCCAAAATAGCCAGCGCCGGTGAATGCGCTACCTGTTTCAGCTTGCGTCATTACGCCGTAGATTGCGTTCGTCCAGTCCGTTTTTGAGAAAAAGTCAGGCTGAACTTTAAACGAACCCCAAACTGTCCAGAGGAACGGGCCTGCGGCAATGAGTATCCATAGGACAACGAAACTGGTGGTAAACCAGATGAGTCCTTTTGAACGTCGCTCGGCAACAGATGATGACATGATCAGGCCCTCTTCTGATTAAAGTCGCGCCATGTGCGGATCAGAACCGGTGTAAGCAAAACAGCTACACCCAAAATCGTCAGAATCGACGTAGCGCCGGCGGAGCCGAATAGTTGGACATCGCCACCGCGCAAATCATTGTAAATAATCCAAGACAATGACGTTGCCTTGGCCGAGGCCTGAAAGGCAACAATGGGTTCGAGCACCCTGAAATTGTCCATCAACTGCATCAGCGTGATGAACACCACCAGCGGCATCATATAGGGCACCACCACAAAACGGATTGCCTGCCATCGGGAAGCACCATCAATTTTAGCGGCCTCGAGCGTTTCTTTTGGTACGGTCTGAAGACCAGCATAAAAAACGATGAAGCTGAAAGGAGTCGAACTCCAGATCCCGTAAACGATCAGCATGATCCATGTCAGAGGCGTCGACGCCTTCATGGACAGATTGGGATCATTGAAAATCCTTTGCAACGTCGCGCCGATGATGCCGTCGGCATCGACCATCCAGAACAGGATCAGCGCGCCTATCAGCGGTGTCACGATCATCGGCAGCAGCGACACGAAGATCGTTGGTCCCTTGATGGCCCGCGGCAGAGTGTTCACCGCCAAAGCGACACCAAGCCCCAAAAAAATAACAAACGGCGTGACTACCGCCGTGTAGGTGAGCGTAAAGAATAGGGCCTTGTAGAACGGCAGGTTGATCAACTCTGACATGAATTCGCCGAATGTTTCGGTCTCGTTCCATGCAACGCCCACTTGTTCGAACGCAAGATGCTTGCGGTTCGTATAGGTTCCCAGGCCGTTGAAACGCCCCAGAGGGGCCTCTTCCCGCAGAGCTGCCGTCGCCTCGTTGTCAACCTGCAAGACCGTTTCGCATTTGAAAGGTCCGCAGTTTTCAACCTCGGTCATGATTTGCTCGTGTTCCACGAACAGCGATTGCACGGCAACTGACACAATGGGTAAGGCAATGAAAAAAAACATTGCGGCCAAGGACGGGAGGATAAACCAGAAGAAAGTGCGGTGTTTCATAGCCCAAATCCTACGTCAGCTTATCGTTCTGGGTGGAATGCTCCGAGGCGGCGTGCACGCGGCCTCGGAGTCGACTCTTATAGGTAACCGGCTTCTTTGGCCGCAGCGGTATAGGCGGCTTCGATGTCTGCCAGTGTCTTTTCAGCGCTTTCATTGCCTTGCAGGAAGTCGGGCAGTTCTTCAAATACTGCCTGATGCAACAACCCCATGTAGGGCAGCATCGGGTAGGGCTCTGCACCTGCCGACGCCGTCGCCGCAACACCAGCTGCCGCTGGTCCCGGTACGTAAGATTCCATCAGCCAGACCGCAGCATCATTGTTTGCTGTGACCATCTTTTCCGACGTACCGTGCATCATTGCCAGAAAAGTCGCCTCGGCATCCTCATCCGAGATATTTTTTGCGATGGTGAAACCATCCCACCACAGCGAAGAGGCCGGCGTGGAACCGCCAGCAACCGTCGGGGCACCAACAAGCACTGTGTTTTCGGCAACACCCTCTTCCGCGCCTTCACCGCTCAGCAGTTCACCACCGCTTGAGCCCCAAAGCTGCGCGATTGCGATGTCACCCGATTTCCAGATCGGCACCACCGTCGCGGTGTTGTACGTCAGGAAGTCCGGGTTCGACAGCGCAACAAGTTCCTTCAACATGTTCAGCGTCGCGATACCCTGTTCATTGTTAATCGCAGGTTCAGCCGTTCCCGGCTTGAAGAACTCTCCACCGTGACCAAGATACATGTTCACGAATTCTTCACCCAGATTCCAGTCAGACATGCTGAGGAATGCGAACGGATGATCCATGATGCCCGCGTCCTTGATCGCCTGGGCGGTTTCTACGACCTCTTCCCAGCTTGCAGGGGCCGGTTTGCCGACCTGATCGAGAACATCCTGACGGAGAAACAGATGCTGGGCGTTGGCCATGAAGGCAATCGCCATGATCTTCCCATCAATGGTAATGAGTTGATTTTTGGGAATGTCCTGACCGTGCTTGGCGACCAGATCGTCAAGCGGACGCAAAAGACCTTCGTTTAGCAGAGGAACAATCGAAGAATTCGCGACAATGACCGAGGTGTATTCCGCCGGATTCGGCGTCAGTGCCTGAACTGTGATATTGCGGAAGTCCTTGTTGTGGTTGGCCGAAATCGTTGCACCACCACTTGCACATTCAGCGGCAGTTCCGGTGATGGCTTTGAGCGCCGGGAAGTCGTTTGCCAGAACATTTACGTTCCCGCTGCTGATTTCACATTCGGCATAAGCTGCGGTCGCCATAAGCGCCGCCACGGCTCCGGCCGCAAAACTTTTCATTAAAGTCATATTGAGAACCCTCCGGTTGGACCCTGTTGTGCAGGCCGCCGCCTGCTTCGTTTATGATTCGTGTTTAGTATTATTTTGCATTCGCATTCATCATTATGCCAATAATTATCCATAAGACAAGATATTCCTCATATTGGCAGGTTTCTAATTATTTTCAGCTAATTACCGTAAATATCGCAGCTTCAGAGCTCCGTTTCACAGATTTTTTCAAAGTACTACTTGCCAAATTTTGCATTCACTGACACATTTTATGGGCACGCATGCAAGAGGTGGAAGCGGAATGGCGGAAATTCAGCTGAACAACATTTCCAAGCGTTGGGGATCGTTTGTCGGAGTTCAGAATTTTGACCTGACAATCGCCGACAAGGAGTTCCTTGTTTTACTCGGCCCATCGGGCTGCGGGAAAACAACCACCATGCGCATGATCGCGGGCCTGGAAGACGTAACAGAAGGTGAGATCATCATTGACGGCCAGGTGGTCAACGATCTGGATCCAAAAGATCGGGATGTGGCGATGGTGTTCCAAAGCTATGCGCTCTACCCCAATCTGAATGTCTATGAGAATATTCGGTTCCCCCTGAAAGTTCGCAAAGCTGACCCCTCAACCCACGACGCGCGGGTAACGCGTGCAGCCGAAATGGTTGAGTTGACGGAGTTTATGCACCGCCGTCCAGCTGAGCTTTCAGGTGGTCAACGGCAACGCGTGGCACTGGCCCGCGCCATTGTTCGCGAACCCAACGTATTCCTGATGGACGAACCGCTTTCAAACCTTGATGCCAAACTGCGGGTTTCCACACGCCATCAGATCAAAAACCTCAGCCACGAGCTGCAAGTCACAACGATCTACGTGACCCACGACCAAATAGAAGCCATGACCTTGGCCGACCGTGTGGTTGTCATGAGCAAGGGCGTGGTACAGCAAGTCGGCACCCCGACCGAAATCTATGACCGGCCTGCCAATACGTTCGTTGCAAGTTTTATCGGCAGCCCGGCGATGAATCTGCTTGAAGGGCAGATTTCCAGCGGAACTTTCACGGGCGAAAATGTAACGATAAGCGGGCTATCCAGCACGCATGAGGGCAAGGTCACACTTGGCTTCCGCGCGGAAGATGCCGCGCTGGACGCCAACGGAACGTCGGCGGCACCGCTCTACTCTCTCGAATTGCTGGGGGATGCTACCATTGCGACATTGAAAATCGGCGGCACTATTGCGTCGATACGTGCGGCCAAAGACTACCGCGCTGAAATCGGCGATCAGACCGCTGTGAGCATTGCCCCAGACATCTGTCATCTTTTTGATGCCACAAGCGGTGAGCGGATGGATTAACGCGCCACGGGTCAAATCGCACCCTGATTATCAGGTGTTGGTAGAAACAATGCTGGTCGCAAATGTCAAAGCCATAACATCGATTTGGTTGAGACACACAAATACACGACGGAGGACTCCACGTGAAAGGTTCCCGCCCCGAACAAGCCGTGCTGAGCCGCGACACGGACATGGGCAAAACAGACGAAACCCGGGCAGTCATCGAAGGCATGGTTGATGGCCTTAACGATCACCGGATCGACGATATCGGAGATTTCTTCACCCAAGGGTTCCGATGGATGGGCAATTTTGGGTGCGGCACCAAAACCGGCCTGCAAGAGTTTCAGGACAATTGGCAACGGCCATTCCAAGCCGCATTCTCAGACAAGGTTTGCGTCGACGAAGCGCGCCTCTACATGGGCGAGTGGGCGGCGGCCTTTGGACGTCAGGAGGCCACGCATTCTGGCGAGTTTATGGGGATCGCCCCAACCGGCAGACGGGTCGAAATCCGCTACATGGATTTTTGGAAAGTTGTTGATGGCAAGATCGTCGACAACTGGGTCATGGTCGATTTCCCGCATGTGCTGTTACAGCTCGGCCATGACGTGTTCAACGGCCACGGTTGGGAAGCCTTTGATCGCGGCGAGGCTAAGCCGCCCATGCCGCAGGAGGTCGCGTGATGGGCGCGGTTCTCGATCTGGTGCAGGACATGGAGCGGGCATTGGGACGATCTGAGCCCGACTTGTTGCCCTGGTTCCACGCGGATTTCATATGGGACGGCAATGAAGGCTGTGGCCGCAAGTCCAGCCTGCGGGATTTCGAAGAAAATTGGCGGCGTCCCTTCCACGCCGCCTTTGGCGACTGCCGCTTCGACACAACGCTCTGGCTTGAAGATGGCGAGTGGGCCGCCTGTATAGGCACCTGCCATGCGACCCATACGGGTGACTTCATGGGCATCGCCGCCACCCACCGCCCCCTGCGCGTGCCCTATATCGACTTCTGGCAGATCCGCGACGGGCGGATTGCCTATAATAAGGTGAATGTGGATCTGGCCTCCGTCGCGGCCCAGCTCGGCTGGGACGTCTTCGAAGGCCAGGGCTGGGACCGGCTGGACCCGCCCACGCCCCGCTTGTGGCGCGGCAAGCAGGGCCGGGGTGCCACGGCAGAACCGCTCAAGGTGGTGCAGGACATGGAGGCTGCGTTACAGCGTTCCGACGTGGATGTATCCGAGTTTTTCCACGAAGATTTTGTCTGGGACGCCAACTATGGCTGCGGTCTGAAACACGGGTTGAGGGAGTTTGAAAGTGGTTGGTACCAGCCCTTCCGCGACCACTTTGGCAACCGCGATTTCGTCAGCCCGCATTTCATGCAAACCGGCGATTGGGCCGCCTGTTTCGGCGCGTGCAACGCTACACTTGAACGCGATTTCATGGGGATCAAGGCCACCGGCCAAAAGATACGTGTGCCATACATCGATTTCTGGCGGATCGAAGGCGCCAAGATCGCGGAAAACATCGTGCGGGTCGATTTTGCCAGCATCGTCGAGCAGCTGGGCGGAGACGTTTTTCGCGGCAAAGGATGGGGGCGCGAGATGCCCGTTGATTTCAGCGCACAACCTGCGGCCTAGGAGGCAGACATGACGATCCAATATCTGAAATCCGGTAAGCCAGCAGAAGCCCGCGCCGAGGATGATGCAAAGGTGCGTAGGGTTGTCGAAGACACCTTGGCGGATATCGAAGCGCGGGGCGACGCCGCTGTGCGCGACCTGAGCGCAAAGTTTGATGGCTACAGCCCTGCGGCGTTTCGTCTAAGCGCGTCTGAAATCGAAGCGGCGATGCAAAAGGTGTCGGCGCGCGACATGGAAGACATTCGCTTTGCACAGACGCAGATACGACGTTTTGCAGAAGCACAGCGCGCCTCGATGACGGATATCGAGGTCGAGACACTTCCCGGTGTTGTTCTGGGCCACAAGAATATACCTGTGCAATCCGTCGGCTGCTACGTCCCCGGTGGCAAATTTCCGATGGTGGCCTCGGCTCATATGTCCGTTCTGACGGCACAAGTCGCAGGCGTGCCGCGTATCGTTGCCTCGGCACCGCCGGTCGATGGTGCCCCACATCCTGCAATTGTCGCGGCAATGCACATGGGCGGAGCACACGAGATCTACGTTCTGGGTGGCATACAAGCGGTTGGCGCAATGGCTATCGGTACGGAATCTATTGATCCTGTGCATATGATTGTTGGACCCGGAAACGCCTTCGTCGCCGAAGCCAAACGGCAGCTTTTTGGTCGTGTCGGGATCGACCTGTTCGCCGGTCCAACCGAAACGATGGTAATCGCCGACGACACCGTAGATGCCGAGATGTGCGCCACGGATTTATTGGGACAAGCCGAACACGGTTACAACTCACCAGCATGCCTGATCACGAATTCCCCCAAGTTGGCCGAAGACACACTTTCGGAAATTGACAGGTTGCTGAAAGTCTTACCAACGCACGAAACCGCGTCCGCCTCGTGGGAGGACTATGGAGACGTGATCCTGTGCGAAACGCATGACGAGATGCTCGAAGTTGCTAATGACATGGCGTACGAGCATGTACAGATCATGACCGACCGGGATGACTGGTATCAGGAGAACATGCACTCCTACGGGGCCTTGTTCCTTGGCGCGCGCACCAACGTGGCCAATGGCGACAAGGTTATCGGAACCAATCATACCCTTCCTACCAAAAAGGCCGGGCGTTATACCGGCGGTCTCTGGGTTGGCAAGTTTCTGAAAACACACAGCTATCAAAAGGTCACAACGGATGAGGCAGCGACTTTGATTGGCGAATATGGATCGCGCCTTTGCATGTTGGAAGGCTTTGTTGGCCATGCTGAACAATGCAATATCCGCGTCCGACGCTATGGCGGACGCAATGTTCCTTACGGTGAACCTGCCCTGCCCGTCGAAGCTGCCGAGTAGCCCCAAATGCCCGAACTCCACGACGCCAACCGCGAATTGCTGACCCCATTGCGCCGCGCGCTTTATGACTGGGACGATGCTGCGGTTCGGCGTGCATTGGAGACGTCTTTCTCGCCAGATGCTGTGTTCCATTGCTGCCATCCGTTTGGTGATCAGAACGGCCCGCAATCATTCTTTGAAAACGTGCTGAGCCCGCTGCGCAAGGCTTGGCCGGATGTCGAGCGACGCGACTGGCTTGTTATGTCGGGTGAAGACGAGCATGGCAGCAATTGGGTTGGTTGCGGCGGGCACTATGTTGGCACCTTCGCTGTGCCTTTTTGGGATATACCGCCATCAGGCCACTTCGCGCATATGCGGTTTCATGAGTACTACCGCGTCGCTGACGGCAAGATCGTTGAGATGCAGATGATCTGGGATTTGCCGGAAGTGATGATGCAGGTTGGGGCCTGGCCAATGGCGCCGTCGCTGGGGGCCGAGATATTCATCCCCGGCCCGGCATCAAGCGACGGGCTCTCTCGCCCTGTTCGAGCCGATACTGAGAGCAACGCCAGCCGCAACCTGATCGTCGATATGTTGAACCACATGAAGCGGCACCCATCGCAAGGTGGGCCTGATGTGATGGAGATGTCGCGCTTTTGGCACGAAGACATGAACTGGTATGGCCCCGCCGGTATTGGCACCAGCCGGGGCATTCGGGGGTTCAGAAACTGGCACCAGATTCCTTTTCTGTCGGGCATGCCAGATCGTGGGCAATACCTGGACGAAATCACCTATCACTTCTTCGGAGATGGCCCCTATGTCGGTGTCACCGGATGGCCTGATATGGTTCAGACCGTCACCCATGATGGGTGGATGGGCATTGCACCATCGGGCACAAAAATAACCATGCGCAGCCTGGACTTCTGGCGCATCTCGGGTGGGCGTATCCGGGAAAACTGGGTTCTGGTCGATCTGTTGGATGCATACAGGCAGTTAGGGGTGGACGTCTTTCGACGATTGCGCGAGTTCAATAAGGCCCGTGTTCCGGGACGCGTACCGTTCCCTGTTGGAGAAGCCTGATGAACTTGCCCCCTGCCCCGTCCTTCCGTCTTGATGGCAAACGTGCCTTGGTTGCCGGGGCGTCCTCGGGGATAGGTCTCGCCTGCGCTACCGCCTTGGCCAGTCATGGCGCCGAGGTGACTGTGGCCGCCAGATCCGAAGGCAAACTGGCCGAAGTCGTGGAAGCGTTCGCCGACAAAGGGTGGAAAAGTCACACTCTGGCATTGGACGTTGCGGATGTTGCTACAACCGAAGCTGCCCTAGACGCAGCTGGCCCGTTTGACATTCTGATCAATTCCGCCGGCCTCGCCCGCCACACCCCGGCAGTCGAGACGTCCGAGGCTGATTTCGACACTGTCAGTGACCTGAATTTCAAAGGTGCCTATTTCCTGACCCGCGCTGTGGCCCGCGGCCTTATCGCTGCAGGCAAGCCGGGCAGTCTGATCAACATTACCAGCCAGATGGGGCAAGTCGGGGGCATCGACCGGGCGGTTTACTGCGGAACCAAACACGCGGTTGAAGGCTTCACCAAAGCCATGGCGATCGAATGGGGCCCGCTTGGCATACGTGTCAACACCATCGCCCCAACCTTCATCCGCACGCCTTTGGGTGAGCAAACACTGGCCATACCCGAACGGCGGGCCTGGATTGAAGACAAGATAAAGCTCGGGCGCGTTGGCGAACTTAGCGATTTAACGGGCGCTGCTGTCTATTTGGCATCGGATGCGGCAAGCCTTGTGACCGGCACGGCATTGCTGGTGGATGGCGGATGGACGGCAGGCTGATGGTGGATAAGGTCACATCATCTGACGTCGCGCGCCGGGCCGGTGTCAGCCAGTCGGCGGTCAGCCGCGTCTTCACCCCGGGCGCATCGGCGTCAGCAACAACCCGTAACAAAGTCATGAAGGCAGCCGAGGATTTGGGGTATCGCCCAAACACTCTGGCGCGCGCGATGATCACGGGTAAAAGCCGGGTGATCGGTGTGGTCGTCGCCTATCTGGAAAACCAATTCTACCCAATGGCACTAGAGTATCTGGACCGCGCTCTGAAGGAACGCGGCTATCACATCCTGCTGTTTATGGCCAAGAACGACGATAGCGTCGGCCAGATCGTCGAAGAGCTGATGTCCTATCAGGTTGACGGAATCATCACCGCCTCGGTCGACATGTCGAACGACATTGCCAAACGCTGCGACGACGCTGGTATCCCTGTGATCATGTTCAACCGAGGGCAGGAAACCGGAGATCTGGCGCAGGTGACCTCGGACAATGTCGAAGGCGCGCGTGCTGTCGCTCATTTTTTGGCCTCTGCCGGGCATAAGAAGATAGCGCATATTTCGGGCTGGCAGGACTCCTCAACCGGCCTGGAGCGTATGCGTGGGTTCGTAGAAGGGTTGAAAGAACACGATCTTGCGCCCTTCACTGTCGAGGACGGTAAGTACAATCAGCAAGAGGCGTCGGCGATTGCCCGAAAGCTTTGTAGTGTTGCGAACCGGCCAGACGCAATTTTTGTCGGCAACGATCATATGGCTTTTGCTGTTATGGACACGTTGAGGTTTGAACTGGGGCTGTCGGTTCCCAATGACGTCAGCATTGTCGGCTATGATGATGTCCCGATTGCGGCGTGGCCCGCTTACGACCTGACAACCATTCGCCAACCCATCAACAAGATGGTCACGGCAACGGTTGATGTCTTACTTGCCAGAATTGAACGGGGCGCGGCCTCGGAACGCATTCAGATACCCGGACCTCTCAAAATCAGGGGTTCGGCCAGAAAGCCAAAAGGTTTCACCCCATGACATACGCAATAAAGTGGAAAGACTTTCCGGACTACATCATCGGCATCACCAAAGAGATCTGGGAAGATCGCGGGACCGAGACATTGAACCGCTATTACGCACCCGAAATTCCAGTGCGAACACCCATGGGTCTTAGCCGAGGCAATCAGGGCGTTATCGCGGCCACGATGGCCACATGCCACGAGTTTCCGGACAGGCAGTTGATGGCCGAAGATGTGATCTGGTCCAATTCGGAACAGCACGGGTATCTGTCGTCGCACCGTTTGCTGACAACCGCCACGCATTTGCAAGACGGCCAGTTCGGCAAAGCCAGCGGTCGCAAATGGACCGTTCGCGTGATCGCTGATTGTGCCGCAAAGGGCGACACCATCTATGATGAATGGCTTGTTCGGGACTATGGTGGCCTGGTGCGCCAGCTAGGGTTCGAGCCGAAAGACTATACCCGCGACCTGATCGCCGCCGAAGGCGGGCCGGAAAGGGCAGCACGACCTTTCACACCAGACATCGATGTGGACGGCGGGTACCATGGAACCGGCAATGATAATGCCTGGGGCGCAAAATATGCAGACACATTGACCCGGATTATGAATAAGGATTTCAATCACATCCTCGCGGACTACGATCGGGCAGTGATCGGTGAATATGCCGGGTCCAAACAGGCGATTGGCCGCGAGGCTGCCAGCCGGTTCTGGGTCGGCCTCCGCTCGTCATTCCCCGACGCGACCTTTAAAATCCATCACCAGATTGGCATGGAGGGCGGAATGATGCCCCCTCGGGCGGCGATCCGCTGGTCCTTGGACGGGGTACATGATGGATGGGGCGCATTTGGTCGACCAACCAGTGCCAACGTTCACATCATGGGCATGTCACATGCCGAATTTGGGCCATGGGGGCTGCGCCGGGAATTCAGCCTGTATGACGAAGTTGCCATCTGGAAACAAATCCTTCTGCAAACCGGAGACGTCTGAGTGTCCTTTAAGGTTGCATATCTGGATGCCAGCCAGGCCGCGCGACGCTTTCACGCGCATCGTGCCAGTTTGCGGGCGCGGCGGCTGAATAATCGTCCTCCGGGGCGCGGGGTGTGATCCCAACACCCCCAATTCCAAGGAGATTTGACATGAGCACCATTCAACAACGCATCGTCCGCTATGGCGAGTTGAAACCCTGCAAGACAGCGTTCATTGACGCCCACACCCCGGGGTCGGACCAAAAAGAGAACTTTACCATCATCGGAGGCGGCGTCTCCGAAAGCCCCGATCAACATGTCCACATCACGGACAAGATCGGTTTCAATATCGGTGCGGCCGGTCAACCACCGAACTGCCGGAATTCACTGCACAGTCACACCACGGCCGAGGTGTTCTTCGTCGCCAAAGGTCGCTGGCGGTTCTTCTGGGGCCTGCATGGCACAGCGGGTGAATTCATTGCCGAAGAAGGCGATATTTTCAACATTCCAACTGGCATCTTTCGCGGCTTCGAAAACGTCGGCCAAGACTATGGGATGATCATGGCAATCCTGGGCGGTGACGATGCCGGTGGTGGTGTCACATGGGCACCTCAGGTGATCGAAGACGCGCAAGCGCACGGGCTGATGCTGGGCGACAATGGCGTTCTATATGACTCGAAAAAGGGCGAAGAACTGCCGCACAACGTTCACCCGATGCCGTTGTTGACCGAGGAGCAGTTGAAGGCGTTCCCGGAGGTTCCTGTAGAAGAGGTTGTGGGCAAATACGTCGCCCGCTACTGGGACCTGATGGCATTGTCTGCCAACAAGCGCGCCGTTGTGATTGGCGAAAATGGGGTGATCAAAGACAAGCCGGGGTTCGAGGTCGATTTCCTTGGGCGCGGGTCCAGCATCACCGCGCCGGTCAAGGCCGACAAACCGGTTGTTCTGATGCCCGCCAGCGGGCACTGGCGCATCGCCGTCGACGGGTATGAGACGACGATATCAAGCGGAGATACCGCACTGGTGCTGCCGGGAGAAAGCTACAGCGCCGCGCCATCAATGACCGGCCATGCCGGAATGTACCGCATCACCGCAACCAATGATCCGGCTGGAGCAACTTGGACAGGATGAGCGCCGATCCCCAAGACACCTACGCCGTCTATGAGCGACAGGCCGCTGCATATGATGCAACACGCTCGCGCGCGTTGTTTGAAGCGCGTTGGTTGACGCGCTTCACTGCAAGCCTGAAGCCGGGCGATCATGTTCTGGATTTGGGCTGTGGCACCGGCGAGCCGATTGCACGTTGGTTCAAGGCCGAAGGGTTCACCGTCACCGGCGTCGACTTTTCCGAAGCCATGCTGACGATTGCACGAAAACGTTGGCCAGAAGGCGACTGGGTTCAGGCGGATATGCGCGATTTCCAACTGGGTCAGCTGTTCGACGGCATCATCGCCTGGAACAGTTTTTTCCATCTGACTGCAGATGAACAACAAGACTGTATCGCCCGCATGTCGCGTCATCTGCGCGTTGGCGGCATGTTGATGCTGACCGTCGGTCCCGGTGCGGGTGAGACACACGGCACGGTTGGTACCGAACTGGTGTATCACGCGTCGCTTTCGCCTGCGGGCTATGCCTCTTGTCTCGAAGAAAACGGGCTGCGCATGACGGGGTTCCTGGCCATGGACCCTGAAACGGAACGCCACACCGTATTAATGGCCCGCAAGATTTAAGGAGATTTCCATGCCAGTAAAAACAACACATGTCGGGTCGCTGCCACGCACACAAGAGGTGGTGGATTTCATCTTTGCCCGTGAACGTGAAGAACCCTATGACATGGCGGCGTTTGATGCCTGCATGACATCAGCAGTATCCGACACAGTCAAGCAGCAAAAGTCGGCCGGGATCGACATCGTGTCGGATGGCGAGACCTCCAAGATCAGCTATGCCACTTATGTCAAAGATCGCTACACCGGGTTTTCGGGCGATAGCCCCAGAAACGCACCAGCTGACCTAAAGCTGTTCCCCAGCTTCCTGCAGCGATTGGCGGATCAGGGTGGCACCCCGCAATACGCCAGGCCCATGTGCACCGGCGAGGTCCGCTCGAAAGGGCAGGATGAGCTGAACAAGGACATTGCGAACCTGAAAGCAGCAATGGCCAAGCACGGCGTGTCGCGCGGATTTATGAATGCGGCAAGCCCCGGCGTGATTTCCCTGTTCCTGCAGAATGACTTTTACAAAACGCGCGAAGCCTACCTGACAGCGCTGGCCGACGCGATGAAAGAGGAATACGAGACGATCGTCGCCGCAGGGTTGGACGTGCAACTGGACTGCCCAGATCTTGCTTTGTCGCGCCATATGCTCTTCACCGACTTGTCAGATGACGAATTCGTCAAGGTTGCGCAGACACATGTGGATGCCTTGAACCACGCCCTCGAAAACGTGCCGGCTGATCGTGTTCGGATCCACATCTGCTGGGGCAACTACGAGGGCCCGCACCTGTGCGACATCCCGATGTCCAAAATGTTTGATACGCTGATGGCCACGAAGTCACGCTATGTGCTGTTCGAAACGTCCAACCCCCGCCACGGCCATGAATGGACGGTTTTCCGCGATCGCAAAGATGACATCCCGGATGACAAGGTTTTGGTGCCCGGCGTCGTGGATACGACCACGAATTTCGTGGAACACCCCGAGCTTGTAGCTCAGCGTATCCAACGCTTTACTAACATCGTCGGCACCGAGCGGGTTATTGCTGGCAGCGATTGCGGGTTTGGGACCTTCGCAGGCTTTGGCGCGGTCGATCCGTCAATTGCCTATGCCAAGCTTGCGGCTCTCTCGGAAGGAGCCGCATCCGTTTCGGGGGCGTGAATGACACCTCTGGTCTTGTTGCCGGGCATGATGTGTGATGGCCGGCTGTTCACACCGCAGATCGAGGTATTTTCTACCGAGCGCACCGTTCTAGTTCCGGCATTGTCAGGTGACACAACAATGGCCGGGATCGCAGCACGCGTGTTAGAGCAAGCGCCCGTGCGTTTTGCGCTGTGTGGACTTTCTATGGGGGGCATCGTTGCGATGGAAATCGTGCGCCAGGCTCGGGAAAAGGTTGCCGGATTGGCTTTGCTTGACACAAACCCATTGGCCGAAATCAAAGAGGTTCAGGACCGTCGCGCCCCCCAAATCCAGCGCGCGCGCGCGGGCCAGTTGGACAGCGTGATGCGGGATGAAATGAAACCAAACTACCTGAGCCATGGCGACAATCGGGCCGAAATCCTGGACCTGTGCATGGACATGGCATTGGAGCTGGGACCTCAAGTGTTTTGCGAGCAGTCAATCGCGCTGCGGGATCGCCCGGATCAGACCGAAACTCTGCGCCAGTTCGACAAGCCCGCGTTGGTGCTGTGCGGCCGCGAAGATATGCTTTGCCCGATAGCGCGGCATGAATTGATGCACGATCTTCTGCCCCGGTCCAAACTTGTGATCATTGATGGCGCAGGACATTTGCCGACATTGGAAAACCCCGCTGAGACCACGCAGGCCCTGCGCTGCTGGCTAAAGGATGTTGATGATGAACGATGATCTGTTGACGCTTCTGAGAAAGGTTGACACGCCCACCGTATGCAATGCAATCGAAGTGGCACAAGGTGGACGTGGCTTTGACCGGTTCACAAAAGGCACTGTGCTGTGCAGCGACCTCGACGCCGGCGCGCTTGTCGGCTATGCCCGAACCGCCCGCATCGCCGCCGTAAACCCACCAACGGAACCGGCGGATGTCATCAAAGCCCGCCGCATGGATTATTATCGCCACATGGCAGAAGGACCACGCCCCGGTGTTGCGGTGGTCGAAGACTTGGACGGCGAAAACGCCGTTGGTGCCTTCTGGGGTGAGATCAATACGACCGTGCACAAGGGCTTTGGCCTGTCCGGCGCACTGACAAACGGCGTCATGCGCGATCTTGGGGATTTACCTCCGAACTTTCCGGTCATCGCTGGTTCAATAGGCCCCAGCCACGGCTTTGTTCACGTTCGAGAAATTGGAACGCCTGTTCGTGTCTTTGGCATGGTCGTCAAAGACGGAGATTTGATTCATGCCGACCGCCATGGTGCGTTGATCATCCCTAACGCCGACATTCCCAATTTGGCCGCGGCCATTCACACACTACTAGCAAATGAAAAGCTTGTTCTCGATCCAGCCCGGGTCGAAGGTTTTGACTTTGACGCCTTTGAAAAGGCCTGGACAGAATTCGAAGCGGCTCGCACATAGCCTCCCGCCTCACTACCCTTGAAAGCCAGCCATAACAAAAGGCAAACGTGACCTTTGTTTGATCCACAATTTACCTTGGTATCGGGGCACAGGCCCGGCTGGTCCAGTCATAGGCCTCTGGGGACAGTCGTGATCCGACATATTCCAAGACATTCGCATGATAACTGTTGATCCAGTCGATCTCAGCGCGGGTCAAATGCTCGATCAGCAACATGTCTGTTTGAATTGGAATCCAGGTCATGTTTGAGAACTCAAAAAACCCATCATCCGCCTCGATGATTTCAAACAGGTTTTCGATACGAATACCAAACCTGTCGGCGTCGTAATATCCGGGCTCGATCGATAGGATCATGCCGGGAACCAAATCCACCGGGTTATAGGGTTTTCCAATACGCTGTGGATGTTCGTGAACCGACAGCCGGTGCCCAATGCCATGCCCAGTTCCATGGTCGTAGTCCAAACCCAAATCCCACAGCGGACGCCTACAAATCGCGTCAATGTGGTGACCTTGCGTGCCAAGCGGGAACCGGAGTGTCGCCAGCGCATGAAACGCTTTGAACACTGCGGTGTAAGCCTGATCAAACCCCTCGGGCCTGGTAATACCGAACGAGAAGCTGCGCGTCGCATCCGTAGTGCCGGTATCGTATTGACCACCTGAATCCAACAAGTAGGTCCCATCCGGCAGGATGGGCACTGCGTTTCCCGGCTCGGTGGCATAGTGGCACATTGCGGCGTTCCCGCCTGCAGCCGAGATCGTGTTGAAGCTTTCGCCCAAGAACCCGGGCCTTGCGCGACGAAACGACAGGATTTTCTCTTCGGCTTCATGCTCGGTCACCCATCCCTGCACGCTTGCGCGCGCGGGAACCTCGGTGGCCAACCAGGTGCAAAACTCGATCCAGGCCACGCCATCTTCGACATGGCAGGCGCGCAGACCTTCACATTCGATCGAATTCTTCTGCGCCTTTGCCGCAGTCAGCGGGCTTCCGGCTGGAACAGGATTGGCCCCTTCCTTTTCCAATACCATCCGCAGGGCTGTCGGAGAGAAATCAGGATCAAATAGAACACCCCACCCCGGTTCCACGTAGTCGGCCAGCGAGTGCAGAAAAGTTTCGGGCGGGTGAACGGTCACATCTTCTGGCAGGTGGTCCGTGACATCGGCATTCAGCTTTTGGTCCGACACAAACCAATGGGCCCTGCCAGATCGTTCGACCAAGAGGAAAGACTGAGGAACCGGATTGAACGCCACATCAGACCCGCGAACATTCAATAGCCATGCAATATTGTCTGGCTGAGTTTCGGCAAAAACCTCGACGTCGTGTCTCTGCATTTCGGCGACCAGATCCGCGATCTTGTCCACCGTAGTTTTGCCAGAAAACTGTAATGGGAACGGTTCGATCAACCCCTGAGGCGACTTGGGTTGATCGAGCCAGACAGCGTCAACCGGATTTTCCTGTACGGCCACCAGTTGAGCGTCTGTGCGCGTCAAAGCGTCAGCAAATCGATCATACCAAACCGGCGGCAGATGCATCGCGTCAAAGCCGATTTTCCATCCCTGTTGCGCCGCGGAAACCAGCCAGTTCTCGGGCGGTTCATCGTATAAATGATGGTGCGAGAACATCGGATCGGCACATTGGTTGCCGGCTTGAACCACGTAGCGGCCATCAACAAACAAATCGACCGTTTGTGGCGTAACAATAGCCATGCCCGCCGATCCGGTAAAACCGGTCACATGAGCCAACCGTTCATCATGGGGCGCAACATACTCGGCCTGATGTGCATCGTATCTGGGCAAGATGAACGCATCCAAACCGCGTTGCAACATTTCCTGGCGCAACGCCGAAATGACGGGTTTACGATCCGGGTCGCGGGCATCAAGCATAAGCGTTTATCTCTTTGACATGGTGGCAGGCGACCTCGCCTCCGCCTTCGAAGGGTTGCAAAGCGGGCACGTCCTTCCGGCAAACATCGTTCGCATGGCGACAACGGATATGGAAAGGGCAACCCTTTGGCATGTTCAGAGGCGAGGGAAGTTCACCCTCCAGCCGGGTCACAGTGCCTCGGTTGTCGGGGTTCAACGATGGGGCCGCAGACAAAAGCGCCTGACTATACGGATGGGACGGGGCAGAAAACAACGTTTCACTGTCGCCGATTTCAACGATCCGGCCAAGATAAATTACTGCAACCCGGTTCGACACATGGCGAACCAAACGCAAATCATGGGCGACAAACAAGATTGTCAGACCCAGTTCCTGCTGCAACTCAAGCAACAGATTGACGACCTGAGCCTGCACCGAAACGTCAAGTGCCGAAACCAGCTCATCGGCAATCAGAACCTCGGGTTCGACGGCCAGCGCGCGCGCGATGGCGATGCGCTGGCGTTGGCCGCCCGAAAACTCATGCGGCAGCTTGCCCTGCGCGTCCTGCGGCAGGCGCACAAGATCCAACAGTGCAGCCACACGTGCGGAGACGTCGGCTTCCGGGCGCATATTATGCACTTTCAAAGCCTCGGTCAGTATCTGACCAGTCGTCATCCGAGGATTGAGTGACGAATATGGATCCTGAAACATCATCTGGACACGGCGATAATAGCTACGATCGTCGCGAGACGCCTTGCCAAAGATGTCCTGACCTTCAAATTCAATCGACCCTTCGCTTGGGGTATGCAGGCGCACGATACACCGCGCGAGCGTGGATTTACCGCAACCTGATTCACCAACGACACCCAATGTCTCGCCACGCTTCAGATCCAGATCGACACCGTTCAAAGCTTTAACCTCACGCCCCGGGCGGCCCGTTACAAAATCGACAAGGCTTCGACCGGTCGGAAACCTTAGGTGCAGATCGCGAATTTGCATCACAGCAGTCATGCAACGTTTCCTTTGGCGTTGGTAACTGGATTGAAACACGCAACCTGACGTCTGTCCGTGATCAGGGTCAGCGCCGGTCGGTCTTGCAAACACGGCTCGATACACGAGCTGCAGCGCGGTGCAAAAGCACAGCCCGTCGGTAAGGCATCCAAGCTGGGTGGCACGCCTGGCACAGAATAAAGCGGTGTGCGTGGTGGCAGGTTTTCTGGCACGGAACGCATCAGACCGACGGTGTAGGGATGGCCCGGCGCGCGCAGAACGTCGCGCACCGGACCCTGCTCGACGATCCGCCCTGCGTACATAACAGCAAGGTTGTCGCAAGTTTGGGCCACAACCCCAAGATCATGCGTCACCAGAACCACACCCATATCCATGTCCTGCGCAAGCCGCAGGATCAGATCAAGAATCTGCGCCTGAATGGTGACATCCAAGGCGGTGGTGGGTTCATCCGCCAGCAAAAGCTTAGGGTTCGCCGCCAAAGCAATGGCAATCATCACACGCTGACGCATCCCACCCGAGAACTGATGCGGATAGTCTTTCAGTCGCTGCGCGGCCGACGGTATGCCGACCAAATCCAGCATCTCGACCGCCCTGTCGTGTCGCGCCTTACGCTGCAGATCGGTATTGGCGAGCAGGCTCTCTTCCAGCTGAAGTCCAACGGTCAAAAGCGGGTTGAGCGAGGTCATTGGCTCTTGAAAGATCATTGCGATCTCGCGCCCCTGAATGTGGCGCAGCACGCGATCCGGCATAGCCACAAGATCACTCCCTTTCCACCGGACCTGTCCCGTCACGTCTCCGTAACGCCGTGCAAGCCCAATGATTGAACGCAGGGTAACACTTTTGCCGGATCCACTTTCGCCAACCAGTCCCAGAACTTCACCACGTGCGACACTAAGACTGACATCCCGCACAGCCGGAAGAGCGCGGCCATTTCTATGAAACGTCGTGTTGAGTTCATTAACTTCAAGGATTGGCTTTTGATCTTCCATGCTCATCCTCGTGGCCTCAGCAAATCAGCCAGCCCGTCACCCAACAATGAAAACCCTAGGCCAGTCAGTACAATCGCAATGCCGGGCATCAGGCTGAGCCACCAGGCGGTGGAGATAAAGTTGCGCCCTTCCGCGATCAGGACCCCCCATTCCGACTGCGGTGGCTGAGCGCCAAGCCCAAGGTACCCCAGCGACGATCCCAACAGAATTGCCAGCGCCATATCGGTCATCCAATAGACAATCACCGGCGTAATCGCATTGGGCAGCAGGTGGCGAAAGATGATACGCCGATCCGAGTAACCCATGACGATGCCAGCAGCGGCATAGTCATTGCCCATCTGTGCGATCACCTCGGCCCGCATCAGGCGCGCGTAGTAAACCCATCCGACCAAGGTGATGGCGATGTACATATTGATCAATCCCGGCCCAAGAACCGCAACCACGGCAATAACGAGAACCAGGAATGGGAAAGTGATGACCGCATCAACGACGCGCCCAAAAATCAGATCCGCGATCCCTCGGTAGTAGCCGACAAGCGCTCCGACCACGACACCGATCACAAGTGCAAACACGGTCGCAAGAACCGCCATCTGCATGTTCACCTGATACGCCCAGATCACGCGGGACAGACTGTCCCGCCCCAACAGATCGGTCCCAAACGGATGGGTCCAGGAAGGAGGTTGACGCACGGCCAGATAGTCAATGGCGTTGGGATCATACGGCGCGAAAATCCCGGGAAAAAGGGCCAGCATCACTGAAAACCCAATGATCAGAATTCCGACAACAAATCCCGGTTTGCGCAACGCCAACCGGATACGAGACGGCTGTGAGCGGGTGAAAACGGCATCACTCATTGCAGACGCATCCTTGGGTCAAGGCGGCTTTGAAATAGATCGGTCATCAGAAAGACAAACGAGACCAGAATGGCAAATGTCAGCGTCAGGCCCTGGATCAGGGGGTAGTCACGGGCAAAGATCGCCTCAAGCATCAACCGGCCCATCCCGGGTACTGCAAACACGGTTTCGGTAACCAAAGTGCCGCTCATCAGATTGCCAATGGACAAGCCCAGCAATGTAACGGTCGAGATCAGCGCGTTTCGCAAAACGTGGCGCCCAAGAACCAGCCGCGACGGCAACCCTTTGGCGCGGGCAAACTGGACGTATTCGGCATCGAGAACCTCGATAACCGCACTGCGAAGATTCCGCATGATAATGGCCGATGTGTACAGCGCGACTGTGATAGACGGTAGGAACAGATGATAAAGCCTTTCACCGAAGGTGTCGCCATACCCACCTACCGGGAACAGTCGCAACTGTGCTGCCAAAAATGTCAGAAGGACCAGCCCGATATAGAATACCGGCATCGACAACCCGATCTGGAACACTGTGCGGATTACCGCATCCGGCCAGCGCCCACGATTAAGGGCCGCAACAAAGGCCAGTGGTCCGGCAATCAGCAGCGACAGTGCAACCGAGTAAATCGTCAGGAACACGGTGATTGGCAGACGATCCGCGATAACATCGATCACATCCGTGCGCATCAGGATTGATTGACCCAGATCTCCCTGAACCGTGTTGCTGAGAAACAGCCAGAACTGCACGAGCATCGGCTCGGTCAGACCCAACCGTTCGCGTATTGCCTGAATATCTGCGTCAGACGCACGATCCCCCGCCATGGCAATGGCCGGATCGCCGGGCAAGAGGCGCACCAGAAGGAAAATGATGATCATGACCAGAAAGAAGGTCGGGATCATCATCACGAGTCGTTTGAATATATAGGTCAGGCTGGACACAGCTCGCTCCGCACTAATACCCCGCCGAACCTCTCCGGCGGGGTACGGTCATCCGCTGTTAACGGCTGACGGTTGCTTCGTCGAAGATGTTATTGCCCAGCGGTGTCTGAACATAACCTTCAACCGCTGATCCCAACGCGACTGCAAAGGGGGTCTCATACATGAACAGCAAAGGGGCCGCTTCGGCATAAAGCTCCTGCATCCGAGCGAATTTGGCTTTGCGGGCATCGGCATCCATTTCCCCAGCCGCTTCATCAAACAGAGTGTTGAATTCGGCGCTTTCCCAGCCGGTTCCAACCGCCTTGGCTGTTGGCGTATGCCCTAACCAGCCGACAACCTGACTTGGATCGTTCACATCATTAACCCAGCCATATGTGTGGATGTCGAATTCACCCGAACGGTTCTTGGCACCGCGCGTTGCACCATCGACTTGCTCAACCACCAGATCAATGCCCAGCGGCGCCCACATCTGCTGCAACGCCGCAAAGATGGTGGCGTCATCGGCTGATCCGGCCAGCGTCGTAAACGTGATCTGCGTACCCTCGCCTACCCCGGCATCAGACATCAGCGCTTTGGCTTTTGCCATATCATAGGCATAAAGCGGGCTCAGATCGTCGGCATATTGCGTTGCCTTTGCCATCAAAGGCGAGCTCATCGGTTGACCCGCACCATGCAGCACGAGCCCGATCAGAGCCTCTTTGTTAGTCCCGTAGTTCAGCGCTTGGCGCACGCGGGCATCAGCCAGCGGGTTGGGTGAGCCATCGGCGCGGGCTTCACGGGTATTGATCGGCGAATAGATGATCCGTGTCGACGGGTAGAGCTGCATGTCGATGTTAGGGTCGGCCTCAAGCTCGGAAACGCGGCTGAACGGAATGAACTCGGCCGCATCCACTTCGCCAGCCTGAAGGCTCAAAATTCGGGTCGCATCGTCTGGAATGATCTCAAAATGTACGCTGTCCAGATAAGGCAGCGGCTTCCCGTCTGCGCCCATGCGCCAGTAGTTTTCATTGGCACAGAAATCCATCGATGAACCCTGTTCGAAACCGCAAAGATAGAACGGGCCGGATCCGACACCTGCAGTTTTTGCAGCAAAGATTGCAGCGGATTTGTCCTGATCCGTTTCACCGGCCGCTGCTTCAAACGCAGCTTTTGACACGATTGCAGTGTTGAACGTGGCCAGCATCGAAAGGATCGTCGGGTCAGGGCTTTTCAGTGCAATCGTGATTGCAGTGCCATCCGCCGACACAGTGTCGATCGACCCCAAAAGACCAGCCCAAGGGCTTAGATCAGGATTGCGCGCACGGTCGAGGGAAAAAGCAACGTCATCACCGGACATAGCCGAACCATCCGCAAACAGGATACCCTCGCGCAATGTCATCGAAACGGTCTTGCCATCTTCTGACACCGAGAAGCTTTCCGCCAAACCCGGTTCGACCGAATTGCCATCGGCAGTGCCGCGCAACAGCGTATCAAACAGGCTGCCGACCATCCAGATATCAGGGTTGCGATCCGCATAGATCGGATCGATCAAACGCGAGCCGTCATAACGCGCAAAGTTCAGTGTCCCGCCCCGTTCCTGTGCCAGTGCTGGCAGTGCCAGAGTGGCGGCAACGGTTGCTCCCAATACCGTTTTCATCTTCATTCTATTCTCCTCCCGCAAACAAAAGATTTGCTTGAGGCGACCATAGATGATTCTTAATTTTACTAAAGCTTTTTTTAGTCACAGGTGAAGTTTTGCAACTGCGACCTCCCCGCAAAGCCGCAGACTAGACTTGTGCTTTAACCAGTAGGAGCACCGGAATCGTTTATAGGTGAAGTGGTTACCCAAAGTTCCACGGCTTCTACATCCCCCAGAACAACCGAAAAATGACGAACAGACGTATCGTGGTGAACCACGTCACCCGGAGACATGATAAATACTTTTTTACCCAGATGATATTCCAACCGACCTGAGATCAGATAACAAAACGCCTCGCCGTCGTGACACATCTTTTCTGACACATGACCTGGCGGACGGTGCACTATCTGCGGATTGAACAATGCACCCGCGAAACCCGGTCCGAGTTTTTCATAAAACCGGCCTCTTGTGCCCAGCGAATATGTCTGCCTACTGTCCTGAGCCACGTATTCGGTAAAGACCTCAGGCACACTGAGTAGCTTCTCTATACTTGTCTGAAGCGCAGCTGCAATTGACATCAGCGAACTGAGGGAAGGTGAGCTCAAACCGCGCTCGACTTGCGATAGAAACCCCGTGGTCAGGTCTGTGGTCTGAGCAACCCGGTCAAGCGTCAACCCCATTGCCTTGCGCCGCCGGCGTATCGCCTGACCCAGCTCGGTGGGTTGCCCTTTGGGCTTGGTCTTGTCGCGCGCCGTCGGAGCGTTCATGCCCTGTCTCCTAAGAAATCCAAATTGTCGGGCATTCAACCGGATCAAGGACAAAAGGTCAAAAATAATTTAGTGGAAGTAAAAATTTTAGGGAAATACGTCGCGAAGACGCCACCAACCCGTAGCTCAAGTTGACAAACAAAGCACCCCGCCTTTGCCCGCGTCAATGAATATGCGCATAAGTTTCGCAATTCGCCGAAACTTCACAGAACGAAAGCTAACACTTTCAAACAGACATACAAACCACTGCACAGGCAACAAGCGTCGCACAAAACCATTTCGCAACCGATCACCGATCTATGGATTGAAGGCGATCGTTTGAAATCAGGTCGCGTATAGTCTGATCGATCTAATCAGCATGTGGGCTCACCACCTAGTTACCAAGCATTCCTTTTAGGCTTTGACGGGCTTGTAGCGACTAACGCGCCAGAGTTCTGGGGCGGGTGAACCCCGTTTGGAATGGGCCCCTTAACCGATCTTTCAAAACCAGAGGATCGGGTTAAAGTGCGAATGAAGATTAGGCACCATCAAGGTCACTTTGCCATCTGAACAGACAGGAAATCCTCATTTGACAATGAACTCAACGCAATTGCTCTCCATCGCTGAAGTGCGGGCGCTGTCCAAATCGGTCTTGATGTCGGCAGGCATGGACGACCACGGAAGCGACGTGATCGCTGACATCGTAATGTGCTCGGAACGGGATGGCCCGCGCAGTCATGGCCTGCGGAACCTGCCGTTCTATGTGCAAAGCTTCGCTTCGGGTTACGCCAATGCCACTGCAACCCCAACGATTGAACGCATTGCATCCGGCGTACTTCGTGGAGATGGCGACAACGGCTACTATCAGATCGCGGCCAATAAAGCCCGCGAAGACCTGATCGCACTTGCCCGCCAGAACGGTATTGCGGCCTTTACCTGCGCCAACTGCCATCACCTTGGGGCCCTGCGTTTCGACACAGAGCCACTTGCCGAAGCCGGGCTTGTTGCACTCGCGGTCGTCAATTCATTGTCACTGGTCGTGCCTCACGGCGGTTTGCGCCCTGTTTTCGGCACCAACCCGATGTCTTTTGCGTGCCCACGCGACGGTGCCGCACCTGTGGTCTGGGACCAGGCCTCATCAACCATTGCCTTGATGGATATCAAGATGGCCGCCGCCGAAGGTCACACCCTGCCTCAACCTGCCGGTCTGGACGCGCAAGGGCACCCAACCGCTGATCCCGATGCCATTTTGGAAACCCGCAGCTTGTTACCGTTTGGCGCGCACAAAGGTGCAGCCATCGCCTTTCTCATCGAAGTTCTGGGAGCGGCCTTGGCGGGCGGGGCACTCTCGGTCGATAATGAGCAGCGAGAAGCACACGGCGCACTGAACATCAAAGGCGGCGCGACATTGATTGCGATCGATCCAACCCGTTTTGGCAATGTTGCCTTTGACGACTACATTTCTCGGATCTGTTCCGAGATAGAAGGCAATGGTGACGCAAGAGTTCCCGGTGACGGGCGCTTGAAAAACCGTGCCGACGCCGAGGCCAAAGGCGTCGCCGTCAGCGAGAATCTTCTGGCGCAGCTCGAAACATTGATGTCCCAAGGGTAACTTGGCCGACGCAAAGGAGCACTTCCCATGAGAATTGAGCCATTTGGCGTCGAAATCTGGATGAACGAATGGGAAACCAGATGCGATTGGAATCTCGCAGAAACATGTGTGGAAAGCCTGACGATCCAGGAACTGCTGACACTGACCGGCCGAAATGCAAACGATCTGTCGGATCTTCTGGACATGAAGATGACCTATGGCGCAATCGAAGGGTCTGACCGTCTGCGCCGGGCCATCGCCGCCCTGTATGACGACCAATCTGTCGAAAACATCATCGTCACCCATGGCACAATTGGTGCAAATATGTTGGTGCACAGAACCCTAGTCTCGACCGGGGATCGGGTGGTGGCCATTGTACCAACCTATCAACAGCATTATTCAATCCCTGCCAGCATCGGCGCAGATGTGCATCAGCTGCAATTGCGCGAAGAGAATGCGTTCCTCCCGAATCTCGACGAGCTGCGCGACTTGGTAACGCCAGACACGCGGTTGATTGCACTCAACAACCCAAACAATCCAACCGGCGCGCTGATGGACCGGGCAATGCTGGAAGACATCGCGGCCATCGCTCGCGCTGCCGGTGCGTGGGTTTTGTGCGATGAAGTCTATCGCGGCACGGACCAGACCGGCTCGGGCATGACTGAGTCGATAGCAGATATCTATGAAAAGGGCATCAGCACTGCGGGTATGTCCAAGGCCTATTCCCTTGCTGGGTTGCGTTTGGGCTGGATCGCGGCCCCCAAACAGATAATCGGGGCCGTAACGATCCATCGCGACTACGATACGATCTCAGTCGGCATGATCGATGATCACTTTGCAGCGCTAGCGCTGGAAAACGCAGGCAAGGTTTTGGAACGCAGCCAGAGGATAACCCGTAGAAATCTGGGAATCCTGCAGGCCTGGGTGGCGCAAGAGCCCAAGGTATCCTGGGTTAAACCGGACTCAGGAACCACTGCATTGCTGAAATACGACCTACCGATCAGCTCTCGGGACTTTTGTGTGAGGCTGCTACAGGAAACAGGCGTCATGCTCACACCGGGCTCAGCCTTGAACATGGAAGGGTATGTGCGCATCGGCTATGCAAACGGATCTGATATCCTCAGGGAAGGGTTATCCCGCATCTCTGGCTTTCTGTCCAAGCAAGGGCGGGATGATTCAACTTTTGCATAGCAATAGCCTTAATGTCCGATGACACGGCTGGATGCACAACTTCAAATTGCATTTTAGAACGCAGCCGATCCCCACCTGTTCTGGCAGAGGTCGCGCATTTATTTGGCTTTTCCAGCCAAAGCAGCAATACACAACCCTATTTATGATGGACAGGCTGGGCGCAAACGATAGACAGAATCTCGCTTAAAATCAGTTACAATGCGCACGTTTTTGCCGATTCCGGCGCGCCGAAAAGGACTGTCGGAAGCACGAGCAAAAATTAATGCATCATATATGTGCATTTAATCCTCGGGTTGTTATCTACGCTTTTACCGCTCGTAGAAGATACAATCTTAAGTTGAGGAATAATCACCATGCCCGATGGCACCTTCACTCAATTTCTCTCTGCACTTCTCGCATTCGAATCCGGTTGGGATCGGGACAGATACGACTCTGGCGCCATTCAGGATTGGCAGCTTGACACATGGGCCCAAGGCTCTGTCACCGCTTTCTTTCCCGGCTATGGCAGTTGGGGGGATCTGAGCGACAGCGAGTGGGAGGCAATGGCCTATCGCTCGACAAACTCATTGGGGTTCGTCGGCTTTCAATTCGGCGAGGCGTTGTTGATTGACCTGGGCTATTATGACGACGATGAATTCTACGGCAACGGGGCATCGACCAACACCTGGGATGGCACTTGGACTGGGAAAAACGGCGTTAACTCGCTGGACGGTTTCATGACGAAAGGGGCCCAGACGGTCGCCATCCAAGAAGCGTTTGGCTACAATCTGGAAGTCATTGAGAACGGCCTTCAGAATGCCGGGCAAAGCCTGAACGATTTCATCGGCCGGACTACAACCTATACCGATGGGACCGGCGCAACAATCACGATCGAATTGACACTGACCGGGATACTGGCCGCCGCCCATTTGCGCGGGGCCTACGGCACACTCAACCTACTGCTGGGCGGCGCGGTTTCGACGGATGAATACGGCACGTCGATCCTGCAATACATCGACCAGTTCGGCGGTTATGACAGCCCGGCGGTCAGCGACATGATCGCGTTTTTTGACGACCGGAAAACTGGCGATGAAGGGTTGGGCGCGCCCAGCAGGACGACCGGAGGCGGAACAAATGTTGACGGAGGAGGCACGGCAAATGTCGACAAGGACAGTGCCGATGTTGTGCTCAAATGGTCTTACGGGTCGGACACTCAGATCGACAATTTTGATCCGGCAGCGGATACAATTTTTGTCGACTGGATATCAGCGGCGGATCTGGTGATCACCGAGACGAACGGGTCTGTTGTGTTTTCAATCCCTTCCAATCAGCAATCGCTGACACTGACCGGAGTGACCCTGGCTGACTTGTCGGCAGACAATTTCACTATTCTGGACGGCACTGCCGCAGAAGAAATCCTTGGTTTGATTGGCGACGGCACATCCAGCCCCACACCTGAACCTAAGCCAGCGCCCAATCCTGATCCCGAGCTAACGCCGGGACCAAACGCATCAGGCGACCCCTTCGGCAACCCTGAGATAACCCAGCAAAACGCCGATGTGGTGGTGACTTGGGCGTGGGGCTCCAGCGTGGTTGTTGATGATTTTGTTCCGGCAACCGATACGATCTTCTTTGATTGGATTGGCGCTGATGCGCTTAATATCTCCGAGGTGAACGGCTCGGTCATCATCGCGATTCCATCCAACAATCAGACGATCACGTTGCAAGGCGTCACGCTCGCCATGCTCGAGGCCGGAAACATCAATGCGCTGGACGCCACAGCCCGGGACGAGCTTGCGACGTTGATTGATGCGGATGACAGACACGGTGGCGATCATGGACACACCCATATGCATGTGGTTGTCGGGTATGGTACTCCGGGGCAAGTTATTAGTGGTTTCATGCCGGGAATGGGCGATGTCATCGAAATCGACGCAGATGTCGCTGCAAACGACTTCGAAATATTCGAAGAATCCGGTGACGCACTGGGCCAGACTGTACGCGTAAGCATCACCTTAGATGGCGTGACCACGCAGACCATCTTTACTGGTTTTGGCCTGGAAGACCTGAGCATCGCCAACTTCTCCACGGATGCTCAGCCGGTCCTGAACGAGATCGCGAGTGCAATCGGCCAAGAGATTTCGACCCCAAACAGCGGCGGCTATACCCTGACCTATGATGCTGACGGATCAAACCCTGCCGAAGTCACGGGCAGCACAGAGGCAGGCGGGCGCGTGTTCAAAGCCGACAGTAACGCCGATGACATAACCGACTTCAACTCGGCAGTTGATCAGTTGGATTTCGGCGGCACCTCAGTCCACGGCATGATTGTAACAAAATCGCCCGCAGGCGAAATCGTGATCGACAGCCCTTGGTCGGAAGCCGCCCAGATTGTGCAGGGCGTGACCTATCAGGACGTGACCATCGACAGCTTTGGTGTCGTCGGCAATGAACATTTTCGGCAGGACATGGGCGGCGTGATCTCGTGGGAAAAAGGTGTGGGCCCGCGTGAAACGGATACTGTCTATATCCGCAGCCACGAATATGGTCGAACGGAAGTGATCGACAATTTCGACCCCAAGTCGATGAAAATCAGCTTCCTCTATTTTGGCACGCGAGAACGTCTGTCGGTTGAAGACACGGCAGATGGCCTGGTGATCTCGACCCTGCCCAGCGGTCAGAGCTTTACCCTGACCAGCGTGTCCAAAGCAGACCTGATCCCGGGTCTGGTGGAGTTTCACTTCGACCAGGTGATGGAGGATAACCTAGAGTCACCCTTCGGCTTTGACCAAAACGATGTGACGCTAGTGGACCGAACGGAGCTGTTAACCCCGGAAGCCCCTGCTGGAGCGACCACCGACGGGTTCCAGACACGCACCGGCGACCTGACGGGCAGCATCTATGACGACGGAGCCGGTCCTGACGACAACGGCAGCACACCACCTGACAACGGGTCGGGCGGTGCAGGCGCTGGGGTCTTCGTTACACTGGGCGTTGGGGTTGATGTGGTTGGAATTGATTGGAACTGGGGTGCTCAAACCCGTGTCGAAGGGTTCGATCCGTCAGAAGACAGCTTTGATTTCAATGCGCTGTCTGGTGATCATCTTGCACTGCGTGAAGTCGGCGGGAACCTTGAGATAGAAGTGCTTGGAAACGGGGGAAACATCACCACTTTGGTGGGCATTCAGGCCGAAGATCTGACCCGCAGCAACCTGCTGGCGGACCCCAACAACTCTATCCTGGATGACAGCAGCCCGCTGTTCGCACAACTGACCGATCTTGGCTTCGATCCCCTGGCCTAAAGGTAAGTGCGGGGGTGGTATGTGCCGTTCCCGCTTCTTCATGTGGGCCTTGCCAACAACAGGATTGATGTGGCCAGAAGATGCCGCCTTCTGGCCTTATTACCTGCGGTTTTTTGCTCGAAACGAATTACATTCTTGGCATTGCTGAACCAGCCTTCTAAACGCGGTACGGCGCAAAGCCTGTGCTGATTGGTATGGAATAAAACATTGAGACCAGAAACCGGTATGTCCACGGCCCCGCGCCATGAGCTGCGCAAAGTGCGCAATCAAGGCGTCACCTTTCTGGCCCTGGCGTTTCTGTTCAGCGTTTTTGTCAACCTGCTGATGCTGACGGGTCCTTTGTTCATGCTACAGGTGTATGACCGGGTCCTCGGGTCGCGCGCGGTCGAGACATTGACCGCCCTATTCCTGCTGGTTGCGCTGCTTTATGCATTGATGGCGATGCTCGATTTTGCCCGCGGCCGTATCGTCGCGCGGTTTGGCGCGCGTTTTCAGTCGCATCTGGACGAGCGCGTTTTTGACGCGACACTGCGCCGCTCATTGTATCCGCAGGCACGATCTGCCCCGGCAACCGCGCTACGTGATCTTGAATCGATTCAGAACCTGTGTTCGTCGCCAGTCTTTCTAGCAGTGATGGACATCCCCTGGACACCGGTTTTTCTGGCCGCCATTTTTCTGTTCCACCCGCTGTTGGGGTGGCTTGCCGTGACAGGCGGCGCCTTGCTGGTCATCATTGCCTTGTTGAACCAGGCTCTGACCCATCGCAAAGTGGCCGCGGCTCAGGCCGCATCAGCCAAGGCCAACGCGTTCTCCGAACACGCGAGACAAGCGGCCGAGGTCGTACGCTCGCAAGGCATGCAAGAGGACGTCACGCTGCGCTGGCTGAGCCAAAGGTCCAATGCCTTGAGCCAGACTATCGCGGCCAGCGACTGGACAGGCAGCTTCACCTCATTGACCAAGTCGCTGCGGTTGTTTTTGCAATCTGCAATGCTGGCGCTGGGGGCATGGCTGGTCTTGCAGAACGAGATGACACCGGGCGCAATGATCGCCGGGTCTATCTTGCTGGGTCGCGCTTTGGCGCCGGTCGAACAAGCTGTCGGGCAATGGGGGGTGATTGAACGTGCCCGATCTGCTTGGACCTCGTTGAACAAATTCCTGGACCAAACCCCGCCTGAGGTTGCACGAACCAAACTGCCAGTTCCTGCCGCGAACCTCAAAGCCAAGTCCCTGACAGTTATCCCACCTGGTTCAAACACTCCAACGCTGCGCAACGTGACCCTAAGCCTGGAACCTGGCAAAGCGCTGGGTGTGATTGGCAAAAGCGGATCTGGAAAGACGACGCTGGCTAAAGCCCTGTTGGGATTGTGGCCTCCGGCGGCCGGTGAAATTCGGTTGGGTGGCGCGACGCTGGACCAGTATGATGCAACCGATCTAGGACGCCACATTGGCTATCTTCCCCAACAAGTGACCCTGTTCAACGGCACCGTTGCCGAAAACATTGCGCGTATGTCCGAAAACCCGGATCCAGAAGCAGTGGTTGCAGCGGCCAAGAAAGCCAATGCGCACGAGCTGATCCTGACTTTGGAAAAAGGCTACGACACCTTTCTCGAAGGCAATGACAGTCAATTGTCCGGTGGTCAAAAGCAGCGCATAGCATTGGCCCGGGCGCTTTATGGCGATCCGGTTCTACTGATCTTGGATGAGCCGAACTCGGCACTGGATGCAGATGGGACCGAAGCCCTGAATGCCGCGGTGCGTGGGCTCAAAGCCGCAGGAAAATCAGCGATCATCATGACGCACCGACCTCAGGCAATTTCGGAATGCGACGACTTGGCGGTTGTAGAAAAAGGCCAGCTTGTGAAATCAGGTAGCCGTGACGAGGTTCTAAACGCCATGGTGCAGAATGCTGGCGCCATCAAGCGCAAGCTGAGCCCGGTAGTAGGTGAGTGATGGCAAATCAGACACAGAAAATGACGCGCCCTGTTTGGCGCATCAGGGTGCCGGCCATGGTCGGCTTTGCCGCGCTTGCTATTCTGGTTGGTGGCTTGGGTGCCTGGGCCGTCAAAACACGATTGGCCGGGGCCATTGTGTCGTCTGGTGTGATCGAAGTGCAAAGCAATCGGCAGGTGGTTGAACACCCCGATGGCGGCGTCGTGGGCGAAATCTTTGTTCGTGACGGTGACGTGGTAACCAGTGGCGACTTGCTGCTACGGCTTGATGACACGTTCCTGTTTTCAGAACAGACCATTGTTGTGTCACAGCTTTTTGAACTTTTGGCGCGCCGGGCGCGGCTGGAGGCCGAGCGCGACGGGACGTCTTCGGAAGATCTGGGCATACGCCTGCTTGAAGTCCAGCAAGAGAATAATATTGGTCCCGACCTGATCGCCGGTCAGCAACGACTGTTTGATGCGCGGCTTGAATCCATGGCAAAGCAAACCGAACAACTCAACGAGCAGCGCGCCCAGATCGAAAGCGAGATCGAAGGAACCAAGGCGCAACTTGTTTCCTTGCGACGTCAGGTCGAGCTGATTCAGGACGAACTGGAAGACCAACAAAGCCTGTTGAGCCGTGGTTTGACGCAGGCCAGCCGTGTTCTTTCGCTACAGCGCGAAGAAGCGAGCCTAAGCGGTGAGATTGGTAGCCTCGAGGCATCCGTAGCCCGGCTGAGAGGCCAGATTGCGGCGACAGAAATTCAGATCCTGGAACTGACGGCGACCCGCCGCGAAGAAGCAATTACCACCCTGCGGGACGTGCAAACACAGGTCTCGGAACTGTCAGAACGACGCCTGTCCCTCGCAGAACGGCTGTCGCGTCTGGATATCCGCGCGCCGGTTTCCGGAACAGTTTACGACAGTCAGGTTTTTGCACTTCAGTCTGTCATCCAGCCCGCCGAACCCATGATGTATGTGGTACCACAGGATACCCCGTTGCTGGTTGCTGCCCGCGTTGATGCCATTCACGTCGATCAGCTGCATGTTGGCCAACCTGTTGCATTGAGGTTCCCGGCGTTCAATCAGCGTGAAACCCCAGAGATTGACGGCCAGGTTCTTAACGTGTCGGCCGATACATTCACCGATGAACAGACCGGTTTTACGTTCTACCGGGCCGAGCTGGCCCCGATTGATGGTCAGATCGAGCGTCTGAACGGCCAGGCTTTGTTACCCGGAATGCCTGTTGAGGCGATGATCAAAACCGACGAGCGCACGCCCTTGTCTTATCTAATCAAACCGATGGCCGACTATTTCAATCGCGCGTTCCGGGAATAGGCAAGAACGCGGGTCGAAGTGACAAGGGGCACAAAATAGGAGCCCTATCGCTGAATAACGGCATTTTCCCACTCTGACAGAAACTTCTTCCTCTTCAATTTGTCCAGGAACGTCAACAAGGCCGGGTCCAAAGCGATCGTTGCCCTTTCATCTACGCTATCATCAGTCCCCAACAACGGAAGCGATGGCGCGTTGGTGGAAGACCGGGTCTTCTTCGCAGTTAGCTGGCGAACAAATGCCTCTGCCGCATCGGGCTCGGGCGTCCCGTTCAGCACCATTGCGGTGCGCATCATGGTCGTCTGAAAATCGGAGGGCAGCACGATCTCAAATGCGTCCTTTCCTTCCGTGCGCGCTGCGGCATAGCTGCCCAGTACGTTGTAAGCGACTGCAATCGTCCCATCTGTCAGATCGTTGATCATCTCGCCGGAACAGCAATACAGACGTACATCCAGGCTGCCCAAGACCTCCATCAGTCGCCAGTATGTCTCAGAGGCGCGGGCGTCCTGAGTGGCAAACAAATATCCCAATCCTGATTGACGAATGTCGTATGTGCCCACTTTTCCGCGAAAATCATCGGGTCTGGCGCGAAGTATCTCGATCAACTCTTGCCGCGTTTGCGGCGTCGCCCCCTCAGCAAAAGCAGCGCTATTTATGACGATTGTTGCAGGCTCGGACGTGAAAGCAAAAAGACTGTCATGCCACTGCGCCCAATCCGGGTTTGCAATGCTGTCTATTGCTAATGCATATCCGTCATTTGCCAGTTTAAGCTGCAAATCCATCGCGCTGGATATCGCAATGTCAAAGGCATCGGGCGTTGCCCGGACCTGACGGTCAATGTCAGCCGTTCCCGTCACCAGATACTCGACCGAAATCGATGGGTTGCCCAGAATGAAATCTTCGATCAGAGGCGCAAACAATGCAGTGTCAGTACTGGATATTATGCGCAGTTGAGGCCCTTGCGCTGCTTCATTAAAGACCCGTTGATCTTCCCATTCCAGCGCCAGTGCGAAGCAAGGAAACAACCACAGAATTACAGAGATAAGATAACGCATGCGCCGCCCTCGGGTTGGTTCATCAGAACAAGCGTTCCGCCATGCGCGGTTGCCACATCCTGCGCAATGGTGAGCCCCAAACCTGATCCAATGGTTCCGGTGGCATTCTGACCACGCTCAAATCGCCGGGTCAGTGTTTCGATCTCATCAGGTGGAAACCCCGGACCTTGATCACTGACTTTAACCTGAACACAAGGGCTCGCGGCAACTTCGATTGTCACCGTGCTGTCCGCCGGGGCGTATTTCAGTGCGTTGTCGATCATATTGCGCGCAGCATTCTGGATCAGGATCGGGTCACCAGAATACTGAACCGCGGAATCGCCCACCAAAGATAAGGAAAGATCTTTCATTTCGGCGATCGGCGTCAAACGCTGAACCAGTTCCGCCATAAGATCGACAAGGTCAAGATCTTCGCGCTCAAGGTGGTCCGCCCTAAACGTGATCATGGCGTGGTCCAAAAGTTGACCCGCCGCGCGCGAGCTTTCGTCGATTGCGCGGACCATGGATCGCAATGCTTCGCGGTTTTCTTCTTTTTCGACCCTTTGCAGCGTCGCGTCCGCGTAGGACCGGACTGTTGCCAGGGGCGTGCGGACCCTATGCGCTGCCTCGGCAATGAAGTCTTCCGATTGGCTGAGTGATTGGTCCAATCGACCCATAAGAGAATTCAGGGATGTGACCAAAGGCGCCATTTCCCGGGGCACAGGTTTTCTGAATGGGCTTAAATCTTGTGGTCCGCGGCGCGTGACCGAGGTTGTCAGCTTGTTGAGCTGCCCAATCGTTGCCGATGTCGCCCAAACGGACAGTACTGTCGCAAGGGCAAAGAAACCCAACCCCAGATAAGCGGCATTGCGGGAAATCTGGTCCATTGTTTCAGACAACGCGTCCTGGGTCTGCCCAAGCGCCACTTCGATTTCGGTCTGTTTTCCAAGACCTACAAGTGTTCGGCTGGTGTTTACTTGCCGAACATTTTCGCCGCGAACGGCACCTGATCTGAAAGCCCATTTGCCGCTAATAGGAGCGTCGGCCAAGGGCAGGTCATCGTATCCGGACAGAAATTTGCCGTCCTGAAAAATCGCATAAAAGACCCGGTCATCGGACGGCGTCGTCAGCATCGAAAATGCCGCATAAGGAATATCAACCTCAAGCTCACCGTCCCTCAGCGCAGCTGCATCCAGGATTGAGGTCACCGAGGCCTCGAGAATACTGTCCTGACCTTGCTGAGCCACCCGGGCCGCATAGTTGCGCACCGCAAAGAACAGAAGAAGCGCCAGGATCGCTGCGCCGCCAATCAGTGTAAGAACAAGCCGGTTCCTGAGTGACCCTGAAACCGTGAGATCAGCTGACATGATCCAACCTGTATCCCAGCCCGCGCAGTGTGGTGATTTTCAGGTCCGAGTTTTCCAGGTGTCTGCGCAAACGGCCAACATAGACCTCGATGGCATTGTCCGACACGTTGTCATCATAGGAAAACAACCTGTCCGCCAGCTTTTGTTTCGAAAACACCTGTCCGGGCGCGTTGAAAAACAGCTCCAGCAAGCGCAACTCGCGATTCCGCAGCGACACCGTGTCGGACCCGACCAGCAAATGACCCGCGACCGGGTCAAAAACGATCCCGCCGATCTCGATCGTCGATTTCACGATCCCTGACTTACGCCGCAGGACAGCCCGGCATCGGGCTTCAAGTTCGGCATGGTCGAAAGGTTTGGTGACATAGTCATCAGCCCCCAAATCCAGCGAACCGATTCGATCCGAAACCTGACTGCGCGCAGTCAGAACGATCACAGGCGTGTCCAAATGACTTGCGCGATGCTGTTTCAAAAAGTCACGACCATCCCCGTCAGGCAGCATGATGTCCAACAGGATAAGATCATACTCTTCGGTTTCTACAAAAGCGGATGCATCTCCCAAATTCGCTGCATGATCAACGACATGCCCGTCTAATCGCATGCGCGAACTGATCGCGTTTGCGAGGTCCAGATTATCTTCGACCAGTAAAAATTTCATGGGGCTCAAGCAGTTTTTCTGCGCATGACAGGTTGATGTCAGGTTGATGTGTTTTGGTTCGGATTAATCTGAGCCGTCAATCGGCCGATTGTCAAATGGGAGGACATCATGACGAATTTCACACTGGGCCGTCGGGCCCTAATCGCAGCTGTGGCTGCTTTTGGTCTGACTGGGCCAGCATTGGCCGACGGTCATCAGGTTGTGGACAGCATCCACTTTCTGATCCCAGGCGGCGCAGGCGGCGGCTGGGATGGTACCGCACGTGGCACCGGTGAAGCGCTGACCAATGCAGGCATCGTGGGCACCGCGTCATACGAAAACATGTCGGGCGGCGGCGGCGGCAAAGCAATCGGGTTCCTGATCGAGAACGCCGACAGCAACCACGGCACCCTGATGGTCAACTCGACGCCAATCGTTATCCGTTCGCTGACCGGTGTCTTTCCACACAACTTCCGTGATCTGACGCTGGTTTCCGGTACTATCGGGGATTACGCCGCGATTGTTGTGGGCAAAGACAGCCCAATCAATTCGATGGATGATCTGCTTGCCGCGTATGACGCCGATCCGTCGGCGACAGCCATTGGTGGCGGTTCTGTACCAGGCGGCATGGACCACCTGGTCGCGGCCATGGTCATGGAGGCAGCGGGAAAAGACGCACTTGGCGTCAAATACATCCCCTACGATGCAGGCGGCAAAGCCATGGCAGCTCTTCTTTCGGGTGAGATTGCGGCGCTGTCGACCGGATTCTCGGAAGCCGTTGACCTGTCAAATGCAGGTGAGGTCAAAATCATCGGCGTTACTTCGGATGAGCGTGTCAATGCGGCGCCCGAAGCCATGACAATGAAAGAACAGGGTATCGACACAACCTTCGTAAACTGGCGCGGTTTCTTCGGAGCGCCCGGCCTGCCCGAGGACAAGCTGGTCGCGTATCAGGAAGCCATCACTGAAATGTATGCCACGCCCGAGTGGGAAGAGGTTCGCGCACGGAATGGCTGGGTCAACATCCACAATTCCGGCGACGACTTCAAAGCTTTCCTGGAACAGCAGGAACAGCAGATCGGCGATCTGATGAAGAAGCTGGGCTTCCTCTAAAGACACAACTGGCAGAGCGGACCGCCGCTCTGCCATACGAATACTAAACAAAACGAAGGGGGGAGTTATGGCGCTGGACCGTTGGATCGCGCTTGTTCTGCTGGGAATATGTTTGACCTATGGCTACGCGGCCTGGTTCACCATGGACAGCGGCTTGCCCCCGTTCATGCAACGAAACCCCATCTGGCCAAGCACCTTCCCCAAGGTTCTGTCGGTTTTGGGTATCGTCGCAACAACCATTATTCTCTTGGGCTTTGAAAAAGCTGAGCCAAAAGAAGCGGATATCGATTATCGAAAGCTGGGTGAGTATCATCTTGGTCAGGCGCTGCTGCTGCTGGCATTGATGGTTGTCTACGCGCTATGCTTGCGGCCGGTAGGTTTTTTGATCTCGACTTCAGCCTTCCTGTTCTTCGGGTCCTACATTCTTGGTGAACGCAAGTGGCACGTCATGCTGCTTGTTGCTTTTATAGCAACCGGCTCTGTCTGGTATCTGGTCCAGGAAGTTCTTGGCATCTACATGCGCCCCCTGCCGGGCCTATTCGGAGGCTGACATGCTTGAAGGACTTCTGATTGGCCTGCAAACGGCATTCTCTCTGCAAAATCTTCTGATGGTCGTTGCCGGGTGCCTGATCGGTACATTCATCGGTATGCTCCCGGGTCTTGGCCCGATGTCGATCATTGCCATTATGATCCCGGTCGCCATCTCGATGGGCGACCCATCTGCTGCACTGATCTTGCTCGCAGGTGTGTATTATGGCGCGATTTTTGGCGGATCAACCTCGTCCATCCTATTGAATGCGCCGGGGGTCGCGGGCACCGTTGCCTCCAGTTTCGACGGGTACCCCATGGCGCGTCAGGGCAAAGCGGGCAAAGCGTTGACCATTGCCGCCATTGCTAGTTTCGCAGGCGGCACACTGGGTGCGATATTGCTGATGGTTTTTGCACCTGCGCTGTCGTCAGTCGCGTTGTTGTTCCATTCGGCCGAATACTTCGCTCTGATGGTCGTTGGCCTGTCTGCAATTGCGGCATTTGCAGGGACGGGCCAAGTGGCCAAGGCGCTTATCATGACCATATTGGGTTTGATCATGGCCACGGTGGGCGAAGGCGCGTTGTTCAATCTGCCACGCTTCACAATGGGTATCATGGACCTGCAGTCCGGCTTTGGCTTTATCACGCTCGCAATGGCGATGTTTGCACTGCCCGAGGCCCTGTTTCTTGTTCTCAAGCCCAAGAACCTTCAGGGGGACGACGGCGAAATCAAAGACCTGCGTATCACCAAAGCCGAGGCTCGGGCGATCTCGCCCGTTATTGGTCGGCAATCTGTCCAAGGGTTCTTCATAGGCGTATTACCGGGTGCGGGCGCAACAATTGCCAGCTTCCTGGGCTACGCGGTCGAACGTAACATCGCCCCAAAGGCCGAACAGGAAGAATTCGGAAAGGGTTCGATCAAGGGGCTGGCCGCTCCGGAGGCTGCCAACAACGCAGCCTGCACAGGCTCGTTTGTGCCGCTTCTAACACTTGGCATACCGGGATCGGGGACAACAGCCATACTTCTCGGCGCGTTGATCGCATTGAACGTCACACCGGGCCCGCGCCTGATGATCGACGAGCCGCAGATCTTCTGGGCCGTAATCATGTCGATGTTCATCGGCAATCTGGTGCTGTTGATCCTGAACCTTCCGCTGATCCCATATATCGCAAAGGTACTGGCGGTGCCGCGTAACTATTTGATCCCATTTATTTTGTTCTTTACCTTGATGGGCGCCTATATTGGGCAAAACAACGCTACCGAGTTGCTGATACTGGTTGGTTTCGGTGTGTGCGCCACGGCGCTGAAGTTTGCCGATTATCCGTTGGCACCGTTGCTGATCGGGTTCATCCTTGGCGGCATGATGGAGGACAATTTTGCGCGCTCAATGCAGCTGTACGATGGGGTTTCCTTTATTTGGGAACGACCCATGACACTGGGTCTCTTGGTGATTGCAGCGCTGCTCGTCCTTCTCCCAAGCTATCGTGCGCGACGCGCTAGGGCGCGGGCGGCAGGTGTGGCTGATGGCGATTGAACCACTCTAAGGCATGCGGGTCTTGATCTAACGAACGTTCTGACTGACCCGCATTGCCAACTGGAGCTGATGGGCGCAGGTGTCATCAAGGTTGAAGGCCACGAGAGCGGGGACCCTGCGTATGACCTGATCACTCAAGGGATCAGCAGCGCCATGCATTCAAACTCTAACACACAAGCTCGACCTACTATCTGCGGCGATCGGCCCCGCCGTCCTTGCGCATAGTCAGCCCGATACGTTTGCGAGGCACATCAACCTCGACAACACGCACTTTCACGACCTGACCGGCCTTCACCACATCATGCGGATCTTTCACAAACCGGTCCGCCAGTTGGCTGACATGAACCAAACCGTCCTGATGCACGCCGACATCGACAAAGGCACCAAAGGCGGCGACGTTTGTGACGGTCCCTTCCAAAACCATTCCGGGTTTGAGGTCAGTGATCGCTTCGACCCCGTCCGTAAAGGAAGCTGTCACAAAAGTCGGCCTTGGATCTCGGCCTGGTTTTTCAAGCTCGGAAAAGATGTCCTTTACTGTAGGCAATCCGAATGTGTCATCCACGAACTGGTCTGCCCTCAGCCCGTTCAAAGCCCCGTCATCGCCCATGATCTGACGGATATCGCGTCCGCAGGCCGCGACCACCCGGCGGGCAACATCATATGCCTCAGGGTGGACCGACGACGCATCCAGAGGCTCTGCCCCATCACGAATACGTAAAAACCCTGCACATTGCTCAAAAGCTCGGGGGCCAAGCTGGGCGACGTTCAGAAGATCTTTGCGCGATTGAAACGGGCCGTTGATATCCCGGTGCGCAACGATGGCTTCGGCCTGCGCCGGGCCAAGACCTGAGACGTGCGACAGTAGTGGTGCAGATGCCATATTCAAATCAACGCCAACGGCATTTACCACATCTTCTATTACAGTTTCCAAAGACTGGGACAGGCGGTGTTGGTCAACGTCATGCTGGTATTGTCCGACACCGATGGATTTCGGTTCAATTTTGACCAATTCGGCCAACGGGTCCTGCAGCCGCCGCGCGATAGACACCGCACCGCGCAAAGAGACATCAAGGTCAGGGAACTCGCGCGCAGCCAACTCCGAAGCCGAATAAACCGACGCGCCAGCCTCGGAAACAACAACCTTGGTCGGAGCCTTCACGGAATTGGGAAGCATGCTAAGCGTGTCCGCCACCATCCGTTCAGTTTCACGGCTGGCAGTGCCATTGCCGATGGCAATCAACTCGATCTGATGCGAGGAGATCAGGTTCAGGATCGCAACTTGCGCCCCGCGCAAATCCTTTTTGGGCTGAAACGGGTAAAGAGTGTCCGTGGCCACAACTTTCCCCGTGGCATCAACCACGGCGGCCTTCACTCCCGTTCGAATACCGGGATCCAATCCAAGCGTCGGCCGTGCGCCTGCGGGGGCCGCAAACAGCACGTCTTTCAGGTTCCGTGAAAACACCTGAATCGCTTCATCCTGGGCCCGGCTTCGCAAATCCGCCATAAGCTCGACCATCATGGACAGCGACAGCTTAACCCTCCAGGTCCACCGCGCCACTTTGCGCAGCCATTTATCGCCCGGGCCATCGCCCCGTGTCTGCAAATGGGCCGCCACAATCGTTTCTGCCCGCGCTGCCCCGGTTTCAGGTTCGGGTGCGATATCCAGCGTGACGATGCCTTCTTTTGACGCCCGCAACATCGCCAGCGCCCGATGCGAAGGTACTTTGGACCACAGCTCAGAATGATCAAAGTAGTCGCTGAACTTGGCCCCTTCTTGTTCTTTGCCTTCAATGACCTTCGCGCTCAGGAATGCTTCCCGCTGCATGAAACTGCGAAGCTCACCCAACAGGGCCGCGTTTTCCACCATTTGTTCGGTCAGAATATCGCGCGCACCGTTCAAGGCGTCCTTGGTCGTCGCCACAGCCTCGGTCACAAATGACTGCGCCAAAATCTCGGGGTCCGCGTTGCGATCTGCAAGAACTGCGTCAACCAAAGGTTCAAGCCCGTTTTCCCTGGCAATCATTGCCTTGGTACGGCGCTTGGGCTTGTAAGGAAGGTAGATGTCCTCCAACCGCGCTTTGGTGTCAGCTTGCGCGATGGCTTTGGTCAGATCTTCAGTGATCTTGCCCTGATCTCGGATCGATTTCAGGATCGCGTCACGCCGCGCTTCCATTTCGCGCAGATAGATCAGCCGCTCGGACAACGTGCGCAATTGTGTATCGTCCAATCCGCCTGTCATTTCCTTCCGGTATCGGGCGACAAAGGGCACGGTAGCGCCTTCGTCCAACAGTTTTACCGCTGCATCTACCTGATCAGGTCGCGCGTTGATCTCGCTGGCGATGGTGCGGGATATGCGGTCCAATGCGACCTCCTGAAACGTGGTTGGAGGCACTTCTTAGCCACCCGGATCAGAGAGGGAAAGGGTGTCCCGGCTGCAATTTAGAACTTTGGTGATATGAGCCGGAAACTACTTTCGGTAATGTCCGGTTGGACAGCCCAAATCCATCTGGGATCTAACCGCAGGCCCCGAGGGGTCCACCGTGTCTTGCACCTGATTACTCCTGTTTGGCGCAGTCGCGGATCACAAAGTGCTTTGTTGTCGTCTCAACAACCTCCCAAAACCCGCGAAACCCATTGGGAATCATAAAGCTGTCGCCCGTCCGGAAGTCCTGCCGTGTTCCGTCTTCATGGATCAGCGCGCAATGACCCGTGATGATGTAGCAATACTCATCCTTGTCCGTGAACGCATGCCATTTGCCGGGTGTCGACGTCCAGGTACCGGCTGACATGGCCCCGTCTGGACTTGTAAAGTGAAGACCAACTTTGTGATAGGGATCACCTTCGACCACACGATCTGGAAGATCGGCAAGTCGCCGTTCGCTTTTGCGTGCCGGTTCATCAAACAGGTTAATGACATGTATGTTCATAGCTTCACCAATCCATCAGAGTTCAGTTTCGTTTTCTTCACCACAAGTTGCCTTCGGCAGATGTCGCCAGCTCACATATGGAGGTAGTAGACACCCGCTAGCACAAACAATGCGATAAAGATGGTTTCGGCCACGATCAGAGCGATGGCCTGACCTCCAACATCCAGAATCCGCTTGAGCGAGGTTTTCATTCCAACCGCAGCAATCGAGATGAGCAATGCCCAACGGCTCAGGCTCGCCATGGCTTCTGAAACCACCGCCGGGATCACCCCGAACGAGTTGAGAGCCGCAAAAATCAGAAATCCGACAACAAACATAGGCAAAATCGGCGGGCGCTTACCTTCTTCTTCTGCGAAGTCAGCGTGGCGTCGAACAAGGGCAGAAATAACCAGCACCACCGGCGCAAGCATTGCAACCCGGATCAGTTTGACCATCGTTGCGACTTCACCCGTCTGGTCAGAGACCGAAAAGCCCGCACCAACAACCTGGGCGACGTCGTGGATTGTGCCCCCCAGAAATACACCTGAAATCTCGTCGTCAAACGCAAAGGTCTCCGTCAGGATCGGATAAGCAATCATCGCTACGGTCGATAATACTGTAACCGAAAGAACGGTGAAAATCAGGTTGCGTTCCGAGTGTTCGTTCTTCGGCAAAATAGCCGACAACGCCATGGCGGCTGAAGCTCCGCAAATTGCCACAGAACCGCCCGTCAGAATACCAAATCGCCAGCCGCGCCCCAGCAGCCGAGCACCCAGAAGCCCGAACAATATGGTCAGGATGACACCTGCAATCACAACCGCGATCAACTGTGGCCCTAAGCCGATCATCAATTCGATCGAAATGCGCGCGCCTAATAAAGCGACACCGAACCGCAAAACAGTGCGTGCCGTGAAATCAATTCCCGCTTTGCATGGACCCGACTCATCTTCCGCCAGAAAATGAAACGCGATACCCAGCAACAGCGCCATAAGCATTGCTGGCGCTCCGTAATGTTCTGATAAAAACTGTGCAGCGACAGCAACGACGACGGATACCAGAAACCCGCGGCCATTTCTGCGCATGAATGATTGCACCCAAGATGTGGGCGAGTGAGATGCATTTGACGCCTGCATCGTATTTCCTTTGTGAATTTTGTGCTGTCCTGATCGAAAAAGCACAGGCCACCCCGGGCCGCAAGCCGGCCCGGGTAAATGTTGGATTACCCTTACTACGCTTGTATTTGAGGTGTCATGTCGTTTGCGCTGACGCCTGCGACTGCGACGGGTTTTTTCATGGCGTCGCGGC
>NZ_CANLDZ010000022.1:0-92057 GCF_947489545.1 uncultured Ruegeria sp. | reverse complement strand
CAATTTCATCGTTACCTGGAGCTCTCGTGACTGGCAGCAGGGCGATACGTCAAGTACTGCGATCAAGGCCCGTATTTTTGACGCGGATGGAAATGAGGTCGTTAGCGAGTTCCGCGCCAATGAGTTTACCTTTGGCGGACAAAGCAATCCGAGCGTTACAGAACTCGCCAATGGCCATTTCGTTGTCACCTGGCAGTCTTCTGACCAGCAGCAAGGGGATACTTCTCTTGCCATCAAGGCCCGCACTTTTGATGCGAATGGCACTGGGGTCGTTGGCGAGTTCCGTGTCAACGAATTCACCGATAGAAAGCAAGAATTTCCGAGTGTTACAGCACTTGCCAATGGCAATTTTGTTGTCACCTGGCAGTCTTTTGACCAGCAGCAAGAGGATACGCATCAAGCTGCCATCAAAGCGCGTATTCTGGACGCAGATGGAAATGAGATCACCAGTGAATTCGTTGTCAATGAATTTCACCATCTCACTCAAAGCAATCCGAATGTTACAGCACTCGCCGATGGCAATTTCGTTGTAACCTGGCAGTCTTTTGACGGACAGCAGGGTGATGCTTCCAATTTTGCCATCAAGGCTCGTATTTTTGATGCGAATGGCTCTGAAGTCGTCACTGAGTTCCTGGTCAATGAATTCACCAATACCGCTCAAATCGACCCGAGCGTTACCGCCCTCGCCAATGGCGGTTTTGTCGTAACGTGGACGTCCTCTGACAGGGAGCAAGGCGATACTTCCTTCGGGGCTATCAAGGCCCGTATTTTTGATGCGAATGGTGTTGAGATCGTCAGTGAATTCCTGGTCAATGAATTTACCACTTTATCTCAAAGCCAGCCGAGTGTTACCGCCCTCGCCAATGGTGATTTTGTCGTAACGTGGACGTCTTCCGATCGGCAGCAAGGGGATACGTCTAACACTGCGATCAAGGCTCGCGTTTTTGATGCGAACGGTGTTGCCAAAAGTCCCAACCCGGTCACAGAAGACGTTGTCACCCTGATTGATACAGCCACCCTTCTCGCCAACGACAGCGATGTCGACGGGGATGCGCTCACGGTGATAGAGGTTTCGGCCCTGAGTGCGCATGGCGCCACGCTGACGCTGAACACCGACGGGACGATCAGCTATGATCCAACCGGCGCAGATGATGTTCAGGCTCTGGCAGAAAGCCAGACCCTGACGGATACATTCACCTATACGGTCAAGGACGGCGATGGCAGTGAAAGCACCGCAACCATTTCAGTGGTTGTTCATGGACGAAACGAGGCACCGATCCATGGAACCGATGGTGATGATACCCTGACCGGTAACGCTGGCGATGACACACTTTATGGCCATGCTGGAAATGACACCCTTAATGGCGGTGCAGGCGATGACATCCTGAACGGCGGGGACGGCAATGACCGCCTGAATGGCGAAGATGGCAATGACGATCTGAGGGGCGGCGCGGGCGATGACATTTTGCGGGGCGGCGCAGGTGCGGATAGCTTGGATGGCGGCGCGGGCCGTGATGCGGTGGTCTACGGGTTTGCAACGTCTGGCGTGACGGTCGATTTGGGCAACGCTGGGGCCAACACCGGTGACGCAGCGGGTGATGTTTTTATTTCCATCGAAGACCTCGCGGGATCCACGCATGCAGACACGCTGCGTGGTGATGGGGCCAACAACAGTCTTTGGGGTTCGGGTGGGAACGATAGCTTGGATGGCCGCGCGGGCGATGATTACCTGTATGGCAAAGCGGGCAATGACATTCTGTCTGGCGGTGCGGGCAATGACTGGATGTATGGCGGCGCAGGTGCGGATAGCTTGGATGGCGGCGCGGGCCGTGATGGGGCGGCCTACGGGTTTGCAACGTCTGGCGTGACGGTTGATTTGGCCAACGCTGGGGCCAACACCGGTGACGCAGCGGGTGATGTTCTTATTTCCATCGAAAACCTCGCGGGATCCACGCATGCAGACACGCTGAGTGGTGATGGGGCCAACAACGGTCTTTGGGGTGGTGCAGGCGATGACATCCTGAACGGCGGGGACGGCAATGACCGCCTGAATGGCGAAGATGGCAATGACGATCTGAGGGGCGGCGCGGGCGATGACATTTTGCGGGGCGGCGCAGGTGCGGATAGCTTGGATGGCGGCGCGGGCCGTGATGCGGTGGTCTACGGGTTTGCAACGTCTGGCGTGACGGTCGATTTGGGCAACGCTGGGGCCAACACCGGTGACGCAGCGGGTGATGTTTTTATTTCCATCGAAGACCTCGCGGGATCCACGCATGCAGACACGCTGCGTGGTGATGGGGCCAACAACAGTCTTTGGGGTTCGGGTGGGAACGATAGCTTGGATGGCCGCGCGGGCGATGATTACCTGTATGGCGAAGCGGGCAATGACATTCTGTCTGGCGGTGCGGGCAATGACTGGATGTATGGCGGCGCAGGTGCGGATAGCTTGGATGGCGGCGCGGGCCGTGATGGGGCGGCCTACGGGTTTGCAACGTCTGGCGTGACGGTTGATTTGGCCAACGCTGGGGCCAACACCGGTGACGCAGCGGGTGATGTTTTTGTTTCCATCGAAAACCTCGCGGGATCCACGCATGCAGATACGCTGCGTGGTGATGGGGCCAACAACAGTCTTTGGGGTTCGGGTGGGAACGATAGCTTGGATGGCCGCGCGGGCGATGATTACCTGTATGGAGAAGCCGGCAATGACAGCCTGTGGGGCAACGATGGCGATGACATCCTGAACGGTGGCGCGGGCAATGACACTCTGAGGGGCGGCGCCGGAAGTGACGTATTTGTTTTTAGCAGTTTTGGACACGATACGATACAGGACTTCGAAGATGGCATTGACCTTATCAGAGTGGATATCGCAGGTGTTTCCTACTCTGATTTGAGCACCTTTGTTAATGCTGGCGTCACACCGAACGGTGAGGTGGTAATAGACCATAGAATTGATGTGTCCGGGCACGGTACAATTACCCTAAATGGTTTCGACGTGACAGACCTGACGGAAGATGACTTCCTCTTTGGTTAGGGTAGCCTCCTCTCAAAAGCAGACTTAGACACCTTCATTATGGCGCGCTGCGACACCGGTGGGAGCAGGAGCCGTCCACAACATCGGCTTGGTGGCCAAAATCGCCAAAGAGGCTGGGCAAGCTGTCAAGTAAATCGCGCCGAATTGCCTAAACGCTACCACCGTGCTGTCGAGATGAGTCTGACCTATCAATTCGGCATATCGCATGCGGGAGTCCCGCCAGAGGAATAGCCTGGAGCTTGGTGTGATGCTTGGCCCAACAAGCAACTTCACCAAGCGAGGTCCACATGGCATTCCTTCACGGCGTCGAGGTCATTGAGATCGATGCAGGCCCCCGTCCGATTCAGACGGTCAGATCCTCGGTTATCGGAATCGTGGGCACTGCGCCCGACGCCGATGCTGATGCTTTCCCCCTTAACACGCCGGTCGTGGTTGCAGGATCCCGGAAAGAGGCCGCTGGCCTTGATACCGCAGGCGACAGCAAAGGCACGCTCCCGAGTGCGATGGACGGTATCTTCGATCAGATCGGGGCCGTCGTCATCGTTGTGCGCGTCGAAGCAGGCGCAGATGAAGCAAGCACCCTTGCCAACGTAATCGGTGGCGTCAACGCCGGCGATGGCAACCTCGAGGGCGTCCACGCTCTCGTAGGGGCCGAGAGTGTTGTGGGATACGCCCCTCGCATCCTGATCGCTCCCGGCTTCACTCACCAGCGTCCCCAAGGGCTCGCCAACCCTGTTGTCGCCGAGCTGCAGGGCATCGCAAACCGTCTCCGGGCAGTCGTCATCGCTGATGGACCGAACACCACCGACACTGATGCCTACACCGCTGCCGGTGACTTTGGCTCCGATCGCATCTATCTTTGCGACCCCTGGCACAAAGTCACGGTCGGCAGCGATATCCTCGATCTACCCCCATCGCCACGGGTGGCGGGGTTGATCGCCAAGGTGGACAACGACACCGGCTTCTGGGCGTCTCCATCCAACAACCTGATCTCCGGCATCATCGGGACCACGCGCCCGGTCGATTTCAAGCTCGGCGATGCCAGCGCCCGCGCCAACCTTCTCAACGAGAACAAGGTCGCAACCACCATCCGGCAGAACGGTTTCCGCCTCTGGGGGAACCGGACGCTAACCGCCGACACCAAGTGGGTGTTCCTGAGCGTCCGTCGCACCGCAGACATCATCAATGACTCGCTCCTGCGGGCCCATCTTTGGGCCGTCGATCGCGGAATCACGAAATTCTATGTCGAGGACGTCGAAGAGGGTGTGAACAACTACCTCCGCGACCTGGTCGCATTGGGCGCGATCCTGGGCGGCAAGTGCTGGGCGGACCCCGACCTGAATTCGGCGGCAAACATCCAGCTCGGCAAGGTGTTTTTTAACTTCGATTTCACGCCGGTCTACCCCGCCGAGCAGATCACATTCCGTTCCCACCTGGTCAATGACTACATCGAGGAGGTGTTTAACTGATGGCCGCCGAGGACATTCTCAAGTATCTCAACCTGATCGTCGACGGCCGCGGCTACGCGGGCAAGATCGAGGAGTACAATCCTCCCGACATAACTCTCTCGACCGAGGAGTTCCGCGGTGGTGGTATGGATCAGCCGATCGACATCGACATGGGGCAGGAGAAAATGACCTGCTCCTTCGTTCTGACCTCCTACGACGCAGACGTTCTTGCACTCTGGGGCGTCAAAGACGGCTCCACCGTGCAGCTCACCGCCAGGGGCTCGCTCGAGAGCCTGGACGGCACCACGACCGCGGTCGCGCACCACATGCAGGGCAAGATGATCTCGGTCGCACGCGGCACTTGGGGATCCGGTACCAAACCGTCTCTGACCGTCACGATTAGCCTGCGCTACTACCGTGAGGTTCACGGCCAGCGCACGATCAACGAAATCGATGTCATCAACATGGTGCGTGTGATCGACGGCGTGGATCAACTCGCCGCGCATCGCGCCAATATCGGCCTGTAAGGAGGGCACATGAGCGAGGGGAACCTACCGGATTGGCTGACCGAGGAGGACGACGGGTCCATGACGGTCAGCTTTGCGGACTTGAAGAACAAGCCAAAGCTGGACGGTACTGAGGTCAGCAGTCTGACAATGCGTGAGCCCACCGTTGCTGACGAGCTCGCAATCGAGAAGATCAAATCCGTTGGCGAGCGCGAAAGCCAGGCGATCGCTAATCTCACCGAACAGTCGCCGGAGGCCATTCGTGGTCTAACCATGCGCCAATACGGACGGCTCCAGGACGCATACGGCGTTTTTTTAGGCTGACCGATCAGCAAGTCCGGGTGGGAGCCCTTCGGCTCGCCCGGCATACCGGATGGGCCGAGGCTGAGATCATGGCCATGCCGGTCAGTCGTTTCATCTGGTGGTTAGAGGGCCTGCCGAAGCAAGACGCGCAACCGGTGTACCTGGTGGATGTGAAAGGCCGCTGACGATGACGACAAAAAACCAGCGCCTGAACGCCACCATCACCATCGGCTCGGTTCTTGAAGCATCGGTCAAGCGCAATGTCGGGTTTCTAAAATCTGGGCTTAACGAGGTTGGCAACGCCATCAAGGGGGTGGAACGCCGGCAGAAAGAGCTCGATCGCCAGCGCAGTGTTCTGCGTCGGCAGGGTCAATCCGTTGCGCACCTCGATCAAGAATACGAGAAGCTCGAGCGCACACTCAACGATCTTCGCCGTTCCCAGGAGCGTTGGAACCGTGCCGCTGCGGCTTCGCGCCGTGTTGGCTCAACCTTCAACACCATGGCCACGGATATCGGGCGCAACGCCCGTCGGATTGCCGTTGGGGCCACGATTGCGGGGGGTGCAATTTTTGGGGTGGCCTCTTCCACCGCGAAGCTCGGTGATGATGTCGCAAAAACAGCGGACAAGCTCGGCATTGGGATCGAGACCCTGCAAGAGTTGCGATACGCCGCCGAACGGTCAGGCATAGCCACATCTGCCTTTGATACTGCGCTGGAGAAAATGACCAAGAACATTGGTCTCGCGCTCGATGGTACTGGTGCTCAGAAAGATGCCCTTGATGCTCTTGGCCTGTCGGCAGCTGAGTTGTCTCAGATGCTACCCGAGGAGGCGCTGGGCCTTATTGCCGACCGAATGGACGGCGTTGCTACTCAGGCTGAAAAGGCCGCGATCGCCAACGACATTTTCGGGCGCTCCGGCATTGGCATGTTGAACATGCTGCGAGACGGCTCGCGTGGACTTCAGGATCTGCGCGATGACGCACGGCGCACCGGCTACGTCCTCTCGGAACAGGCTGCCCGTGATGCGGAGGTGTTCCAGGATACCTTGCTTGATACCCAACTGACCATGAAAGGCCTCAGGAACACTGTCGGGGCTGCCCTAATGCCAGTCGTCACGCAGTCGATGCGTCGGATCGGCGATGCGCTGATTGAAAACCGTGCCGAGGTGGAAGCGTGGTCCGAGCGATTTGCCGATGGCCTGGAGGAGGTAATTCCCAAGCTCGGTAAGGTTGCCTCCGGTATTGGCGATGTGACTGCCAAAGTCTGGGAGGGTGTTGATGCCGTAGCAGGTATGGTTGGTGGATATGAAAACCTGGGCAAGATCATAGCCGGGGTCTTTGCCTTCCGTACCATCTGGAAGATTGGGCGTTTTGCCTGGGCCGTCGGAAGTGCAGCCGTCGCTATGGGTGCGTTGGCAGCAAGCACCGGGCTGGTGGACTCGGCGCTTGGACGGCTGGGCAAACGATCTGCTCTGGGCAATGCGGCAGCTACTGGCGCAGGCGCAGCGGCGGGTACCGCAACCAAGCGTGGCGGGCTCGCTGCGCTGGGCGCGGCAGCAGGACGTTTCCTTCTGAAGGGCGGAGCGATCGGCACAGGCGTTGCTCTTGGCCTTGGCAACATGGAAATGAGCGACGGTACGCTGACACCGGAAGCCGCAGCGGCGGGACCTGCAACCCCTGAGCAGCTCCTTGCGGAGACGAGGATCCCGGTAGAAGAACGGCGACGGCTTGGGCAGACGCAAGAGTTCCAATCCATGGCTTCAACCGACGCTCGAGCTGCCGAGCGCCTCTTTGCCGCCCGCGTCATGGGAAGTCTGCCCACACCCGACGCAATTAGCGACCTTGAGGATGGCGCAGCGGCGGCGCGCGAGGAAGTCCAGGCACTACAGGCTCAAATCGATCAGATTAAAGACGGGCCGATGTCGGACATTCTTAAAGCGCCGCTGCAAGTGGAGCTGGATCAGCGCACCCAAGAGATGCAGGAGGTTGAGCAGGAGCTCGAGACCGCCAGGGGCCGCGCCACTGAGCTGACGGAAGCGCTTCGCGTCTTGAGTGATGAAGAGGTCACGCCCGCAATTTCTACGGAATCGCTCGATCAGGCGCTCTTTACGGCTCGCAAGATCGTCGAGACATTGCGCGAGTTGGAAGGCAAAACGGCGTCGTCACCTCTGCCGTCCAACGTCCGGCCTGCTATGCGCCCACAGGCGAATGCGCTGGGCGGACCATTCCGGCCAGGTTGGCACCTGACTGGCGAGCTGGGTCCGGAGCTCAAGTTCGAGAACCGTTCCGGCTATGTTGCCAATAATCGCGCTCTCCGCCGGCTCGCGGGCTACGCCGATCGTGTTGGCGCGCTCATGGATCGACCACGCCCGGTACCGCGCCGCGCTGGGGCAGCTATGGGCCGGGCAGAACGGGTCATGGCATCTCGAAATCGCGCCACACGGCCCCACAGCGCCTCGGACGCGGGTATTGCCGCGCGGGTGGAGGCGTTGTTCGCGTCTGGTGGTGCCGGGGCGCAGGCGGCGGCTGCGGCGACGGGTCCGGTGACACAGCATATCACCTACACCATCCATGCGGCGGGCGCATCCGCCGAGGAGGTCATTCGCCTGGTCGAACGCAAGAGCCGCCAGGCCGCGGGCAACGGGTTGTTCGATCGGGCGCCCTCGACTGGACCATACGGGAGATAACCATGGCTGAGGTGATGATGCAGCTCGGGTTCTTCCAATTCTCGATCGACAGTGCGACCTACCAGCGCCTGAGCCGGTCCACCGAGTATCGCTGGGCGCGGCAGGCTCGGATCGGGACCAGTGACGCCCTCCAATTCACAGGCTATGGGCCGGAGACGATCGAGATCGAGGGTGTGATCTACCCGCACTTTCGCGGTGGACTGAAGCAGGTCGATCGAATGCGCACCCAGGCAAGCTTGGGCCTACCGCTCACACTCGTATCCGGCATCGGCAAGGTGTTGGGGCTGTGGGTGGTCGAGGGTATCAGCGAAGGTCAGGAGGTGTTCGCCTCCCAAGGCGTTCCCCACCGGCAGGATTTCACGATGAGGATGGCGAGATATGACAGCGGGCTCCGATCTCTACTACGTTTCTTCTGACGGCGACGTGCTCGATGCGATCGTGGCTGCTCACTACGGTGACACGCTTGATGGTAAGGTCGAGGCTGTGCTGGATGCCAATCCCGGCCTGTCGGCGCTGGGCGCGGTCCTGGATGCGGGGATACGCATCGCCCTCCCTGACGTGAGCATCACCGGGCTAGCGGAGACGGAGCAGCTATGGGGCTGACCGACTTTCGCCCATTTGTCCGGGTGCGCATCAACGGCGCGCCAATCTCCGGGTTTCTGTTTTCGCAACTGAGCTCGGTGCGCGTGACCGACGCTGCCGGCTTTGTCTCCGACACAGCCGAAATCACGTTCGCCAATGTCTCGCCGGTATCACGCTTTATCATGCCGGAGCCCGGAGCCGAGGTAGAGATCGAGTTGGGGTATCTTGGCGAGTTCAAGCACATGGGGCTCTATATCGCCGATGAGGTCGAGGAGAGCTCGCCGCCGCGCGCGATCACCGTCGTTTGCCGGGCCAAGCCGCAGGGGCAGACCCAGAGCGGCTACGCACCCATCCACCAGCAGAAGACCCGCTCTTGGGAAGATAGTCTGACCATTGCGGATATCGTGTCCACGATCGCGGGCGACAACGGTCTCACGCCTGGTGTGACCGCATCCGTGGCGTCGATCATCCCCGGCCACATCGATCAGATCGATGAAAGTGATCTATCGATGCTCACACGCATCGCCCTGATACATGACCTGGTCGCCAAACCCGCCGGCGGCGTCCTTTTCGTCGGAAGGAAAGCCGAGGGCATCAAAGCATCTGGCCAGCCCACGCCGACTATCCCTTTGCTGCAGGCGGATGTTACGCGCTGGGCGATGCGGCGCAGCTTGGGCGAAGCCACGGGTACTGTCATCGCCACCTACCGGGACTTGGAAGCGGGCGAGGACGTGGAGGTTCAAATCGGTGATGAAGAGCCGGTCAGACGGCTGCGACAGCGGTTCCGATCCGAAAAAGAAGCCCGTGCCGTCGCCGATGCGGAAGCCCGCCGCGCCGGGCGGACCAAGGAAACGCTTGAAATCGAGATGCCCGGCAACCCGAGTGTCGTCGCCCAAGGCAAGATTACACCCTTTAATTTCAGTTCCGCATCCTCCGGTGCATGGGTAGTCGAGACCGCCACCCACGAGGTCTCAGAGGCTGGATTCCGAACCATGCTGCAGGCCAATCGCCCGGACTAGGACAACCGCCAGAGGAAATGATGGTTTGCGGCGGATTATGGTCGCGGGGACAGATCGCACCAGACAATCGAGAGGATGCATATGACGGTCGTTGATTGGTTTAAGACCCTGTGGCCGGTGGCGGTCGTGCTCGCAGCGTTCGGCGTTCGCATGGAGGTTGGGCAGGCTTTGAATAAGCAGCGGCTTCGCTCAATTGAGAAGGACGTCGAGCGCGAGAAAGAGGACCGAAAGGCCGACATTGAATCTGTCCACGCCCGAGTGTCCCGCCACGAGAACGATATCGGCAAGGCACTCAGCGAAATCCGTCAGGACATAAAGACACTGCTCTCGCGCCAGTAGCTTTCCGGAACGGGTCGTGAACAAATGTTGCCCAAATATTGCCTACTATCAGCGCGCGTTCCCGCATTGTTCTGCACAATCGACGTAAAATGGGATTGCCTCAGATTTGCCGATTTTCTCTTAAAAACCCTATATTTTATTTGGGTTTTGCGGTGATGTTGTTATTCTCGGATTTGTCGATGTCACTCCCCTGCTAAGGGAGTAGGCGGGAAACCGTCTCGAGGGTTCGAATCCCTTCGTCTCCGCCACTCACACTTTTTGTTCGATTTTCTTGGGTGGCGCAAACCGCCTTAAACCTCAGAAAACCTGAAACAACTTGCTCAATCTGGGTTTTTCTAGATTTCATTCGGTTGCCGATGTACGCTTTCATTGTGTGGTACATAAGGTGGTATGTCGAGTGGCGGCGCTGGGCGGGAAGCTAACCAAAAAGCTAGTCGAGAATCTTGGGCCTGGGCGTCATGGCGACGGTGCGGGCCTATATCTCGTTGTGGACCCATCGGGTGCGCGGCGCTGGATTGTGCGCGTCACGATCAAAGGCCAGAAGAACGCCAAGGGTGCACCGCTGCGCACGGATTTTGGATTGGGCGGGGCTGATGTGGTGACGCTCAACCAAGCACGCGAGCGGGCCTTGGAATATCGGCGCATGGCAAAATCAGGCCTAAACCCGCGATACAATGCCAAGCGCGAGGTGCCGACGTTCGAAGAGCTTAGTCGCCAAGTGCATATTGACCGCTTGCCTACATGGAAAAATCCCAAGCACGGCCAGCAATGGCTCAACACATTGCGCGACTATGCCTTCCCCAAAATTGGGCGCATGCCTGTTGATGCCATCGGCCAGCCAGAAGTGTTGATGTGCCTTTCTCCAATTTGGACAACGAAGCATGAAACGGCCAAGCGGCTCGCCCAGCGCATCAAGGCGGTTCTGGATGTGGCCAAAGCGTCCGGCTTTCGTGAAGGCGAGAACTCCGTCACAGCGGTGAATGAAGCGGGCGTATTGCCCAAGGTGAAAGCCAAAGTGCATCACCATGATGCTATGCCGTGGCAAGACGTGCCCACCTTTTATGCAAAGTTGGACAAGCGCACGGCCACCGCCGCCAAAGCCTTGCAATTCACGATTCTAACCGCGTGTCGCACGTCCGAAGTGCTGGACATGAGGTGGGACGAAATTGATTGGCACGCACAGCTTTGGACTATTCCCGAAGAACGCATGAAAGGCGGCAAGCCGCACCGCGTACCTTTGACCGATGAAATGCTGCGTATTTTGGAGCCGATGAAGGCGATGGCCTCAACGTATTTGTTTGAAGGTCAGAAGCGACACCATCCTTTGTCCAATATGTCGATGTTAATGCTGTTGCGGCGCATGGGGTGTGGCGAGTTTACCGTACATGGCTTTCGCAGCACGTTTCGGGATTGGGCGGCAGAAGTATCTGGCGCTCCACGTGAGGTGGCCGAGGCGGCGCTTGCGCACCAAGTGGGTTCAGAAGTTGAGCGCGCATATGCGCGGTCGGATTTATTGTTGAGGCGGCGAAGTTTGTCCAAAAACTGGAGCAGCCACGTAGCCCGAAAAGTGAAGGATCAAATTTAAGATGTTTTGCCCGCCCGGATACCTTGATTGGAGAGAAACGCGCTCGAATGTTCGCGATTTGGCAGAACGTCGGTACTTGGCGGAAGCGTTGGAAATCTTGGATGAAGATTCTCAACGGGCCTTGGACGAAGACATTAATCCGAGGCAGGAGATTCTGGCGCTGAAAGAGCACACATATGCTCGAAAAAAACTGAATTTGAGTAGCTCAGAATTTGAAATAGAACTCATCTCATTCTGGATAATGAACCAACTGGATGAGGAGTTTGGCGCTGTTCTTTGTTCAAGCTCCGGTGGGTTGCTGAGAGCAAACCACCCGATTTTTTATCACCCCGATCAATTCTTTAATTTTCACCTGAGCTTTCCTTTGCGCGGCATGAGCGAGTTGCTTGGTGTCTTCAAGGAGTATGATGCTGGAAGGATGAGAGGCGCTGACCTCTGGGCGCGGTATTGCTGTATTGACGGCGAAAGTGGATTAGTGATGCGACATAACCGCACCAAGCATCTTTTTGACTTATACTTCGGGGATGGGCCTAGCGAAAGTCTCGAAAACGAAGCCTTCGAAAAGTACGTTAGGCCATTTCTTGGGTGCTACGTTGTTTTTGATCCAGACGTGTATCCAGACGGATACTACGATACATATGCCTCCCTTCTTTTAGAGAGCAAGCATTGGCGCAAACCTGAACTTGAGGATGAGGGCAAGGCGATAGCAAAGAAACGCGGGCCAAAAAATTCACCCGCCAAACGAGAGTTTCTCTTACGCTACCATAAGGGATTGCCAGAGGGATTGAGTGCGGATGCGGTGGCAGCAGAGTTGAGCGCGAGCGGTTACCCAATCACCGGACGCTCCGTATTGAACTATGACCGTGAGTTAAGAGAACGAAAAATTTCGAAGTAATTAAATACTTCCAAACGGTTCCAAGCCAATGGGTTTTGAGAACGGAGTTTGAGGCTAAGAATAAGTCATCGAAAACAACCCATGAGGTTCGAAAGATGACCAAAGTATTCGACGATGACCGCATCTACTTTCCTGAAGACCCTGAACTTCGTGTTTTGGGGACTGTGGAAAAACTCGCCCAATGGCGGCACCGCAATCGCGGACCTGCCTTTATCCGCATCGGGCGGCGGATTGGATATCACGGCACAGACCTGAACGCTTACCTAACCGCCCAACGCGTCCTTCCCGATGGGGAAGCCGCGTAATGAAAAACCCCAACTCCGCACGCGGGGTCAGGGCCTTTCCAGTGACATTAACTGCCACCTTCGCAAGTCCAGTTGATGCCATGGCGGGCCATGACCCTGCAACACAAATCGAACGGCGGTTCCGCTGGTGCGGGCAGAGCAACTCCGTTCAATCTTTCCAAATCCGTAAAGGACAAATCACATATGGCTAATCACTGGCACAGCAACCGGACGCAAATTTACTGGACCTGCAAAGCATTGATTCAGGGGCGCACCATCAACCACATGGATGAAATTGGCGAGGCGCAGGGATGGCGGCTTGGCGCGATTATCCACAATCTGCGGCGCAAGCATCACTGGCCCATTCAAACCGACTACAGAGGGCCGGAGCGCATCGCGCATTACCGCTTGCCTGGACGGTGCGACTGGCGGGCTTTGGATTTCCCAAGGTCAGCCAAAGGACTTCGTCAGGAGTTCAAGGCGGCACAAGGAAATGGCCCTGAGAGCGCCAAAGCGGGCACAGACACGCCGGATGCCGCCTGACCATGGGGCGCAGCAAGCAAAAGTCGGAGGGGCAGTATCTGCCTCTCCCCTACGCTCAATTGCGTAGCGAGGCGTGGCGCAGTTTGTCCGGTGCAGCGGTGCGGCTCTGGTTGGAGCTACACACTCGCTTCAACGGCGGCAACAACGGCACACTGACGCTTTCCTATGCCGAGGCGGGCGAATTGCTAGGACTGGGCAAGGCAACCGTTCAGCGGGCTTACAAAGAGCTGGTGGAGCATGGATTTCTGGTGCTTGAGAAGGAAGGGAATTGGTATCACCGCAAGGCCCATGAATGGCGGCTAACGACAAAACCAACTCAGCGGACCAAGGGGCGTGAACTCCCTTCGAACGAATGGCGCTACTACCGCGCCAAGAAGCGAAAAGCGGCTTAGATTATCAGTTCTGTAATTCCTGCAATGAGGCCCGCCTGCATACTGCGTCTTACGGCAGCTTTGCGGGCCTCTTCGCTCATGGCTTCGCCGTTCAGAAGCACCCGCACGTTTCTGGCTAGAGACACGATTCCAGCAAATGCCACGGTGTCCAAAATTTCCGGTTCAGGGTCGGAACTCAGTTTTTCCGTCGTGCTATCGAAATCGTGAGAAAGCTGCTCGTTGGAAATTCCGGTTGAGGCAAAGCCATGTTCCTCTGCGACCTCAGATGTGGTCATCGCGGGCGTGTCATCGTACTTATCAAAGTGCGCCTCAACATAAGCCCCATATGAAGTTGCCTTGAGCTGAAACTCCCGGACTTCTCCCGTTTCCATGTTGATGATTTGAACGTCTGCGCCGGGATGATTGGTCGCCTCAAATAATTCCACGCGAAACTCGTCGCCATCGTTGTTCTCAGCCCTTGCGAATTGCAGTTCGTGAGCGATGCCTTTCACGTTGTTTTTGAAGCCCTGTAGCTGGGCGGGAGAGAACGCCTGAACGTTGTGAGCAATTTCTTCGTTGGTCATTTCAGACAGTTCATTGGATGACCACCGGATAGCGTCCAGCATGTCCTGTTCTGCCAGAGTGAACTCATGCGGACCATCGGACAACAGATTGAAAATGAGCGCTGATGTGAAAGCGGGGGCGGTTCAGCTGCGCTACAGGTCCAGGCAGGCCGGAGAAGACTGGCAGGACATGAACTACACCGTCCGGCTTCTTTCCCAGCCGTGTCATTTGGGCGGAGTGCGGCAGTGGTTTGAGTGTCCGGCGCGTGGTTGTGGAAAGCGCGTGGCTATTTTGTATGGCGGACAGGTGTTCGCGTGTCGGCACTGCCATCAGTTGGTTTATCCGTCACAGCGTCAACCAAAATGGCAACGCGTTCTCGAAAAGGCTGCAAGAATCAGAACTAGGCTAGACTGCGAAAGAGTTTTTGATGGATGCGGCTTGGCCAAACCCAAAGGGATGCACGAAAAGACCTATAGGAAGCTACTTGAAGAGCTCATGGAGTGTGAAGCTGCCGGCCTCTATGAAATGCGTAAAAACCTTTTAATTTTGAAGAAGCATGAATGCATGAACACTTAGACTGCCAACGGCATACGCCGCCAAGGCTGAGCGAGTTTCTGACCCACAAATTTTGCATGAATTGAGCTCTAGCTAAGTTTCCGAAGCAAGTATCTCCGCGTACCGGCTTTCGAGAAATTGGAGCATTTCCCTCATCGTGGGTGTAACTTTAACTACGTCGTCGTAGTTTTCTTCGAGTAACTCTTCCGCCAGATACTCATGAGAAGTTGTATTACGATGGGAGACCATGTCTAACCATAAGTCGTCATCGCTGATCCAATCCAACTGAAAGGCTTTTTCCAAGGTTTTTCGCGGTGTCTGCTCGACACTTACACCTTCATATTTTAGTGCTCTAAAGATGGTTTTCCACGTCAGCTCGATTGCCACTTCATATCGCTGAATTGTCCCCTCAAAGACCAACTCTCGGTCCCTTGGAATGGCCAAAGCATCTTCAAGCTTTGCAACTGCCTTCTGTAGATTTCCTAGGCTATCTTTCAGTCGTCGAGCGCTCATAAAGTACTATTCCTGTTTGTAATACTCGGTCTTTCAATGCCTGCGGCATGGTCTCAAGCAATGAAATTGAAATCTGGTATAGGTTGCGAGATTGTTCAATTTCTTCCCATAGCCGAATTAACTCAACGCGTCCAAGCTTCGGCGCCGAAATCGCCATATCAAAGTCAGAACGTTCATCGTGGTCACCGAATGCTCGCGAGCCGAACAGAATGAGCGTTTCAATCCTTCTGTCAGCAAAAACCGGCCTAAGCGCACGTTGGACGCTGGGAGGAAGGTGAAGGTCTACATTTCGAAACGATTGGTCCTGCTCTGATTTTTTCTCGCCCCTCAATAGGGGCTTCTCGCCCGTTCTGGAAATGCTTTTCAAAATTGTATTTCCTTCTGCCAGTCCACGTCTAAGAGGTGTTTTGCACGGGCCTAAGGTGCCATGATAGAGCGTAAACCGGTCGCATCAAGTTACGCTTAATCTTTGTAGTTCGCATGCGGCTGGAAGTACAAACCTAATGCCGACAGGCAACGACAGTGCGTGGTATCTTTTGTGGTACATGTTTGTGATTGCAAGTTTAAATTCTTCGAATTCAATTTCTTATGAAAATTTTTAGGCGGACTTCTCCGCCACTAAACCAACCCTATTGTGGGCATTCTTCCAGAAAATATGTATATTTTTCAGATGCGTAAAGTTCATTAACCAACACGTCCCTGCGTTTCTAATATGGATGCGGAGTCACGAAGAGAGTATTGAAATTTGCCCGATGTCGCATGGTAGCCCATTCAGTGAGAAACACGTGCGGATCAGAATTGAAATTCCGTCTTAGCGAGTCATGAGCACAGAGAGTGTTCCGTTTGAATCCACGACCATCGGCTGACGCCTGTCTTCTAGTTGTTCGTCTTTCAGATTGACAACCGACCCCTTCATCTTCTGGACCTGTCGCAGCGCTTCGGTTTGATTGGGCACCCTGATGCCAGGAACCCATGATGGGATGGTACCCCCTTGGAGAGCGCCCGCGAGAACAAATCCGATTTCGATCCCCGCACAGAGGATTGGCCAAGGTCCTTTGTATGTGTGATCCAAGGGCGCAGCTCTCCAACCAAAGAGGTCGCTGTAGAATTCTGTGGGAAACTCATCTTTCAGCGCCAAATAGAATTCAGCACCGAACTGCATTGCTGGCGCAGGGTATTGGTGGCTGGACCGGGTAATGCCGATATATGCGCCATTTGGATCGCGTAGCAAACAGTTACGACCGACTCCGTTGACTTCAAACGGTGCCTTGGTGACGGTGCCGTCCAGCTCCAGCGCCCTTTCAGCTGTCGCGTCGACGTCATGAACCTCAATATACGGCATCCATCCGAAATGCTCCGAGTCATTCAACTCGACAAATCCAGCACCTGCCTCGCCCTCCGAATGGGTAAGAATGTAGTCCCCCTGCCCGCCACCCCACGCGAACTCCATGGAGTGCTCTGTCACGTAGCTCCAGCCCGCAATCCTTTCATAGAATGATTTTGACTGAGCGGCATTCCTGGTGAACAGGTCATGCCAAACAAACCGGCCTATCTTATCTGAAACCATCTTTTCGACTCCGAGGTGTACGCACTGCCTAGCGTGCAGAGACGGCGCCTGCGTTGACTTGGGTCAATGAGCAAGACGGGCGGGTTGGTCATCAGACAAACATCTCCAGCACGGCCCCGGAGAATGCCGCAATGACAGCTTTCACCCTGCGTTTTGGAAGTGCGCACAAGGCCGTAGATAGGCCATCGGCTAAGGCCGCATTGGTCGCAGAGACGGACACGGTATGCATCGCAACTTCGTCGCCTTTTGGATTGAGGATATGACCTTGCTGATCCGCAAGCATCATGCTGTTGGGATCCGAGGTTGCGACGGCTCTGTCCTGAAGTGAGATGGTCTTTTGAACTTTGCCTTCGGGCCCAGCCAAACCGACGCGCCAGCCTTGCCCGTCTGCGCGCCACCCATGGGCCGCGATCTCTCCCATGTTCACCAGAACATCACGTAAGCCATACGACGCCAGCAGCGCGCTGATACGATCGGTTATGGCGCCTTGCGCTATACCATTCAAAGTCAGTGCCGACCGACCAGGTTGTGGCAGACGGATCTGATCTGTCTGAACAGACACGCGGTTCCAGCCAACTGTATCTCGGGCCGCAGTCACTTGGTCCGAGTGTGCTCTGGTTGCCAATGCGGCCCAGAGGGGTTGAATTGTGGGATCAAAAACGCCGCCTGTGGCCTCGAACAAGGCTGTGCACAGACCAAGTACATCTAACAGTTCCGGCGCTGGGGCGATCAAATGCCCATACCGGTTCAAACGGCACAGTTCCGAGTCGGGCCGATACAGGCTGAAGATGTTTTCCAGACGGATCACTTCGGCCTCGACCGCCGCAAAGATTGGCGCGGCTTGGGTCTCCGTCAACCCAACCAAACGTAGACTGGCCGGTGCGCCCAAGGCAGTGCCTCGCCAACGGGCGATTGATGCCGGCATGGCGCTTGAGGGAACGGCAGCGCAAGCCGCAGACATGAACAGGAAACGGCGGCGGGACAAATAGGTCATGCTGGTGTCTCCAACTGCAGATCCAGATCCACCGGTCCCAGAACTTCGGTACTCGGAATGCCGGACAGAGGCAGGGCGGAGCCGCCAAACCGTTCGATGAAAGCTGAGGCATCTGCCGGATCGGCAAACGGCACAACCTCACGGGCACCCATACCACCCGCAACGTCGGCTCCAACAACAAATGTCGCGCCGTCGGCCATAATCCAATTTGAAATACCCGGTTGCCGCCAACTGGGCGCGATACCCATGTCACTGACATAGACGGCGGTGATCTCGGCGTCCCGCTCGGGGCTTTTGAGATACGCCACCATGTCGCGCACCTGCGCAAAAAACAGCGGGGTCGGGTATCCCTTCAGATGGATCTGCCCCTTAGGTCCGCCATGTTCGGCGATATTCATCTGGCAGAAATAACTTAGTGCATCCGGGGTCAGGTCGACAGGGTTCGGGGCCTCGGCGACCTCTTCCTTGCAGGCAGCCAATGCGACGAGCGCTATCAGGGCAAGGTGTTTCATGGCTCAACCCTTCGGAACGCTGCGCGGGCAAGGGCAAAGCCGATCACTGGCCAGATCAGCAGCGAGGTGGGCGCCGCCCAGACCGGCAGCGCCTGTGCTGCACCGGTCATACCCGAAGCCATCGCGACGCCTTCGGTTGCGGCGATGTTCCATAGTCGGAAAGCGTCGGCCGGGTTGGCCACCATCACCCATGGAAAGACGGATTGGGTGAAGGTGCCGCCCTTGTCCATGACGACGGCTCCCAACAGCCCAAGATCGTAGAGGACGACAAAAACCAGCCAGAGCCCGGCCGACAAGCCTGCTGCCGCAGTGGCCCCCTTTGCCAGGGCGGACAACAGGTATCCCAACGCCAGGAACACGGCGCCCAACAGGATTGATGTGAGGATCAGGCGGACCAGCGCCATCAGGCTTTCCGGCCCAGCGCCTCCGAACCAAGCCGCGACGGCTCCTGCGGCGCCAAAGCCGATGAACATGGCAAAGGCCAACGCCGCAAGATGCGCGGTGAACTTACCCAGCAGAATCTCTCCGCGCCCTGCCGGATATGACAGCAGCAGCGACAGGCTGCCGCGATCGACATCCCCGGCGATGGCATCAAAGGCGATCATCAGCGCCAGCAAAGGTGCAAGATAAACCGACAGCGTGGTCATCGACGCGACCGAAACGGTCAACATGTCGACGCCCAACGTGCCGGTTGGCGCGCTGCCTGCAAAGGTCAGCGCCAGCGCGAACAGCACCATGATAAGCGTTGCGACCAGCAGCCAGCGATTGCGCCGCAGGATCAGCATTTCAGAACGGGTGATGGCAAGGAAACGGGTCATTGCATCTCCTCCTGTGCATAGTGGCGATAAAGGTCCTCCAGCTTGGGCGGAGTCATTTCCACATCCGCAACCGCATCGCCCATCCCAGCGATACGGCGCAGAGCCTCCATCTTGTCATCTGGGGAACACAGCAGCTCGACCGAGACACCGTTGATCCGTTTGCCGCCCAGTTCGGCGGCAAGCGCATCTGGGTTGGTGCTGGCAAGCACTTGCAGGCGGATTGGCAATCCGGCCAGTGCTGACAGGTTGCTCAAAGTGTCGTCGGCGACCATCCGGCCCTTGCGCATGATGGCGATGCGATCAGTTCGAGCCTCGACCTCTGTCAGGGCATGAGAGGCGATCAGGACCGCGGTCCCGTGCGCTGCCAACTCGTCGATGATAGCGTAGAGGTCCTGCCGTGAGATCGGGTCCAGCCCGCTCGTCGGCTCATCCAAAAGTGCTACCTTTGGCTTGCCCAAAAGGACCTGCGCCAGACCCAGACGCTGCCGCATTCCTTTGGAATAGGTGCCGATGCGGCGATCCAGCGCGTCGCTAAGACCTACCCGTTCCAGCAGGGCCGGAACATCGGCCTTTTCACCGGACAGCTTCGCAAACTGGGTCAACTGCTCCCGCCCGGTCAGGGCGGGATGGAACGAGACTGCCTCGGGCAGATAGGCCGTTTCCCGGCGCGCTTGCGCGCTGCCGGGGGTGGCGTCCCCGATCCGAATGGCTCCGCCATGGATCGGCGTCAGTCCAAGGATGGATTTGATCAGCGTCGACTTGCCCGCGCCGTTATGGCCCAGCAGCGCAACGCGCTGGCCAGGGGCAAGAGACAGGTTGATATCGTCCAGAACGCGGGTCTTTCCGCGGTCCTTGAAAACATGGTCGATTGACAGGGCCTTATCCGTCATGAGGCACCTTTTTCATTGCTGGGGGTTCAGGGGCTTGCATCAATGGGTTGCTGTCCATCACGCCCCCCGGCAACAGCGCCGGGAAGGCGGATTGCGACCAGCGCACCAGTTGCACGGCAGGCGAGCCGAGCAACAGTTTGGCTGCGGGTTGGGTCCACAACACATGGTCCATCGAGTCATTGGGGCGATAGGGGGCATCGGCGATGCCGTTACCATCCACGTCGTATGCGGCGAAATCGGACCAGTAATTGCCGCGCCCGTCTTCGGACCACTCGACCCATTTGGTCGAGACGTATTTTACCTGTGTCCGGTTGCCGATGAACGCGTTGCCAACGATGCGGTTGCGTTCGCTGCCAGCGGTAAAGTGGATGCCGATGCCGCATCCTTGGAACCAGTTGTCGGTGAATTCATTCTTGTTGGAGTTATAGAGGAAGGTACACTTCTCTTTCGCACCCTTCACCACATTGCCGGTTATGACGCTCTTGTTGGCGTAGTTCAGCATCACGCCATGTTCGCGGTCACCGATTGAGACATTGTCGACCACTTTCACATTGGTCGAAAACATCACCGCATAGCCCAGATCGTTGCCGATTGAGACATTGTCGCTGACCACAGAATTGTCGGCATACATGTAATGCACGGCAAATCGCAGATCGCGGAACAGATTGCCGGTAAAGGTGTTTTTCTCGGACGAGTTCACAAAGATCCCGTCGCGCCCGTACCGGATGTCATTGCCTTCGACTACTGCGCCCGGTGCATTCCAGACATAAACGCCGTTGCCGCGGTCATTCATCCGCCGGTCTTGGCGACCTTCGATCCGATTGCCACGCACGATGCTGTCCTTGGCCCCGTGAATATCGATGCCATAGAGGTTGCCCAGCAGCACGTTATCCTCGATCACCGGCGCAGTGGCCGTCTTGGTCAATTGGATGCCGCTGTCGATCCCGTCATGGCTTGAGCCTGAGCCGATCACGGTCAGCCCGCGCACGGTCACGCCCGGCCCGGTCACTGTTATGACGCTGCCGTTTCCTTGTCCGTCAATGGTGGCCTGTCCCAGCCCGTCGATGGTGACGGGCCGGTCCAGAACCAGTGTTTCGGTGTAGACACCGGGGCTCAGGCGGAGGGTGTCCCCATCCGCCGCCTGAGCCAGTATTTCATTGATGGCCCCTGCCCGGTTGGGCACATCCCAATCCGCCGCCCAAAGGGGCGAGCCGAGCAGGAGCGATATGAGCAGCGACCAACGCATGGGTTATGCTCCCTGCGGCTCGACCAGCATCCGGCCGCGCATTTCCATATGCAGCGCGTGGCAGAACCACTGGCAATAGAACCAATGCACGCCAGGACGGTCGGCGGTGAAGGTGACCGAGGCGGTTGCCATCGGAGCAACTTCCATTGCGATGCCGTAGTTACCCAGGCAGAAGCCGTGGGTCACATCGTCCACGTCATCCAGGTTGGTGATGTAAACAGTCACCTCGTCACCCTGTTTGACGGTGAACTTCTCAAGGCTGAAGGTCGGTGCCTGCGAAGTCATGTAGACCCGCACCTTGTTGCCATCCCGGATCGGTTCCTCGGCGCCTTCTTCCAGATCGATGCCATCTGCCTCGGCCTGTTTCCGGGCGTCTTCCCACGTGACATCGTTGCGATCCCAGACATTGACCGGATTGACGATGTCGCTGCGAACGATGATCGAGTCATGCGGCTCGGCAAAGGTCGGGCCGTCGTGCACCACCTTCATCTCATCCGACCAGATGTCGATCAGCTGCTCGTTTTCAGGCTTCAGCGGACCCACGTTCAGGAAGCGGTCTTTTGAGAACTTATTCATCGAAATCAGCCACTTGCCGTCGGCATCCTTGGTTTCGCCCATAGAAGTCGAGTTGTGACCTGGCTGATAATGCACATCGACCTTCGAGATGATCGGATCGACATCGGCGCCGCCGTAAGCCTCGATTGCCTTGTCGATGTTCCACTTCACGATCTGGCTGTCGAGGAACAGCGTGGTGAACGCGTTGCCCTGACCGTCATAAGCGGTGTGAAGCGGGCCAAGACCCAGTTGCGGCTCACCGACAATGCAGGACCGCGGATCGGCATCGCTTTCGAACAGGGCGTCCAGCTTGGTCACATCCATGATCGATACGGTGGGAGACAGCTTACCGTTGATGCAGACATGCTTGCCATCAGGCGCAGTGTTGATGCCATGTGGCGAGTTCGGGATCGGGATGTAGCGGGTGTACTTCTTGTTCTGACCCTTACGTCCATCCAGAACCTTGACGCCTTTCAGTTCCTGATAGTCGCCAGCCTCAATACCCTTTTCGATTTCCGCAAGGTTGAAAACAACAACGTGGTCCAGCTCGTTCTCTGTCATCTCGGCCAGGTTCATACCCATTTCCGAGTTGTACGAGGTCGAATAGGCGTATTTGCCCTGATAGTCGCAGTCGGTGTTGTCGAGGTTACCCGACACGATCACCTGCCATGCCACTTCCATGGTGTCGCCGTCCAGCGCGGTGAAGATGTTCACGTATTGCGACGGATCGTCCAGCACGCTGCCATCATTGACCAGCGGAGTTTCATCTTCACCATTGGCAAAGACATATCCGGTGCGTGGGAATTTCTGCGGACGCAGACCGTGGATCGCTTTGGCGTTCGGGATCTCGGTGATCTTGTCGCATTTCATCACATCGCAACGCACACGGGCGACACGGGTGTTGGCCTTGTCATTCATGAACAGATAACGACCGTCATAGGTGCCGTCGGTGAACGACATGTGCGGGTGGTGCAGGTCGCCGTTGTCATAGGTCTTTAGGCCGCGCTTGGCGAGAAACTCTTTGGTTTCAGGCAGCAGGCCATCGCTCATGATCTTCAGCGACTCGTTGGTCTGACCCCAGCCGGTGGCCGAGCAGCGGTTGAACACCGGCACCCGCATCAGCTCGCGCATGGACGGGAAGCCCAGAATGCGCAGCTCGCCTGTCTGACCCGAAGACCAGAAGCCGTAATATTCGTCCAATTCACCGGGTTCGAGATTGGCATTGGCCGCAGCGCTGGCCTGTTTTGCGGTCATCAGGGTCGAGCCCAGTCCGGTCCCTGCCAGCACGGCGCCGGTGGCGGTTGCCCCCAGCATCCCGCGGCGTGTGATGTTCAGTTTATTGTCATGTTCCGACATAATTTGCTCCTCCTTTTAGGAAGCGGTTAACGGTTTGGCGTTCGGATGGTTCGCCGGTGGTTGTCCGAGTGGGGTCTTCATTTGGACCGACCCTGTCTTGGCCCGCCGCTTAAGCTGGCGGATAACGACGGGACATTTGTCCTCGGACTGGTAGAGCACCTGACAATGCAGGCAGGTGACGCACTCGTTCGGATTGATCTCACCGGTGGGGTGGATCGCCTGAACGGGGCATTCATTGGCGCAGGTCTGACAGGGTGTGCCGCAATCCTTGTAGCGGCGCAGCCAGTCGAACATGCGGATACGGGCCGGGATCGCCAGCGCTCCACCCAGCGGGCAGAGATAGCGGCAGTAGAACCGTTCGATGAACAGCCCAATCCCCAGCAGGGTCAGCGCAAAGACCACAAAGGGCCATTCGCGCATAAATTTCAGGATGATCGCGGTCTTGAACGGCTCGACCTCGGCATATTTCTCGGCCAGCGGGATCGAGACAAAGCTGATACCAAAGAGCACGAGGAAGATCATATATTTTGCAGGCCAGAGGCGTTCGTTCAGACCCCAGGGCAGAGTCCATTGCGGCACCTTCAGCGCGCGCGCGATCTTGTTTGTCAGCTCTTGCAACGCGCCAAACGGGCACAGCCAACCGCAATAGGCACCCCGTCCCCAGAACAGCAGGGCAGCAGCCACAGCAAACCACTGGATAAACACCAGCGGATCCAGCAGGAACGCATCCCACGAGAACCCGGTCCGCAAGCTGCCTGCCAGCGCCATCAGGTTCACCACGCTTAGCTGCGCGTTGGCGTACCAACCGATGAAGAACAGGGTCATGGTCAGAAAACCGATGCGGAACCAATAGAAGACACGGGCATTCATGGTCGCGTGGAACTGGAAGAAGAAGGTCGCGGTCAGCACCAGCAGCATGACGCCCAGAACGGCAATCTCGACAGTGCGGTCCTTCCAGATGCGCTGCCACAGGGCGGCCTTGGCGGCGGCCTCGCTGGTGGCGTCATCGACGATCTTGGGGGCTGCTACGGGCAACAAGTACTGCTCGGGCAGTATGTAGCCCAGATCGAAGGTCAGGAATGTCTTCTCAACCGCACCCACCGAGCGCTGCACCAGTAATTGCAGCCGGAATGGTTCGGCCGGATCAAACTCGGCCTCAGCTGGGATTTTGAAGATATCCAGCTCGGTGAAACTGGGCGCATCGGGGGCGGCAACTCTGCCAAGACGCTCTTGCTGCTTGTCAAAAAAGCGTACCGAGTTGTCGCCCTGAATGAGCTGAATGCGGTCAAAAATCCCACCGCGCACATAGCCCGAGCCCTTGAAGCTGTACGCTCCGCGTCCCAACACCAGAATGGCCTGTTCGCCTTCGTCCAGCGATTCGACGAGGTTCTGATATTCGGCCTCTCCCAGCAGCGACTTGCCAATCGACGGAACCGAGACCAGCGCCATGTGCATGTCGATGAACGTGTCATCCGGCTCACCCGGTTCAGGGCGTTTAATGGCACGCTGATCACCTGTGGCCTCAAAAGCTGCGTTGACCTGCCCCACATCCAGCGTCAACCGCCGGATCGAACCGTCGCCCGACAGGGTCGACCAGTCATAAGTCGCGTTCTTCGTCATGTCGATTTCGCGCTTCGGGCCATCGGCCTGCAACGGAGACAACCCCCCAAGACCCAGTGCACGGGCAACTTTGATACCGCCACGCACAAGGCTGTCATCGATCACCATGATGGTCACTGTCGCGCCGGAAATGATGTCGAGGTCATGCCCCTCACCACCGGTCTCGGCCTCGCGTTTGAGGTCAAGCCCTGCATAGCCTTCGGTCAGTTCGACCATGCGCGAATTGGGGATACCGATCAGAACAATGGGTTCCGAGTGTTTGACCAGTTGCACACCGGTCAGAACCGCGTCGTCATTGATAGCAGCGACCACATGGATCGGCTTGCCGGAATACCCTGTGGTGCCGACAAAATCAGAGGTCAGGAAAGCCCATGCAACCGTTTCGCCACCCTTCAAAACGGGGGCAACAGGAACATCCGCGCGCACCGGACCAAAGCCATCAGCACCGGGTGCCAGATCAGTGGGATCAATTTCGGGCAAGAAGCTGGCGAGGCTGTCGGCCTGTGCGCTCAGCGTCACCAGGCAGGACAAGATGAAGGCCAGCAGAAAATGGATTGAGCGACTTACGACCACGGCGCACCTCCGGATATTTGGATTGCCGCCATGGTCACGCGCGGGGCGCGTTCGGTTATGACTTGGGGCCCACGCGGGGGTCCGCGGGTTGCAGGCCACAGCCAGGCCATATTGTTTGAGTTGTACACGTCCTCACGCCGGAATTGCGCGTGTTGTAAAAACTCAATGCGCGTCAAATCAGGAACGTCCAGGACCGGAACGACCCCTGTTATCGCGCATAAAGTACAGTCAGCGCATTTCGGGCAGGGCATGGTCGGGTCTTGGCCTTCTTCATCAAGATCAACCTCAACCCAGACCGCGCCTGCCTCCGAGCAGATCTCTATCCACATGCTTTCCCCGGGGCTCGCCAGCGCCGGGCCAAACGTTTGCAAAAGCAGAAGGAAGAGGCCCGCCAAACCACATGCCGTGCGAAACGCACGGACAGGGAGGTAGTGTGTTGTGACATTGACAGGCATTGAGAATCCAACTCGGTAACCATTCCCGAGTCCTAAGGGATTCTTGCTTTAGGTAACTTGACTTAGGTCAGGTGTTCTCAAATCGGCGGCTTTTTATGCAACCGCGTTTTGCGGGATGTCGCATCTCAGGAGATCATGAACAAAAGCTTACCTGTCAGCCTCATCCATCAACCCACGCACCCAGCGTCCGGCCAACCAGGATGCGGGCGCACCCAAGGGCAAACACCACCACAGTGCGGTGATCGGAGATATTACGCTGAACCCCAAACCGTGCAGGACTAGCCCCGCCAGAAACAGGTTGATGGCAACCGCCAATGCGGTCGCCGGATAAAGCAATATGGCCAGTTTCCACACCGGCCATCTGCCATCAGTGGCTGGTGCCTTCCGAGAAGGTGATCTTGTTCCAGACATTATACTTTCCCGAAGGTTTGCGCATCGGCAGACGGCGGATTTCCTCAAGCGTCTGCGCATCGTAGACGATTACCGCGCCGTCATCTTCCCAGATCGAAACCAGCGCGTGGCTGCCATCCTTGGTGAATTCCACATGGGCCACAGTCTTGCCCGGCGCAGGGCGCAGCGTTTTCACGATCTCAAGGCTTTGCTTGTCGATCACATGCATCGCGTCCTTGTTGGGGCCAAAGAACACATCAGCCCAAACGTAGGGCGAATTCTCATGGCTGCGCATGAAGAACCCCGGCCCTTCTGTCTTGATCCGCTTGACGGTCTCCCATGTCTGCATGTCGATCACGGAAACGGTGTTATCGGTCAGATGCGGCGTCGCCATCACCGTTGTATCGCCATACTGCCACGTGGTTCCCGATCCCAGATGCGGCATCCCCGGCAGGTCCAGATCAGCCACCTTCTGGCCGATGACCAGATCGATGACCTGACCGCCCTTGCCATCGCGGGACGCACCCATGACGTATTCATAGCTCTGATCGAAAAAGAAATCGTCCAGATAGTCGGGCGTGCTGATCTTACGCACCGGGAATGGATCAGGGTTCTTGAATTGCCCTTCAATGCGAAAATCATGGCCCAATCCGGATTGCGGAGGATTGCCGCCATAGAAAACCTCCCAGATCTCCGGCACATCCTTAAGCGCCAAAACAAAGCTTTCACGTGGTGGAGCCTGATAGACGGCCGAAACCCGACTGGAATTACCCCGCTTGCTCTTAACATCGATAACTTTCGCCACCGATAGATCATAGGTCGACAGCAGTGTCAGAGAGTTCGGCAGATAATTCGCCACCGCCACCCACTTGCCATCACCGGACATAGCGATGTTGCGGCTGTTCAACCCCGCCCGCACGCGGCCCACCTGTTGCAACGCCCAGATGTCATACTTTTGCACCCAGCCATCGCGAGACATGATGAACACGTAACGCCCATCGGGGCTGAATTTCGGGCCGCCATGGACGGCAAAGGGGGTTTCGAACCGGTCCAGAACATCGAACGTATCGCCATCTAAAACGCTAACGTGATGATCGCCGGTTTCAACGGCCAAGGTGATGTTCATCGGGTCACTGTCCCAGACAGGGACATCAACTGAGTCATAAGCCTCATCCAGAATGCGGCTTGCGATGATCTCGGCCTCACCCCACTCAGGATTGCTTTCCAACGGTGATTTCAACCATCCGGCCAGTTCTTCAATTTGCAGCGCGTCCAACTCATACGAAAACGCGGGCATCTGGGTGGCCGGCCGCCCTTCGGCAATCACGGCCGCGACGCGGGGGCCGCGCATGCGTTTCAAAGTCTCAGGGATCAATGCAGGACCAATGCCGCCCAGACGGGTTTCGCCATGACATGAGGCGCAATGTTCGGCGTAGTCTGATGGCGCGTCTGCCCAAGCAGCCCCGACGCCGAGGATTGAGCACAACACTCCGATCTTCACCCTTTCAAAAATACTCCCGCCGGAGGCTCCGATACAACTCAACAGCTCTGCGGCTGGGCGCACAGAGCCAACAGCGTCAAAAGAACTGATGTGCCGGATCATAACGTTTCCCACGGAACGGCGTGACCTGTAGACGCTCACCTGCATCATCCACACCGATTTCATCGTTTGACAGGTAGCAGGCCGGGTCTTCGGCCCAGGGATCACCGGTCAGTTGCAAGGCCCGGATGCGGGTATTCCCGCCACAGACATCCTTGAGCTGGCAGGCTCCACATCGCCCTTTCAGCGGACGCGGGCGGGTGCGCAGCATGGCCAGCATTTGGTCGTCGCCGGTCCAGAGCTCGGAAAACGATGTCGTTTTAACGTTGCCGACCGTGTAATCCGACCAATAAGTGTCCGGGTGAACCCGGCCCAGATTATCGATATTCGCCACACCCAGACCGCTGGAGTTTCCGCCCCAACGGACCAGATGGTCGCGCACATGCACCTCTTTCTCTGCATCGAAATTCGCGCGGACCCAATTCAGGAAATAGCCTGCGTCGGCGTCATTGTTGCCGGTCACGATATCGAGCGGTCGCCCGCCCGAGGCGGCCTCCCACGCGCGTTCCAGCAACAGGTCCAGACCTTTGCGGGTACGTAGGTGTTCGGCATCCTCTCCCCGGTTCTTGTCGCCGCGCCCGGCATAGACCAGATGGGACAGGTAGAACTTATCGACGCCCTCATCATCGCAGAGCTGCAGCAGATCGGGTAAATGATGTTGCGTACCTTCGGTCAGGCAGAAGCGCAGGCCAACTTTGATGCCGCGCTTCTTGCATTCGCGCACGCCCCGCAAGGCGTCGACAAAGGCGCCCTCAACGCCCCGGAACCAATCGTTTGTGGCGCCGATCCCATCCAACGAGATGCCGACATAATTAAATCCCACATCAGCGATCCTATCGGCGGTTTCGCCGTGAATGCGGGTGCCATTGGTCGACAGTGCCAGCATTGGCACCAGATCGCGGGCCCGATTGGCGATGTCGAAGAAATCGAACCGGTCCAGAGGTTCCCCACCCGAGAGGATCAAGGCCGGGACGCGAAACTGGCCAAGATCCTCAAGGGTTTCCATGGCTTGCTCATGACTGAGCTCGCCCGGGAACGCCACATCCGCCGAGACGGTGTAGCAGTGACGACATTTCAAGTTGCAGCGCCGAGTCAGGTTCCAGATCACCACCGGCTTCACCGGGCCGGAGCGGCGCTTGCGCACCGGGGTCGGGGTGACCAGTTGGTGCATGTATTCGGTCAGGCGGAACATGGTCTCAGCCTTTCACTTGTTCTTTTGTTTTCAGACGCAGGCCGGTCTTTTTCAGGATGCGCGTGGAATAAAGGATGTCCCTGGCGCGACAGGTGACGCCCAAAATGGCGCCGATCTGGTCACGTTTCTCTTCGACCTCGGCGCGGTTGGTGCCATGTACCATGGCAAACAGGTTATAGGGCCAGTCTGGCAACGCGCGCGGGCGTTCGTAGCAATGGGTGACAAAGGGCAACGCACCGATATGCATGCCCAGTTCACTGATCTGGTCGTCATCGACATCCCAAACGGTCATTCCATTCGAAGTCATGCCCAGTTTGTAGTGATTGGGTGCGGCAGCGATGCGACGGATCACGCCACGCGCCTTAAGTTCTGCCAGACGATTGAGCAGCGCGCTCTCGGCCAACCCAAGTGTTTCGGCCACATGCGCGAAAGGCGCGGGTACAAGGGGCAACCCACCTTGCAGAGCCTCGATAATCTGTCTGTCTTTCGCGTCGATCATGCTGCTACCCTGAAGCCGATAAAGAATTCCTGAAGTTTGGGGAATTGCAGGACCTCGATCCCTGTTTCCCGTTGGATTGCTTCGGCTGTATTCCCGATACCGTTGGCGGTTTCGGTGGCCAACACGAACCACATATTCAGCCGATGTGTGCGTTCATAATTATGCGCCACCTCGGGATGCGCATTGACTTTGGTCAGGACGGTTTCGAAATCTTCTGAAGGAACCGCCATGGCACACAGGCAGAACGCGCCGCCCATCGCAGCGGCGTCAAAGAACGGGCCAAACCGGGTGATCACACGATCTTCACGCAAGCGGGTCAGACGGCTGAGCAGCTCGCTTTCAGAGATACCCAGCTCCTGTGCAATCGCGCCATACAGGTTAGATACCAGCGGCAAATCATCTTGCATGCGGTTCAGGATCGCGCGGTCGGTTCTGTCTAACGTCATGCTGCGGCCTCATCGTGTTTGATCAATGCGCCTGTCTGTTTGAAACAGCGGATTGAGAACAGCACCTTGTGCTGCGCCCCGAACATCTCTGGCAGGGCGGCGGCCCCTGCCAGCACTTGCCGCGCCTCGCTCCGCGAGCGCGCGTGGATCATGGAATACAATCGATAAGGCCAGACGTCTTCAACTGGACGTCGCTCGTAACACAGCGTGACTCCGGGATGTGCCGCCAGGGCGGGTCCTGCGACCGAGACCTGTTCGGCCGGCATGTCCCAGACCACCATTGCGTTGGCCGACCAGCCCAAAGCGCGGTGTCGTACAATCACGCCTAGGCGCGAGACGATGCCCGCCGCATGCAGCGCTTTGATCCGTACCATCACGTCATCTGCGTTCCGTTCCAATGACCGGGCCAAAGCAGCATAGGGATCGGTGACCAAAGGCAGACCGGAACTGAGCGCCTGCAACAACGAACGGTCGCCGTCCTGCATGGCAGTGCGATCCACCTTGCGCGGCCGCGGCACATCATGGGAAGTGCCTGACATGCGAAAGCCCAGATCCACATTGAATGGGCGTACCAGCCGCAGATCCAGAACATGCAGTCCGGTCCTCTCCTCAATCCGCGCCAGAGTCTCATCCACATGCGCCCGGTCCGGGCCCGTGGCGACAAACCAAAGGTTCCAGTCATCTTCGCGTTGGTAATTGTGGTTCACGCCCGGTTCAGCGTCGATAAGAGCGGCGACCTCTTCCAGCCGCTCATCCGGCGCGGCGACAGCAGCCAAAGTGCTGGCGGAAACCGCGCCCGGTGCGATCGTCGCACCCACTCGCGTGATCCGCCCTGTCGCCCGCATGCGGGCAAGACGATCAAGAACACCCGCCTCATCCAAGCCCAGGGCATCAGCCAGCGGCTGAAAGGGGCGGTCAACAACGGGAAAATCGCGCTGGAATTCATCCAGCAGGCGGCGGTCGATCGGGTCGGTAATATGATGCATAGATTACAGCCCCGTTCTGTGCGCGCGGGCAGTGAAGAATATGCCGGACGGGCTGTCCGCATCAATTTCACGCAGTTTTTCAAAGCTTTGCGTGTCATAAATCATGACCTTGTTGGCGTCCCGCACGCTGATCCAAACCTCATGACCGCGCGGTGTGAACTCCATATGCAACACAGCGGGACCGGGTTTGAATTCATGGATCACCTTCTTGCTGACGGAATCGATCACCTGGATCGTGTCGTTCAGAGGATGGGCAAAGTTGACCCAAACCTGCCGCCCATCGGGGCGAGCCATGGCAAAGACCGGCTGTCCATGAGTTTGGGTACGACCGGTTTCAACCAGCGTGTCGGCGTCGATCCAGAGGATTTCATGATGGCCCACAGCGGGCAGAACGAATTCCCGACCGGTCAGCGCCCAGCCTTCCAGATGGGGCATCTTGTAGACGGGCATTTCCTCTTGCCCGCGTCCGTAGCCGGGCAGCACGCGGATCGGTTCTTGGCGGTCCCCCCATAGGTCCAGTGCGGTCAGACCATCCTCGCCGAAGAGGCCGGTGATATAGGTGCGACCATTGGCGGTGATCAGCGCGTCATACGGGTTCTTACCCATATCGGTGATCTTGGTGATCTCGGGTTTGCCTGCGGTAAAATCGGCAATCCAAGTTTCACCAGAGTCCCACATGGTGAAGACAAAGCGGCGGCCCGGGGCGTCAACCAAGCCAATGGTTTTGCCGCCGGTCGGGATGTCAGCCACCAAGTCGAGCGTATCGGCATCGAAAACGCGGACACCGCCGGGTTCATAATTTGATACCGCGACAAGGGTGCCGTCATCCGAAATGGCGCCTCCGATGGCATTGCCGGATTGCACGACACGGTTGGCGATTTGCCGAGTTACGATATCGACCTTGGTCAGCCCGCCATCGCGCCCAAACACATATGCAAAGCGTTGATCCGGTGAATAGACCAATGAGGCATGGGACAGATCGCCCAAACCTTCAATGCGCGCCAGTGCCGCGCGGTCGGACTGATCAACCAGCAGGACCGAGCCCTTGGCACGTTCAATCACCAGCCCCAGATCTCCGGTCGCTGTGGGTTCCGCATGGGCGGCAGTCATCATCAGGATTGCGACAAGGCCAAGGACGAGATGTTTCATTGTGCCTCCGGTTCCAGAAGGTAGCGGGCGATCCACTCGGCCTCTTCCGGGCTGATCAGAGGTCGCCATGGGGGCATCGCAGTGTCCGGAATGCCGTCCAGAATCACTCCGGTCAGCACCTCGGCGTCGTAGTGATCCAGTGTTTCGGCTCGAAGATCAGGGCCAAGCCCGCCTTTCAAGGACAGGCCGTGGCATGACCCACAATCCTGGTGAACAAGTCGCTTCAGGGCGTTGGGATCCAAAGCGTCAGCGGCAAAAGCCGAGGTTGCGACAAGCACTGCAGTTGTCAGAAAGGCGCGCAGGGTCCAGCCCGAACCGCCGGCGGGCGCGGCAGAGCGCAACCCCAACTGGATATGAGCAAGGCTAGCCATGGGCCTGTTCCAAAACACGGGCGACCGGCTGTTGCGCATACAGCGAAACAACACTCCCGATGATGAACAGCGTTGGCGCCCTGAGCGCGGCCGTGCGTGCATCCGTGGCGATCCGGTCAAGGCGCGACAGCAGGCGGCATTCATCCGGGGTGGTTGCATTACTGACCGCCAGAACCGGGGTGGACCCGGACAGGTTTTCAGTCATCAGACCCATGGCAATCTGGCCGATATTGGCGACGCCCATATAGATCACAACCGTCGAGTCGGGATCAGCCAACCGCTTCCAGTCGAGATCAAGAACCTTGTCAGCCTGTCGATGCCCGGTGACAAACTGAACCGATGTTGCCAGACCACGATGTGTCAAAGGCACTCCGGTCGAGCTGGAGGCTCCCTGCGCGGCCGTAATGCCAGGGGCATATTCGACTGCGACACCGCGCGCGATCAGATACGCGGCCTCTTCCGAACCACGACCAAAAACCATCGGATCGCCGCCTTTCAGACGGGCTACATTGTGCCCAGCGCGGGCCTGTTCCAGCAAAATCTCGTTGATGCGATCCTGCGGGACGGTGTGGCATTTCGGGGCTTTCCCAACGGGGATCAGCTGCGCCGCGTCCGCATGCAGGGCAAGGATGTCGTCCGAGACCAGACGATCATAGACCACCACATCGGCCTGTTGCAGCATCCGCAGCGCGCGCAGGGTCAAAAGCTCGGGGTCACCTGGACCGGCACCGATCAGAAAAACCTTACCACTCATGTGTAAACTCGCTTGTTCTGAATGTCGTCTGAACCCGGGATGTCCGGCAGATCCCATCTGCGGATCCGATGCGAAACTGGGACGTTGCTGGGTGAACCGGGCGTGTCATGGGGCGAGCGTGGCGCAGTATCTGCGCAGCTTCCTTGACTAAAGTTAAGGAGCGCGGGATTTGCGACCGCGCCCCTTTGATCTTGCCAGTAGTTCGCCATTGGTCAGGGCTCGACCGTGATCATCCCGATCATGTTCTGTGTCTCCCAATGCGGCCCGCACAGGTAGTTCTGCGGACCGGGGGTAAGGAAGGTCATTTCCACGGATTCTTCCGGGAACAGCCGATCGCTTTCGGGTGCGCTTCCATCTTTCAACAGCACGCTGTGGCTGGTGCGTTTGTCCACGTTGACCCAGCGCACCGTGGCCCCTGCCTGCACCGTTAGGTCGGCGGGGCAAAAGTTGTACTTGTACATCAATACCAGCTCAGCCTCGTCAACCGATGACGAGGGCTGATCGAACATCTCCAAATAGCGTTCTTCAGCCTCGGCGCAGACGGCAGCTGCGTCTTCACCCGCAGCAAATGCGGGGGCTGCGAACAACAGCAGAGTAGGAAGAAGCCGGTGGGGTTTCATGGTCCATGTCTCCGTTCCGAAAATGGGTTGAGGCCGCATAGTCCGGCCTCAATCCTTTATTGCTTGATCACGTTAACAAAGGCGCTGTCGTCATCCAGCGCCAGGCTGGTATCCAGCGTCACGTGGTGGAATCGCGCGGCGGCAAAGTCATCGTGAATGGCAAAGCCAATGGTGTAGGTCTGGCCAGGTTCCAGTGGCACGTCACCGGGCGCGCCAGAGTTCAAAGGACGGGAAAACACCACGGTCCACGCACCTCCAGACAGCTCGGCCGACGCTGCAATCTCGCCTTCGTTGACCACACGCTGTTCCAACAGATAACCATTTGAGGCGCTGCCATCTGCATAGACGCGCATCAGGTCAAGGAATGTGCCATCCGTCAGGTACTGCTCGATCTGTGCTTCGGCTTGCAGCTTGTCCCAACCACCCAGCGCTTTGCCACGGCGGCCTTTGACTTCAACCTCGGTACGGCTTTCGCTGATGTATTTGGTCACCGTGTCCTGAGCCGTCATGCGACCCGCGACATCGCCATCGGCAGCAATTGCATCCGCCTCGGGCGCAAAGGGCATATAGGTGTTGTCAGCATGGCACGAGGCCCAGCAACCTACCTGGTCGCCCATCTCGATCCCGGTGCCGGTGATCATCATTGCAACCTTGATCTGGTTGTCCGGATCCATCTTGCCGCCATCGACGAACGGCACCGGGTTATGGCCCGCATCCGGCCACTGCAGACGGATATACAGATTTTCGTCGTCATGGGCTGCTTGTACTGTCGCATCGATCACACCGCGCTTGCCAGGGATCGGGGTCGGTTCCAATTCACCGCCAGCCACAATCTTGTTGCCGATCATATCCAGCTCTTTGGCGTGACAGGTGGTGCACTGGTCGCCGCCTTTGGTCAATGGGCGCGCGCCGCCGTGGAACTTACCGTTCTGCACCCATTCAAACGAGGCCTGGCCGGGGTAGAATAGTTTCAGATCCGCGCTGGCCACAGCCGTCCAGTCGATATCCGCACCGACGTCACTGCCACCACCGCTTGCGGGTGCTGCGGCCCCTTCACCAGTAGCATTGGCGCGTTCTTCGGCCACTGCCGCGTCAACGGCAGCTGCGATCTGAGCCTGCACAGCCTCTTGTTGTGCTTGTTTCGCGGCTTTTTCGGCCTCGGCCGCGGCAACCTCTTTGGCTTCGATCCTCTCGAGGCTGGCCAGATACTCGGCAGGGATTTCGCGAATGAAGGCGGGGTTCGGGGCCTCAAGTTGTTCCAGATATTCTTCATCGGCCCGTTCACGGGCATCCGAATGTGCAATCCCCTTGTGACAGTCGATACAGGTCTGACCGACCTGCATGGCATTCAGATGCTGCTGTCGGGCGCGGGGCTTCTGAAACTCGGGCATCATAGATTCAAAATCATGGCAGTTGCGGCATTCGCGCGAGTCGGTGGCTTTCATCCGCTCCCATTCGTTCATCGCCAGATGCACGCGCTTGGCTTCGAATTTTTCGCGGGTGTTGATGGTGCCAACCATCTTTCCATAAAGCTCTTTCGAGGCCTTGATCTTGCGGATCATCTTATGGGTCCAGTCCTTGGGCACGTGGCAGTCGGAGCAGACCGCGCCCACACCAGACCGGTTCACGTCATGGATCGTGCCTGTGTATTCCTCGTAGACGAAATCGCGCATCTCGTGGCACGAGACACAGAATTCCTTGGTGTTGGTGGCTTCCATGGCAGTGTTGAACCCGCCCCAGAAGATGATGCCAGCGGCAAAGGCCACTGCGACCCCGGCCACGGGCATTCCCCAGAGGAAATACCGTCGCCAGATCGGTTTTTTCTTTTCCGGTTCGGGCTGGGTCATGTCCGGGCTCCGTTATGGCTGTTTTGGCCGCTGTGAACGGCAAGCTGATGAATTAGGCTGTTGGTTCGCCGGGACAGGACCCGGAAATCAAAGAAAGGGCGGGCGATGGGCCCGCCCTTTCCGGTGTTAGGTTTCGAACCCGTCAGGTGACGTGATTCGACCGGTTGTAGACATTGAACTTGCCGGTCGGGGCATAGAGCCCGTCGATGCGGCCTATCTCTTCCAATGTCTTGGCGTCGAAGATCACGATCTGACCGTTGGGTTCTTTCGAATCCGACAGGTTCCACTTGGAGACCCAGACCTCGGTGCCATCCGCGTTGAATTCGAAGTGAACAGCAGCGCTGCCTTCGTCTTCGGTGATCTGGATGGTTTTCACGATCTCGCCAGTCTCTTTCGAGATGACCTGCACCGATTGCTGAATTTCGGGCTCGGGGTGCTTGGTCTGGTCCGCCCAGATGTAATCCGAGTTCGGGTGAGTCCGGACAAACAGGCCGGGTCCGTCGGTTTCGACCTCGTAGCAAACCTTCCACGCATCGTCGGGACGGTTTTCGGGGTCATTACCCCAGACTGTCACGGTGCCAACGCCCAGATGGGTCGTGCCTGCAACCGGACCGCAATTGGGATCTATCCAGTTCGCCCCCGGACCGGGGTGCGGCAGCGCGGCCGTGTCGATCATCGCCTCCAGCTTGTGGGTTTCGGTATCGACAACCACCATCTTGTTCGATGCGTTTGCGGCGATCTGGAAATAGCGGCCAGTCGGATCGAAGAACCCGTCATGCAGGAATTTGGCACTGTCGATCTTGTCGATGCGCAGGTTGTCCAGATCGGTGTAATCGACCTGCCACAACTGCCCCAGCTCCTTCACTGCGACGATCCAAGTGGGTTCGTTCGGCGTAGTGTAGATCGCTGCCACACGGGCCTCTTCCACATAATCCCCGTCCACGTTCACGCCACGGGTCGATACGACCTTGACCGGCTCCATTGTCTGGGCGTCAACGATAGCGAAATGCGGTGGCCAGTAACCCCCACCGATGACGTATTTTCCATCGCCGGAAACAGCAACATCACGTGCGTCGTAGGCAATCTTGACCTCGGAAACCAACATGTTTTCCGGCGTCTGCCAGAGATCGATCTTGGTCATCTTGCCGTCGCGGCCCATCGTGTACCAAAAGCGGCCGGGATGCTCGGGCTCTGTGATCGAGTGATGCTCGGACGCTTTGAGAACGTGCACGGCATATCCGGTCGGGATGTGCGTCAGCACCTCTTTGGTGTCACCGTCGATCACGGCCACCTTGCCCACGTCCCGTTCGATAACAACAAAGAAGTTTTCCCAGTTGCGGCCATGCAGCGGCTCCGTCGGATAGTCGGCTTCTTCGACATAGACCTTCCGGGTTGCCTTCATCTGCTCAAGCGACATCTCTGGTGGCTTGGGGGCGTCCATCATAATGTATGTCGCCATGTCCTTGATTTCCTGCTCGGACATGATGTCCGAGAAGTTGTTCATGCCGCCCTCGGTTCCCCAGGCAATGATCTTTTCAAGGCGTTCCTGCCCCAACTGAAGCGTCCCGCCTTCGGTCACGGTGCCGTCGGCTGCGGTCTTTTTCCAATGGGGTTCCAGGTTTTTACCTGTGGCGCCTTTGCGCAAAACACCATGACAGCCTGCGCATTGTTCAAAGTAAAGCTGCTTGGACGAGTCAAACGCTTCGTCGCTTAATGCTGGCTCTTCGGCTGAGGCTGGCGCAGCGACGCTGCCCAGCAACATTGCCAAACCGACCCCGAAGGCGCGGCCCGTTTTATTGTAGCTGATTCCAAGTGACATGATCACTCTCCATTTGCGTGGTGAGGCATGCCAGAACGTGCGGCAGGCGCGGCGTCCGCTCCTTGACCAAAGTCAACGAGAGGGGCGGAATCCCGCGAAGAAACCCTCTCAATTGTGCAAAAAAGACTGCAAAAAACCTGTGTTTTAAACACATATTTTCACCCTTTTGATTTTGGTTAAGTCAGGGGCAAAACCGCACTGCTAGGTCTGGACCACACAGATTCCGGACCAAGGACAGCAGCCATGCCAGCGGCAATCACACGTATTTTTGCAGAGAGCTTTCGCATTTTTTTCCTGTTCGCCGGGCTCTACGGTTTGTTTGCTGGCGGCGCTTGGGGTTTGTGGTTGGTAATGCAGACCGGCGCTGTGCCCCTCGAGGCGGCGCCATATGCGATGACCCCACCGATTTGGCACGCCCATGAGATGATTTTTGGATATGCCGCCGCTGCGTTGGGCGGGTTCTTTTTAACCGCCGTCCCAAACTGGACCGGCAGCCCTGAGGCACGCGCAGGTTTTATCACTTTGGCCGCTACGCTTTGGCTCGCAGGGCGGCTTGCGATGTGGTTTTCGACGTCTTTATCGCCGGGTGTGGTGGCTGTGATCGATCTGGCATTTGTGCCGGTTCTTGCTGCCAAGACCGCCAGCCAACTGATCCGCCGGCCAAAACCGCAGAACATGGTATTTCTGGCTCTGCTTACATTCATATGGCTCGCCAATCTGATGACCCACCTGGAATGGGTCGGTGCAACAGATGAGACGTTGCAGACCGGCTTGCGCGCCGGTCTGCTGACGCTTTGCGCCATGATCGCAATACTGGGTGGTCGGATCACACCGGCGTTTACCCGCAACGCGATGAAGCGGGCCGGTGAACCCGAGGCGGCCTGGCCGGTATCTGCCGCGCGTTTGGACAAGCCGGCACTGGGGCTGGCCTTGGCCCTACCGCTGAGCGCCTTGCCAGTTGGCGCAACCGGTCTTACCGGCGTTCTGGCTGTGACGCTGGGAACGGTTCACGCGGCGCGAATGGCACGTTGGCGGGCGGGTTGGGCCCTGCGCCAGCCGATTCTGATTGCTCTGCATCTGGGTCTTGGCATGCTGGCACTGGGTCTGGTGCTGTGGGGGCTGGCAGTATTGGGCTATGGCAATGAAGTTGCCGCATTACACGTTCTTGGCATTGGTTGCGTTGGCGGCATGACCCTGGCCATGATGAGCCGCGCCGCGCTGGGTCATACGGGTCGAGCTTTGGTCGCGCCGCCGTCGATGGCCGCAGCTTATGGGTTGATGGCTGCTGCGGCTTTACTCAGGTGGTTTGGATCAGGGTTAGATGCCGGTTACTTGACCGCAATGCTGGTGGCGGATGGGCTCTGGATTGCGGCCATCGCGCTGTACCTCATTGCCATGTGGCCCGCACTTACCGGATCGCGCTTGGCCTCACAGCCCTGACAGGACGATTGGTTTCCTGCGGCCCGTCTTGACTTTCGTTAAGGCAGTCGCGTCACCCCGTCTTCATTGTGCTTCTACTAGCTAATCGGCGCAAAGGAGAGCGCGATGCGAGAAGTCATGACAAAGAGCATGGCTCGCAATATTTTCTATGGCGGGTCACTGTTCTTCATTCTTATCTTTGTGGCCCTGTCGGCCCATTCCCATCTGTACATCGTCAATTCCGAGAACGCGGCGAAACTGGATGACAGCGTCGTCCGGGGCAAACATATCTGGGAAAAACACGCCTGCATCAACTGCCATACGATTCTGGGTGAAGGGGCTTACTTTGCCCCCGAAGTCGGCAACGTGATGACACGTTGGGGCGTTCTGGACGACCCGGAATCGGCCTTTGAAGCCCTCAAAGGCTGGATGGAAGCGCAACCGACCGAAATTCCCGGTCGCCGACAGATGCCGCAATTCAACCTCAGCGACGAAGAAATCCGCGATCTGACCAACTTCCTGATCTGGACAGACAATATCGACGCTCAGGGCTGGCCCCCGAATGAAGCGGGCTGAGAAGGGAACGGAGAAATGAAATACGAATCCCAAAAAATCGCCTATGCCTACTTTGCCGTAGCGATGGGCCTTTTCGTGATCCAGGTGCTGGGCGGCCTGCTGGCAGGTTGGATCTATGTATCCCCCAATTTCCTGAGCGAGCTGCTGCCGTTCAACATCGTGCGGATGCTGCACACCAACGCGCTGATCGTCTGGTTGATCCTGGGCTTCTTTGGCGCGGCCTACTTCCTGATCCCGGAAGAAGCCGAGCGTGAGATACACTCGACCAAGCTGGCCTATCTGCAGCTGCTGATCCTTGTAGTCGGCACGCTGGGCGTGGTGCTGACCTATACGTTCAACCTGTTCGAAGGGAACTGGTTGCTGGGCAAAGAGGGGCGCGAGTTCCTTGAGCAACCCAAATGGGTCAAGGCCGGTATCGTCGTGGCGGCGCTGATCTTCCTTTACAACGTGTCGATGACCGTTCTGAAGGGCAAGAAGACCGCGATCACCAACATCCTGTTGCTGGGTCTCTGGGGTCTGGCGCTGCTGTTCCTGTTTGCCTTCTACAATCCGGGCAACCTGTCCTTGGACAAGCAATACTGGTGGTATGTTGTTCACCTGTGGGTCGAAGGTGTTTGGGAACTGATCATGGCCTCGATCCTGGCCTACCTGATGCTGAAGCTGACGGGTGTTGACCGCGAGATCGTCGAGAAATGGCTTTATGTCATTGTCGCCGCCGCGCTGTTCTCAGGCATCCTTGGCACCGGCCACCACTACTATTGGATCGGGACGCCCGGTTACTGGCAGTGGATCGGATCGATCTTCTCAAGCCTCGAAGTGATCCCGTTTTTTGCGATGATGGCCTTTGCCTTTGTCATGGTCTGGAAAGGCCGCCGGGACCACCCCAACAAGGCTGCGCTGCTGTGGTCGCTGGGCTGTGCCACGCTGGCTTTCTTCGGTGCCGGTGTCTGGGGATTCCTGCACACGCTGCACGGGGTTAATTACTATACCCATGGCACACAGATCACCGCGGCCCACGGTCACCTGGCCTTCTACGGTGCCTATGTCTGCCTCAACCTGGCGATCTTCAGCTATGCAATGCCGATCCTGAAAAACCGGGATCCGTATAATCAGGTGCTGAACATGGGATCCTTCTGGCTGATGACCAGCGGCATGGTCTTTATGACGTTCGTGCTGACCTTTGGTGGAACCGTTCAAACGCATATGCAGCGGGTGATCGGTGATTACTTCATGGACGTGCAGGATCAGATCGCGATCTTTTACTGGATGCGCTTTGGATCTGGGCTGGTCGTGGTCCTTGGCGCGCTGTTGTTCATGTACGCCATCTGGGTGCCCCGGAAAGAGATCATCGAACCTGGTGCCGCTGAAACCCCTGCGGAGTGATGGATATGGATGGCTCCTTACAAATGGAACCGGGGGCGGTTGACGCCCCCTTCTACCTCGCCCAAGGCGGCGAATGTGACTTGTTCACCGCCGCTTACAACAACGACCTGCCAGTCCTGCTGAAAGGTCCGACGGGCTGCGGGAAGACCCGCTTTGTCGCGCATATGGCCGCCCGTCTCGGCCGCCCGCTTTACACCGTGGCCTGCCACGATGACCTTGCTGCCGCCGACCTGATCGGGCGTTATCTGCTGAAAGGCGGGGAAACCGTCTGGGTCGATGGTCCGCTGACCCGCGCGGTGCGCGAGGGAGCTATTTGCTATCTGGACGAAGTGGTCGAGGCCCGCAAGGACGTGACTGTCGTGTTGCACCCGCTGACCGACGACCGGCGCATCCTGCCAATTGATCGCACCGGCGAAGAACTTGAGGCCGCGCCCGGCTTTATGTTGGTGGCCTCGTATAACCCGGGATACCAGAATATCCTGAAAACCCTGAAACCCTCGACCCGGCAGCGATTCATCTCGCTGGAGTTCGACTTCCCATCGCCCGAGATGGAGGCTGAAGTCGTCGCGCAGGAAAGCGGGTTACCGCTGGAGCGCTGCAAACCGCTGGTGCGCCTTGCAGGCAAGTTGCGTGGGCTCAAGGGTCAGGATCTAGAGGAAGGTGTTTCCACCCGCCTAGTTGTCTATGCCGCGACACTGATCGCTCAAGGCATGTCAACAGACCGCGCCATCCTTGCCGCTATGATCGAGCCTCTGACCGATGACGAGGATGTCAAACGCGGGCTCCTCGATCTTGTCACGGCTGTCTTTGGGTGAGGCCAACTGATGGTTAAGATCGATTTTGAGCCATGGGAACCCGAAGAAACAATCGGGAAACTGTGGCACACCCTTGCCAGCCGCCTTGATGCACCCCAGGTGCACGATGGAGCCGCGGTCGACCTTTCCGAGGTCGCGGGGCGGCTGGCCGTCCTCTTCCGAGGATTGGGGGGTAGCCCGGGCGTTGAATTGCGCCCGGTCTCGCCCGAGGTCTCGCACCACCGCCTAAGCTGGCGACGCAGGTTGGGGACCGAAGTGGAATTGATGCCGCGCGCCTCGTTTGATGGCGAAGTGTTGCGATTGCCAGATCGGCTGGCCGTATTTCCAGCACGCGAAGCCAATGGCGCACTGTATGTCTGGCTTGCCGCTGTCGCTGCCCACGCCGGAACCCGAATTGATGAAAAAGACCCCCTGCGCGCCGATCTCAGCGCTCTAACAGCTGCGCAAGCGACGGTCTCGGCCACGCTGGACGATGCCCCCGGCCTGCGCCCGCTTTACACACAGCTTTGCAAAGGCGTGCTGCACCAGCGCGATATCCCGAACCTGCCACCTGCAGAAGCAGCGGTCGAAGACCTGATCCGCCACATGCTGGGAGATCCTCAGCCCATGCCTGCGAAAGGCGAGCAGCTGTTGATGCTGGACAACGAACTAACCGCGCCGCGCGGGTACCAGAATTTCCGCCCGGTGCCTTTGTGGCCCGACCTGCGTGCCGTTGGGTTTTCCGAACACACCGAAGTTGAAAACCCCGATACCGAAGGCCCGCCTGAAGAAACTGGCGAAAAAACCCACCGCGCCCGCCGCCGCAAATCCGATCAAGCCTCGCGCAGTGACAGTTTCATTCTGCACAAGTTCGAAGCAATCCTCAGCTGGGCCGAGTTCCTCAATATCAACCGACGCATTGATGACGACGATCCCGACAATGCCAAAAAGGCGGCTGACGATCAGGAAGAGATCGGACTTGGGCAAATCTCCAAAGCGCCGCCCACCAAGCTGAAACTGCATCTGGATCTCGCGCCCGAGGATGTGAACCGCGAGCGTTTGTCGGGCCGAATTCTCTATCCCGAATGGGACGTACGCACCGGGCGGTATCTGCCTGATCACGTCAACGTTCTGCTGTCGGATGCCGATATCCGCGAGGATGCCGCCGAATTCGGCAAAGACCCCGCCACCGCCCGCCGCATCCGCGCCGTCAAACGCCAGTTCGAAGCTCTTCGCCCAGGCCGTGTGATGACGCGCGGCCATCTGGATGGAGATCAACTGGATGTCGAGGCCGCCGTGCGCAGTGCCGTGGACCGAAAAGCCAGCGGAGAAGGAAACGAGCGCATTTGGATGCAATCCCGCCCAGAGGACCGCGATCTGGCGGTATCGATCTTGCTGGATGTCAGCCGGTCCACTGAAAGCGCTGTCACAGGTCGCGCGGTGATCGACATCGAACGCGAAGCACTGGCGGCCCTGGCATGGGGTCTGAACGCCTGCGGCGATGATTTTGCCATCCATGCCTTCAGTTCGCTGAAACGCCAGCGTGTCTATGTCCAGCGCTGCAAGCGTTTTGATGAAGCGATGGGCACAGCGGTTGAGCAACGCATCGCGTCACTGCGGCCGGGCCACTACACCCGCCTTGGTGCAGCGATTCGCCATTGTTCGTCTGATCTGGCAGACCAGTCCCGCAAGCGTCGTTTGCTGCTGGTGATCACCGATGGCAAGCCCAACGATCTGGACCACTATGAGGGTCGTCACGGCATCGAAGACACGCGGCAGGCGGTCCGCGAGGCCCGTCGGGTTGGCCAATCGGTCTTTGGCGTCACCATCGACAAAACCGGAAAAAGCTGGTTCCCACGCATGTTTGGGCAAGGGGGGTTTGCTGTCATCCCGGACCCACAACGCCTGACCATGGCCCTGCCGCAGATCTACCGCCAACTGGTCGGTGCATGAGCGACGCATCCCTCATCGACGAGTTACCGGGCGAGTTACTGATGTGGATACTCATTGTCTCGGAATTGCTTGTGTTTGGCGCGGGACTGGTCGCTTTCATGAGCGTCCGCCTGACCGACCCGGTTGGCTTTGCCGAGGCGCAGTCTCATCTGTATCGCACCGGTGCGGCGCTGAACACGGCGGTTCTGGTCACATCCGGATACCTGGCGGCAAAAGCGTTGCATTGGCGCCGTGCCGCCCAGCGCGTCGCGGCACGAATAGCCCTGATTGGCGCGTCCGCACTGGGGGTCGTTTTCCTGTTCATCAAGAGCACGGAATACGCAGGCAAAGCAGCGCAGGGCATCACCTTCGAGACCCACCCGTTCTTCATGTTCTACTATCTGCTGACGGGGTTTCACGCCGCCCATGTGCTGGCAGGTGCTACTATCCTGTTGCTGGTCGCCTGGCGGGACGATCTGCGCAATATTGAGGCGGGCGCGCAATTCTGGCACATGGTTGATCTGGCCTGGATCATGTTGTTTCCCGTGATCTACCTGTTGGGATAAGAGCGGTGCCCAAAGCTTCATCTTTTCGCAAATACTCCCGCCGGAGGCACCCTAACCCTCTCTCATGCGCATGGCTCACTCTGTTGACGCTGAGTTCTGTCACAGCGCTACTGACGAAGCTGCCCGGCATGCCAGAGATTGCTGCAGCGGGTATACTGTTGCTTGCCTTGATCAAAACACGCGTAATTCTCGCCCGCTACCTCGACCTTGCCCAAAGTCCGGCCTGGTTGCGCGGGTTCACATTGGTTCTGACGGCTTTCGCGGTCGTGATCTTTGTTCTCTATTTGATTTGAGTGCGGAAAAGCCGCCCGACCGGGCGGCAATTCTCCAAACAAGTGACGCTTTGACTATTGTGCCGCCATCGGCATCCTTGCGATCTGACACCGCTGCCACAGAACCGACAATGCGCCGACCAGATGGGCGATATCTTCGTCCGTATGAACCGGAGATGGCGTGATCCGCAGACGCTCGGTGCCCTTGGGAACGGTTGGGTAGTTGATCGGCTGGATGTAAATACCGAATTCCTCCAACAGTGTGTCCGAGATGAATTTGCATTTGACCGGATCACCAACCATCACCGGGATGATGTGGCTTGGATTGTGCAGGTATGGAATACCTTCAGCATCTAACCGGGCTCGAACCTGTGCCACGCGGACCTTTTGCAAATCACGTTCACAATTTGACCGTTTCAGATGCCGGATCGAAGCCGCTGCGCCTGCCGCAATAGACGGTGGCAAAGCCGTTGTGAAGATAAACCCGCTGGCAAAGCTGCGCACAAAATCACACAGCGCCGCCGATGCCGCGATATAGCCGCCAACAACGCCAAATGCTTTGCCCAGCGTGCCTTCGATCACTGTCAGGCGATGCATCAGACCTTCGCGTTCGGCAATGCCACCACCGCGCGGGCCGTAAAGCCCAACGGCGTGGACCTCATCCAGATATGTCATGGCGCCGTATTTGTCGGCCAGATCACAGATCTCTTTGATGGGGGCGATATCGCCATCCATGGAATAGACCGATTCAAAGGCAATCATCTTAGGGGCGTCACGATCTGCGGCAGCCAGCTTGGCCTCAAGATCTGCCAAATCGTTATGCCCCCAAATCACCTTCTGCGCGCGCGAATGGCGAATGCCTTCGATCATCGACGCGTGGTTCAATGCATCCGAGAACACGATCAAGCCTGGGATTTTAGCAGCGAGCGTTCCCAGGGCAGCCCAGTTCGACACATAGCCCGAGGTAAACAACAGCGCGGCTTCTTTGTCGTGCAGATCAGCAAGCTCTGCCTCCAACAGGACGTGATCATGCGTTGTTCCGGAAATGTTACGCGTGCCGCCTGCGCCCGCGCCACAACGATCCAACGCGTCATGCATAGCGCCAACTACCGCAGGATGTTGTCCCATGCCCAGATAGTCGTTTGAACACCAGATCCGCACGTCGCGCTGGGTGGTGCCATCAGTCTGCCGCGCGTTTGGGAAAGACCCGCAGCGCCGTTGCAAGTCGATGAAAACGCGGTAGTTTCCTTCGTCCCTCAGGTCATCGAGGCTGCTGCTAAAAAATCGCTCGTAGTCCATCTCGCTTGCTCCCGGGAATACTGGCTTTGGCCGAGCGTAGGCGCGCGGCGCCCCCGGTGACATGACAATTGTCAAGTTCGGGCAACGGAAAAAGACGGGTGCGCCAGATACCGGTTTCGGATAGCCTATGGATGAGGGATGTACCGGTCAGATCACCGACCAGGGAAAAGGGGGACCCTTCGTGGCGTATGAAGCACAAAAAGCGATCGCTCGACAGTCGCTTTTGCTTAAAAGCTTACCGGAACACCATATCGACACGTTGCTCAGCCATGCGATCTGGCGGGAGTATGACCGGGGCGAGACGATCTTTCTTCAAGAGGAAGAAGCCAAGGCCATTCATGTGGTGCTGGCGGGATGGGTCAAATTGTTCCGCATGTCACCATCCGGCGCCGAGGCTGTGGTAAGTGTCTTTACCCGTGGCGAAAGCTTTGGTGAGGCTGTTGCCTTGCGCAATGTCCCCTACCCTGTTTCCGCTGAAGCTGTATCCCCTTGCCAAGTCATGCATCTGCCCAGCCCGGTTCTGCTGTCCCTGATGCGCGAAGACGCGGAAATCGGCGTTTCGATTCTGGCGGCTACGTTTACCCATTTGCATTCTCTTGTGTCCCAGCTTGAACAACTGAAGGCGCAGACTGGTGCGCAAAGGGTGGCCGAGTTTTTGTTGAACCTGTGCGACAGTGACACCGGGGATTGTGATGTTGAACTGCCATATGACAAATTGCTGATTGCCGGACGTTTGGGCATGAAACCCGAGAGCCTGAGCCGCGCGTTCTCACGGTTGAAATCCGTTGGCGTTAAGATCAACCGAAACCACGCAGAGATTGCCAATATTGAAGCATTACGGGATTACGCTGACAGCGACTATCAGAGAGGCCGCCTGGCGGGCATCGCTGCGGTTCCCCGCAGCGGGAACCAATCTTAACGGATTTTCTTACCTCGTTCCGCGTTCACCGCGCTCGGGCCGCTGGGAATCACTAATGTCTCAAAGCTGTAGGTCTTTACCCAAACCGGCCTTCGCGTCTTTCAGGAAACCTTGCGCGGCAGTTGCTGCGGCAGTGATGTGCGTCTCAACAGCCTGACGGGCGGCATTCGGGTCACGGCTGAGGATCGCATCGTGGATTGCCGTCAACTGTTTCAGCCCCTTGCCGTCGCGACTGCGGGTCGAAAGCGTCAAGGCGCGTAGGCGACTGATCCGACCGTTAAGGCGCTGAACAATCTCCCAAGCTACGATATGTCCCGCCTCCTTGAAGATAAGCTCGTAAAAGCGCGTCGTGGCCAGCAAGAGATTGGCCCATTCAGTGTCACCCATTGCCGTCTTTACAGCGTTCAGTGCTCGGTCGAGTTCGGGGGCAAAATTCTGCCCATGCCGTTGAGCACAGGTCGCAGCTGCTGCGCCTTCAAGTAACAGGCGTACATCATAAATCTGCTTGGCTTGAGCCCAGTCCAGGGTCGAGACAACGGGGCCACGGTTGGGAAGGATTTCCACCAGACCCTCCGCTTCCAGAAAACGAATTGTCTCGCGGATCACCGTCCGACTGACGCCAAGCTGATCACAAAGCGGTCGCTCGACAAGTCGCTGACCAGGGGCAAAACGTCCATCAATGATCGCTTCGCGCAACCTGTCTTGCACAATATCGCGCAGGGTCTGTGGCGCTTTGTCGATTTTTTGCAAAGGGGGTTCTGAGGATTTCATCAGGGATTTCGTATCCGCGTTGGGTTCTGGGGACAAGTAAGATTGACCTATCATAGTATGGTATACCATATTACTAATCGAATCACATCATCAAAGGAACACCCAATGCCCGCTGAGGTTCGCAAAACGCTTCTGTATGAAGAAAATACGCTGATCGAAGGCGGCAAGGTGGCTGAAAACCCGCTAAAGCTGATTGCTGCGATGGCTGTAATCCGCAACCCATGGGCCGGTGCGGGCTTTGTCGACGACCTGTCCCCCGAGATCCGCGATTGCGCCCCGGGACTGGGGCAGATGCTGACTGAAATGATTTTGAACGCCGCCGGGAGCGGCGATCATGTAGAAGCCTATGGAAAATCTGCAATCGTTGGATTGAACGGTGAAGTCGAACATGCCTCGGCCCTGATTCACACCTTGCACTTTGGCAACCACTATCGGAATGCGGTCGGGGCAAAATCCTATCTGTCGTTCTGCAATACGCGGGGTCCGGCCAATGCGCCGTTGATGATCCCATTGATGGACAAGAACGACGGGGGCAGGCGGTCGCACTATCTGACGATCCAGACGTCGGTCGCGGATGCGCCAGCTGCGGATGAGATTCTGATCGCGCTCGGGGCCTCGATCGGTGGTCGCCCGCATCACAGGATCGGCGATCGATATCAGGACCTCAAGGAATTGGGCCATGACGTTGACAACCCGGCAGCTGTCTGAGTCTGCAAGCCACGTGACGTTCAGAGATCACGGCACAGGTACGCCTGTGGTTCTGCTGCATGGCGTTGGAATGCAATCAGCCGCCTGGGAACCGCAGATCGCCTCGCTGTGCCAAACCGGTCGGGTGATCGCAGTTGATATGCCGGGACATGGGGGCAGCGCGCCCTTGCCAATGGACAGCCAATTGCCCGATTTCGTGGCGTGGTTGAATGATGTTGTGCGAACCTTGGACCTTGGCCCAGTGGCCGTTGCAGGGCATTCTATGGGCGCGTTAGTCGCTTTGGGATTTGCTATTGAATACCCGGATTTGACGTCCAGTGTCGCCTTGCTGAATGGCGTCTACCGCAGGGATGCCGCCGCCACCGAGGCGGTGATCGCGCGCGCAGCAGAAATCACTGCAGGCCGCTTTGATCTTGAAACCCCACTTACGCGATGGTTCGGCAACAACCCCATAGAAAAAACTGCACGAGCCAAGGTCGCGGAATGGCTCAGCTCGGTCGATCAAGATGGATACGCCACAGCCTATGCCGCCTTTGCACGTGGTGACGCAACATATGCCGACAGAATGGCATCGCTAGAATGCCCATTGCTGGCAATCACAGGTGACGGTGACCCAAACTCGACCCCTGAAATGGCAAGCGCCATGGCGGCAGCCGTGGAAAATGGTCGCGCTGTGATCATCAAAGGGCATCGCCATATGGTAAACCTAACCGCACCTGACACTGTGACGGCGCATCTTTTGGACTGGCTCGACCAGGGCCAGCCCATCCTGCAAAGGAAGCTGCAATGACCCCGAATGATACGCGCGCTTTGCGCAATGCTTTTGGAACTTTCATGACCGGCGTCACAGTTGTGACCTCGCAGGATAAATCCGGTCACCCGCTTGGATTTACCGCCAACTCGTTCACTTCGGTGTCGCTGGATCCGCCCTTGGTACTGGTCTGCCTCGCCAATAGCTCGCGCAACTATGACGCCTTGGTGCAGGCCGAGGGGTTTGCCGTAAATGTCCTGTCCGAAACCCAGATCGACATTTCGAATACTTTTGCGCAACCCGTCGAAGATCGGTTTGCAGACATTGACTGGCGCCACGGGCCGCAAGGTTCACCGATCCTGGACGGCGTGTCGGCTTGGTTTGATTGCACCTTACATCAGACCGTGGACGCTGGTGATCACGTCATCCTGATCGGTGCTGTCAAAGCCTTTGACAGCGCATCGGCACCGGGGCTTGGATATGCGCAAGGAGCGTATGTGACGCCTTCAACCGCGGCAGAGGCGCTTTCGCAAAACACCAATCTGGTCGTGTCCGCCCTGATCGAGCGGAACGGAGAGATATTGCTGGTCGATGATGGAGCCGGAGGGCTTGGGTTGCCCGAAATGGTCGCAACCAAGCTGGGGGCGACGACGGCACTGAAACAGCTGATCGAAAACACCGGCCTGACGGCGCAGCCAGGATTTGTCTATTCCGTGTTTGAAGATATCGGTCGCAAAATTCAGCACATCTCGTTCCTGTGTCAGGCTGAACAGGGTATCCCGAAGACCGGCGCTTTTGTGCCACTGGAGGCGTCGTCATTTCACGATGTCACGGATCCTGCCATCCTGACCATGCTGGAACGTCTGGCCGAAGAAGCCGAGCTTGGTAACTTCGGCATCTACTATGGCAATCAGAATTCAGGCGAAGTTCGCCCGGTCGCGACAAAGGGTCTTTAAAATGCACTTTTCCTTGTTTGTTCATATGGAGCGCACCTCGCCAGATCAGGATCAACGCCAGCTGTATGATGACTTTCTAGCGCTTGCCAAAATGGCCGATGAAGGCGGCATGCATGCTGTCTGGACCGGTGAGCATCACGGGATGGATTTCACCATTTCGCCGAACCCGTTCCTCAATCTGGTCGATCTGGCGCGGCAAACCAAAAACGTGCGGCTGGGCACAGGTACCATCGTGGCACCGTTCTGGCACCCGATACGGTTGGCGGGTGAGGCCGCAATGGCGGATATGATCGTCGAAGGTCGTCTGGATCTGGGCATTGCGCGCGGCGCCTATAACTATGAATACCAGCGCATGATGCCCGGCATGGACGCATGGGAGGCTGGCCAGCGCATGCGCGAAATTATTCCCGCGCTACAGGGATTATGGCAAGGCGACTATGCGCAGGATGGCGAATATCACGCGTTCCCGACGGCGACGTCTTCGCCCAAACCTGTACAGGATGGCGGGCCGCCAATATGGGTTGCCGCGCGCGATCCCAACACACATGAGTTTGCGGTCGAAAACCGGTGCCATGTACAGGTCACGCCCCTTTGGCAGGGCGATGAAGAGATCATCCGGCTTATGGAGACGTTCAATGCGGCCTGTGCGAAATTCCCAGATGTGCCGCGCCCCAGGATCATGTTGCTGAACCACACCTATATCGCCTCGGACGCGGAAGATGTCAGGTTGGCGGCTGAAGAGATCAATCGCTTTTATTGTTATTTCGGCGCGTGGTTCAAAAACGAACGGCCCGTGTCTCAGGGGTTGATCAAGACCCTGACGGACGAAGAAATCTCGGCGCATCCGTTCTATTCACCCGAGGCAATGATACGCGACAGTGTTATTGCAACGCCCGAGGACGCGATCAAGCGCATCAAGGCCTACGAGGATCTGGGCTATGATGAGTATTCGTTCTGGATCGACAGCGGTATGAGTTTCGAGCGCAAAAAGGCATCGCTGGAACGGTTCATCAAAGACGTCATGCCAGCCTTCGCCTGAGGAGAAGAAATGCAGCAGTTTCAGCAGTACATCGGCGGCAGGTTCTCGGACGGGTCCGCGCGATTTGAAAGCCGCGATCCGGCAACCGGGTCGGTTTGGGCGATGATGCCCGAAGCGAAAACCGCAGATGTGAACGCAGCGGTGGACGCGGCCGAAACGGCGTTCTTCGCATCGGAATGGGCGGGGATGACGGCCACTGCCCGTGGTAAGCTTTTGTACCGTCTTGCCGATCTGGTCGCTGAAAACGCGCAAACGTTGGCTCAACTGGAAACCCGAGACACGGGTAAGATCATCCGCGAGACATCGGCTCAGATTGCCTATGTCGCCGAGTATTACCGGTACTATGCCGGGCTTGCCGACAAAATCGAAGGGGCGCATCTGCCCATCGACAAACCGGATATGGAGGTCTGGCTGCGGCGCGAGCCCGTGGGCGTCGTGGCCGCAGTGGTGCCTTGGAATTCGCAATTGTTCCTGTCGGCTGTGAAAATCGGGCCTGCTCTGGCTGCGGGGTGCACGGTGGTTTTGAAAGCGTCCGAGGACGGCCCTGCCCCGATGCTTGAATTTGCTCGCATCTTTGATCAGGCCGGGTTTCCTGCCGGTGTTTTGAATGTGATCACCGGTTTTGGACCCGAATGCGGCGCGGTGCTGACCAGCCACCCCAAGGTCGATCATGTTGCCTTCACCGGTGGGCCGGAAACTGCGCGCCAAGTGGTGCGAAATTCTGCTGAAAACCTTGCATCGACGTCATTGGAACTGGGCGGGAAATCACCGTTCATCGTGTTCGAAGACGCCGATATCGAAAGTGCGGTCAACGCGCAGATCTCGGGTATTTTTGCAGCCAGCGGCCAAAGCTGCGTCGCAGGATCGCGATTGATCATATCCGGCAAAATCAAAGACGCGTTCCTGACCCGTCTGACGGAAAAAGCGGCAAGCGTCGTGATTGGCAGTCCCGATGACATGGCAACCGAGGTCGGCCCGCTTTGTACTGAAGGTCAGATTCGAACAGCCGTTGACTTGATTGCAGCGTCTCAGGCTGCAGGGGCCAAAGTGATCACTGGTGGAACACCTCTGGATTGCGACGGTAACTACTTCCCCCCCACAGTCATTGATTGCTCGGACGCGCCAAACGCGCCGTGTCTGACGAATGAGTTCTTTGGGCCAGTGTTGTCTGTTTTGAGCTTCGACTCCGAGGATGAAGCACTGCAATTGGCAAATGACACCAAATTCGGGCTGGCATCCGGTGTGTTCACCAAGGACCTGACCCGCGCACACCGTATGATGCGCAGCCTTCGTGCCGGGGTCGTTTGGGTCAACACCTACCGGGCCGTCAGCCCGATTGCGCCGTTTGGTGGGCACGGTTTGTCCGGGTTTGGGCGTGAAGGCGGTCTTCAATCCGCGTTGGATTATACCAAGCTCAAAGCGATCTGGTTGCGCACCAGCGATGATCCGATCCCAGATCCGTTTGTTATGCGCTAGTCGGGTGGGCTGAAGCGCTCAGGTATTCGTCAGATGGGCACCCAGCCTCTTCAACATGCTGCAACACAGCTCTAGCTGTTCCAGTTCAAGGTACTCATCCGGTTTATGGGCCTGATTTATGGAACCGGGACCGCACACAACCGCATGTGTGCCTAGTTGTTGGAACAAACCGGCCTCGGTTCCAAATGCAACAAGGTCGGTTCCGTTCGCACCCGTCAGTTTGGTCACCAAATCCCGCGCAGCGTTCTGCGCCATAGGCTCAAGCCCGGTAACCTCGGCTATGGTTTCAAGCTCAATATCTGCCAGCGGGTGAACGGCTTTCATACCGGGCTTCAGTACCCCGTCGACGTAGTCGGCCACTTTGCCTTTGACAAACTCTGCGTCGCTAATTTGAACCGGGCGCATTTCCCAATCGACCTCGGCCTTTCCAACAATCACGTTATGAGCCACGCCACCCGAGATGCGCCCGATGTTGATGGTACTCCACGGCGGGTCGAACTTGCTGCTTTCGGGTGCCCTTGCTTTCAACGCTTCGCGCAGTTCCAGCAATTTTGCCACATAGCGCGCGGCGTATTCAGCCGCATTCACCCCGACATCCGGCGCCGATCCGTGCCCTTCAAGACCAGTGAACCGCGTGGTGTATTCGTAACACCCTTTGTGGCCTTCAATAACCCGCATCTCGGTGGGTTCACCGACGATTGCAATATCAGGGACAATTCCTTTTTCTAACAGATCCGCGACCAGGTTTTGTGCGCCCAGACACCCTGTCTCTTCATCATAGGTGAACGCAAAATGCAGTGGCTGGCTTAGGCACGCGGCATCAATCTGTTCAGCCAGCGCTATGGACGCCGCGATGAAACCCTTCATGTCGCACGTTCCGCGGCCGTAGAGCTTGCCGTCCCGTTCCGTCATGTCGAAGGGGTTGCTGGTCCAGTCCTGATCGGTGACAGGCACCACATCGGTATGGCCCGACAGCATGATACCGCCGGGCAGATCTGGCCCCAGCGAGGCAAACAGATTGGCCTTGGCGCCGCTGTCATCATGGGTCACGATACACCGCGCGCCCAGCGCATTCAGCTGTTCCGAAAGATAGTCGATGAGCTGCAGGTTCGAATCCGACGAAACCGTTGGGAAAGCGATCAAATCCCGTAAAATCTCGACAGAACGGTTCAGCATTCCAAGATCACAAGCAAGCTGTGCGAAAACGAGGGAAAGCGGGCGTTTTCCGATTGCATAGATGCGGGGTCAGTGTGCGACATCGACAATTCCGTTGCGGGACAAATCCAGTTGACACAACTGCACCAATCGGCTCACGTCAATAGGTCGAGTATTTGGAGGGGACATGCGGCTCATCAACAACCCACATCGGGGGGGACAGAAGCTGATCCCATCCGCGCCTTACCCTTCAACAAATGCGGCACGTGTCTCAGATTTGCTTTCACGATGCCCAGCGGCAGAACAGACACCGCTTGTCGAGGCTGAAGGCCTGGCACCTGTCGCGCGCCTGTGGGTCAAGGACGAACGACACCGCATGAATCTGGGTTCTTTCAAGGCCCTCGGGGCGGCTTACGTGATCGCACGGCACGCAGCAGACAAAACGGACGCCCCTGACGCGACGACTTTGAACGGCACTACTTACGTGACGGCCAGCGCTGGCAATCACGGGATGAGCGTTGCAGCCGGCGCAAAGATTTTTGGTGCCAAGGCCGTCGTCTATATTGCCGAAACGGTTCCTGAAAGCTTTGCCGAACGCCTGCGCGCGCAAGATGCGCAAGTGGTTCGCAGTGGCCACGACTATGCCGCCAGCATGGATGCGGCCAGCGCCGCCGCCCGCGACAATGGGTGGATTTTGCTGTCTGATAGTTCCTGGGAGGGATACTTTGAACTGCCTCACACCCTGATGGAAGGCTATCTTCAGATGGCGTCCGAGGCGGTTGATCAATGTTCCGAAACCCCGACGCATATTCTGTTGCAAGCAGGCGTTGGTGGCCTTGCAGGCGCCGTCGCGGCCTACGCCCGAACAGCCTGGGGCGACGCGCCGGACATCATCGTTGTCGAGCCCGAAGTCGCACCCGCCCTGCAAGCCAGCATTGAGGCCGGGAAGTGCGTTTTCGCTGATGGGCCAGACAGCATCATGGGGCGTCTCGACTGCAAGGAACCGTCGTTGATCGCATTGAACGGCTTAGCGAGAGACGCGGATCGTTTCCTGACCTTGACCGATGGTGAAGTGATCGATCAGTTGGGTGCAATGGCCAAAGCCGGGCTTGAAACCACAGCTTCGGGCGGGGCAGGAATTGCCGCTGTGCTGAACCGCGACATCAGGGCCGCCTTGGGCATCGATGCCGGGTCACGCGTCTTGTGTTTTCTGTCCGAAATCGCCGAATGAGAGGTTTTGATCAGGTCGAATTTGAAGGGCGCACACAGCGCGCCCAGGATCTGATGAACGCATCGGGTCTTTCGGCCCTTTTGCTGACCACCGAAACGGACGTGCGATATTTTACGGGGTTTCTGACCCGCTTCTGGGAAAGCCCGACCCGCCCCTGGTTTCTGATCGTTCCGGCCAACGGTACGCCCGTAGCGGTAGTCCCGTCCATCGGAGCGGCGCTGATGGGTCAAACATGGATCAATGACATTCGAACCTGGATCGCACCTGACCTGCACGATGACGGTGTATCATTGCTGGCTGACGCGCTGAATGAACTCACCCCCGGCGACGGCACAATCGGGATGCCCGACGGGCACGAGACGCATGCACGCATTCCGCTGGCCGATCTCAACCGTTTGTACGGCGAGATAGGTGGGCGCAATATAGCAGGGGACAACGGGATCCTGCGTCAGCTACGAATGGTCAAATCTGCCGGCGAGATTGCCAAGATCGAGACCGCATGTGACGTTGCAGGTCGCGCCTTTGCGCGCGTGCCCGACATTGCCCGGGCCGGGGTGGCACTGGACGAGGTGTTTCGCAGGTTTCAAATGCTGTGCCTTGAGGAAGGCGCTGATTGGGTGCCCTATCTGGCCGGTGGTGCGGAACCCGGCGGTTACACAGATGTAATCTCACCCGCGCGCGCAACGCCCTTGGTCGATGGCGATGTCTTGATGCTGGACACCGGTCTCGTCTGGGATGGATACTTCTGCGACTATGACCGCAACTGGTCCATCGGCTGTGCCCAACCAGAAGTGAAATCGGCTTATGCACGGCTTATCGAAGCCTCGGACGCCGCCTTTGACTTGGCAAGGCCCGGGACCACAGCGGCGGACCTGTTTCACGCCATGGACGCGGTACTTACAGCAGATGCCGAAAGCACGGATGCCGGGCGTCTGGGGCACGGTTTGGGAATGTCTTTGACCGAGTGGCCCTCGCTTATTCCGACGGATCATACCGTGTTGCAACCGGGCATGGTGTTGACACTTGAACCGGGCATTGCGGTCAACAACAAGATCCTGGTTCACGAAGAAAACATCGTTATCACGGAGGGTGATCCGCGCTTTATCAGCCCGCGTATCGGGCCGGAGATGATCGAACTATGACTGTGATTCCCTACACACTGGACGCGGATGATCCCAAAGCCACACCTATGGGGCTGATCGTTCTGCAGACCGACGAAACACTGGAACCGGAGTTCAGCGCCTATTTCTCGGACCGGGCGTACCCGATCCATGTCAGCCGTATTCCAAGCGGCATTGAAGTGACCACAGACAGTTTGGCTGAAATGGAAACCGCCCTGCCTGCAGCAGCCGGGTTGTTGCCCAGTGCCCGACCCTACCGCGTTGTCGGTTATGGGTGCACATCTGCCAGTTCCGTGATCGGATCTGATCGCGTGGCGCAGTTGGTCAAGCAAACCTGCGATACGGTCGAGGTGACAAACCCGCTGCGCGCCGCTGCGGCTTGCGCCGAAGACCTCGGCGTTTCAAAATTTGCCCTTTTGTCGCCCTATATTGAAGAGGTCAACGTCCCGCTGCGTCGTGCATTTGCCCAAAATGGCATAAGCACGGATGTCTTCGGCACGTTTGGCGAAGCCGAGGAAGCAAAGGTTGTTCGTATCTCGGGTCAGTCCGTTATCGACGCTGCGACGCAGTTGGGCTCGGACCCATCAGTGGATGCCGTTTTTCTGAGTTGCACCAATCTCAGGACCCTGTCGGCCATCCCAGAGATTCGCGCCAGAATCGGAAAGCCGGTGCTTTCCAGCAATCAAAGCCTGGCATGGCATATGAAGACGCTAAATAACGCGAATTGAGTTATCAATTCGATATCTCAATTGGCAAAAACAGCATTCATTGTTGCATTACATGTTCGGCTTGGTCTTAACTGATTCCACTGATCAATGAAATCCGATGCCTTCGGATAATCATTTGACGAAACAGGGGGTCTTGTGACCGAAACATCAAACGACGCCGCGTTTGTCGAATTTCAACGCGTTCAAAAGTCTTATGATGGCGAAATTCTCGTCGTTAAGGACCTCAATCTGGCTTTGCCAAAAGGTGAGTTTCTGACAATGCTTGGGCCGTCAGGGTCGGGCAAGACAACTTGCCTGATGATGTTGGCCGGGTTCGAAACCGCCACCCATGGTGAAATCCTTCTTGATGGGCGCCCCATCAACAATATCCCGCCGCATAAGCGCGGAATTGGCATGGTTTTTCAGAACTACGCCTTGTTCCCGCATATGACGGTGGCCGAAAACCTCTCATTCCCGTTGGAAGTCCGTAAAATGGGCAAGTCCGACCGTGAGGCAAAGGTCAAACGCGCGCTGGATATGGTACAGATGGGCGAGTTTGGCAGTCGTCGGCCCGCGCAATTGTCGGGGGGGCAGCAGCAAAGGATCGCTCTGTCACGCGCTCTGGTGTTCGAGCCCGAGCTTGTTCTGATGGACGAGCCTTTGGGCGCGCTGGACAAGCAATTGCGCGAACATATGCAGTTCGAAATTACCCGGCTGGCGCACGAGTTGGGGATCACCACCGTGTATGTCACCCATGACCAGACCGAGGCGTTGACAATGTCCGACCGCGTGGCCGTGTTTGACGATGGGCGCATTCAGCAACTGGCACCGCCCGATCAGCTGTATGAGGAACCAGAAAACAGCTTCGTGGCGCAGTTCATCGGTGAGAACAACACTTTGGAAGGTGTCGTGAAATCGATCGATGGCGACACGTGCCTAGTTCAGCTGGATGACGGGTCCGAAATTGATGCCGTTCCGATCAACGTCCACAAGGCGGGCGAGCGGACCAAGGTGTCGATCCGGCCGGAACGGGTCGAATTCAACAAAGACCGCCTGCACGCCGATGCGCATACGCTGAAAGCTACGGTCAAAGAGTTCATCTATATGGGCGATGTTTTCCGGTTCCGCATGTCGGTGGCTGGCAATGACGAATTCATTGTCAAAACACGCAACGCGCCGGACGCCGTCCGGCTGGCCCCCGGTCAGGAGATCGAGATTGGCTGGCTGGCTCAAGATTGTCGTGCGTTGGACGCATAGACCAAGCTGCGCGAAACAAGCGGAGCTAAGCTGAGGGACCGGCTGGTGAAAACCCGTGCATTGGCCGAACAAATACAAGACGGGATAAACTGGGAGTAACACATGAAACCAACAAAAACCTTACTGACGGCTGCTGCTCTTGCGACGGCGGCGGGCAGCCTGTCTGCCGAAGAGATGACCATCGTGTCCTGGGGCGGCGCTTATTCCAATTCACAGCTGAAGGCCTATCACGAGCCCTATTCGGAAAAGACAGGTGTGACCATCCTGAATGACGACAGTTCGGCAGAAGCGGTGGCAAAGCTGCGCGCCATGAACGAAGCGGGCAACATCACGTGGGATGTGGTTGACGTCGTGGCTGCAGATGCGATTCGTCTTTGCGACGAAGGTCTGGCGATGGAAATCGACCCGGACACCATGCTGGCGCCAGCACCTGATGGCACATCCGCCGCAGATGATTTTGGTGACCTGCTCGTCAGCGACTGCTTTATTCCGCAGATCGTTTACTCGACCACTTTCGGGTATCGCACCGATATGGTGGGTGACACCCCGCCAACCGATATCTGCGCCGTTTTCGATCTGGAAACCTATCCTGGCAAGCGTTCGCTGGAAAAGCGCCCGATCAACAACATGGAATGGGCGCTACTGTGTGACGGCGTAGCCAAGGACGACGTTTATAGCGTTCTGGAAACCCCTGAAGGTCAGGATCAGGCGTTGGCCAAGCTTGGCACTATCAAGGACAGTGTCGTTTGGTGGTCTGCCGGTGCGGACACACCGCAACTTCTGGCGGATGGCGAGGTTGTCATGGGCTCGACCTACAATGGTCGTCTATTCAGCGTGATTGAAGAGCAGAAACAGCCTGTGGCCATGCTGTGGGACGCACAGGTGTTCGATCTGGACGGTTGGATCATCCCGGCTGGCCTGAGCGAAGAGCGTCAGAAACGCGCGCTGGACTACATCATGTTCGCAACCGACACCCAGCGTCTGGCAGATCAGGCCAAGTACATCTCGTACGGTCCGGCCCGCGCATCTTCGGCTCCGCTGGTTGGTCAGCACGCCGACCTGGGCATCGAAATGTCGCCGCATATGCCGACCGATCCGGAAAACGCCAAGAACACGTTCCTGTATAACTACGAGTTCTGGGCAGATTACCGTGACGACATCGACGCCAAATTCCAGGCGTGGCTGGCGCAGTAAGCGCCGCTTGCATTGATAAATCTGTCGAGGGCGGTGCGCCGCCCTCTGACCCAAGAAAAACCAAGGGGCAACGATGACTGACGCAAGCCAAAACGCGGGACCTATGCTGGCAGCGGACGGTACACCGCTAAAGCAGTCGCTGGCGCGTTCTCTACGACGGCAAAAGCTGCGTGCATTGCTACTTGTGGCCCCTCTGCTTCTGTTCGTGATGTTTTCCTTTATCGTCCCGATCGCCTCGATGCTATTCCGCTCGGTTGAAAACGGCATTGTAGAAAACACGCTTCCGTTGACCGTCCAGGCGCTGAGCACATGGGACGAACAAAGCGGCGAATTGCCGGAAGAAGACGTCTACGATGCGTTTGTCCGCGATATGGTCGTTGCCATCGACAACAAACAGCACACCCGATTGGGATCGCGTCTGAACTACGAAGAAACCGGTATGTCTTCGATGTTCCGCAGGTCCGGTCGTCAGCTGAATAAGCTGGACCCCGAAACCGACGGCCCGTTCAAGGACCAACTGATCGAGATTCACGACGGCTGGGGCGATCCGAAGACCTGGGCCGTGATCAAAACCCACTCACCCGCGGTCACCAACGGCTATTTCCTGAACGCTGTGGACATGCGCCGCACACCCGAAGGCGCGCAATCACAGCCCGAAGACAAGCAGATCCTGATTAAGTTGTTTGGCCGAACGCTGTTCATGTCACTGGTGATTACCGCGTCCTGTATCCTGTTGGCCTATCCGGTGAGCTACCTTTTGGCGACCTTGCCGATGCGTGTGTCGAACCTGCTGATGATCCTGGTGCTATTACCGTTCTGGACATCCTTGCTGGTGCGAACGTCAGCTTGGAAGGTTATGCTGCAACAACAAGGTGTGATCAACGATACGCTGGTCTGGCTTGGGCTTGTCGCCGATGATGCCAGGCTGATCATCATCAACAACCAGATCGGCACGATCATCGCCATGACGCACATCCTGCTGCCGTTCATGATCCTGCCGATGTATTCCGTAATGCAGACGATACCGCCATCTTATACACGCGCGGCAAAGTCCATGGGCGCAACCAACTGGACAACGTTCTGGCGCATCTACTTCCCGCAATCCATTCCTGGGATTGGCGCGGGCTCGATCCTCGTCTTTATTCTGGCGATCGGCTATTACATCACGCCCGAGATCGTTGGCGGCACCAAAGGTGTCTTCATTTCGAACCGGATCGCCTATCACATCTCGTCCTCGCTGAACTGGGGGTTGGCTGCCGCCTTGGGCACGATCTTGTTGGCGGTCGTACTGCTGCTCTACTGGGTCTACGACAAGATCGTGGGCATAGATAACGTGAAGTTGGGATAATCAAGATGGCAGCACTTACACCAATATCCCGCAAACCCATGTCCGTCGTCCTGCCCATCGTGGCGCTGGCTGGTGCTTTCGCCGGCATGTTTGTCGGCGCTGGCAACGGATCGATCCCCTTGGGCATTCTGGGCGGCGCTGTTCTGATCACAGGCTTGGCTTGGGTCTTTATCAACGTTCTCAAGAATGAACAGATGGCGCGCTGGATCACTATTCTGGCCTTTGGGATCGCCGGTATTCTACTGTCAGGTCCGATGGGCGGCGTTTTGGGTCTGCTGGGCGGCTGGTTCTTTGCTTGGTTTATCTATTGGTTGTACGAAGGGCGGTACCGCCAAAAGCTGCTGCCCTACCTGACGGCGAAACAGGTTTTTTATCACTATCTGTTCCGGGTGATCTGCGGCGCGATCTTTGTCTTTCTGATCACGCCCATCCTTGTGGTCCTGCCCCTGTCGTTCAACGCGCAGGACTTCTTTACCTTCACGCCCGAGATGCTGCGGCTGGACCCCGAGGGGTACTCACTCAAGCATTACCGTGACTTCTTCACCAACAATGAATGGCAGCGCAGCTTCAAAAACTCGCTGATCATTGCGCCCATCGCCACCGTCATTTCGGTGTCGCTTGGCACATTGGCGGCGATCGGGCTCAGCCAATCCCATGTGCCCGGACGGCGCGCAATTATGGGCATTTTGATATCCCCTATGATCGTACCCCTGATCATCTCGGCCACGGGCATGTTCTTCTTCTACAGCGACATCGGGCGATTCCTGGAGGGTACGCTGGGTATGAACAAGAACTTTGTGGGCTATCTGAAGGTCATCCTTGCCCATGCCGTTTTGGGCATTCCCTTTGTGATTATCACTGTGACTGCCACACTGGTCGGCTTTGACAGGTCCCTGACACGCGCTGCCGCCAATATGGGAGCTGGTCCGGTGCGTACGTTCTTTTCGATCCAGATGCCGCTGATCCTGCCAGGTGTGATCTCGGGCGGGTTGTTCGCCTTCATCACCTCATTCGATGAGGTTGTCGTGGTGTTGTTTGTGGGATCGGCCAGCCAGAAAACGCTGCCATGGCAGATGTTCACTGGCCTGCGTGAACAGATCAGCCCGACCATTCTGGCTGTGGCAACGATCCTTGTGGTGCTGTCCATCGGGCTGCTGGCAACGGTCGAGTTGCTGCGGCGGCGGTCGGAACGCTTGCGGGGTCTCTCGCCTGCTTGACGGGGCGTCCTGTCTGATCTAACGATTCACCCGTTCACCCCAGTCGCGATGGCGTCGCGGCATCATCGGGGGTGATCGGCTCTCGGACCCCGAGACCGCCTGTCCTGAACGCCGGGACATGTGGCCGGGTATTGCCGCCCGGCATAGATGAGAGACCAAAAGATGAGTGATACATCAAACCGCCCCGAATTCTTCACCTGTCACAACGGCGAAAAAGCCGCCATGCCGTTCAGCAAAGACGAATACGCACGCCGATTGGCTGCGCTGCGATCGATCATGGCAGCCCGTGATATTCCCGCAGTGCTGCTGACCTCGATGCAGAACATCGCCTATTACTCGGGCTTTCTGTACTGCTCGTTCGGGCGTCCGTATGGCTGCGTGGTCACGCAAGATGCCTGCACGACCGTCTCGGCCAATATCGATGCTGGTCAACCGTGGCGACGTTCGGTCGATGACAACGTCATCTACACCGACTGGAAACGCGATAATTACTGGCGCGCGGTCGCCGACCTGATCGAAGGTGCCAAGCGCATTGGGATTGAAGGCGACCACATGACGCTTGCCGCCCGCGACACCGCGTTGGCAATGCTGGGAGCGCCCGAGCTGGTCGATATCGCGCCGGACACGATGGCGGCGCGCATGATCAAATCAGCCGAAGAGATCGCGTTGATCAAAGGCGGTGCTCATACCGCTGACGTCGGCGGCGCCGCCATCCATGCGGCAATCCGTGAAGGCGCAACCGAGATCGAGATTGCGATGGCAGGCCGCGATGCGATGGAGGCGGAAATCGCCCGTGCCTACCCCGATGCCGAATATCGCGACACCTGGGTGTGGTTCCAATCCGGTCTGAACACCGACGGCGCCCATAACCCGGTGACAAAACGCGCACTGAAAAAGGGCGATATTCTGTCGCTGAACACGTTCCCGATGATCTCGGGCTACTACACCGCGTTGGAACGCACGCTTTTTCTGGGTGAACCGGACGCCGACAGCCTGCGCCTGTGGAAAGCCAACGTGGCAGCGCATGAACTTGGCCTGAGTCTGATCAAGCCCGGTGCCACCTGTTCCGGCATTACTGCTGAAATCAACCGCTTCTTCGCGGATGAAGGCCTGCTGCAATACCGATCCTTCGGGTACGGTCATTCATTCGGCATCCTCAGCCACTATTACGGGCGCGAAGCCGGGCTGGAATTGCGCGAAGACATCGACACCGTGCTTGAGCCGGGCATGGTTGTCTCGATCGAGCCAATGTTGTGGATCCCCGAAGGCCAACCCGGCGCAGGCGGCTACCGCGAACACGATATTCTGGTTGTTGAGGAAGGCGGGGCCGAAAACATCACCGGCTTCCCGTATGGACCGGGCCACAATATCATCGGAGCGTAAGTTTCGGGTGGGGCTGTCTGGCCCCACCAATTACCGCCGGGCGCGTTCGTGGAAGATGAAGCCCAGAAAGTTCAGTAACAGCTGCGCCGCCAGAATCTGCGTGCTTTCCGTCGGATCATAGGACGGAGCGACTTCGACCAGGTCGATGCCAACGACATCCCCGCGTTTGGCAAGCCCCTGTAGAATCTCCAACACGTCGTAATAGAGAAACCCACCATGGCTGGGCGTTCCGGTGCCCGCAGCGATAGACGGGCAAAACGCGTCGATATCGATCGTCACGTAGTACCGCGCACCTGCAGGAATGCGGTTCAGCACCACCTGAGGTCCCAATTTTCGGACCTGACGGACGGAAAGGATATCCGATCCGCGTGCGCGGGCATCCTCGTAGCCTTCTTTTGCCGTTGAAGACACGTTGCGAATGCCCAACTGGGTCATCCCCGAAACATACTCCTTTTCGATGGCCCGCCGCATCGGGTTTCCGTGCCCGTTGGTGACACCATGGCGTTCATCAACAAAATCAAGGTGCGCATCGATTTGCACTACGTGGATGGGACCATGTTTGGCGCAGTCATCCGCAAAGGCCGAAATGCAAGGAATGTTGACGGAATGGTCGCCGCCGATAACCAGCGGCAACGCGCCGGCATTCAATATCTTACGGACGCCAAATTCGATGTTCTGGTGGCTCTCATCCGTTTTGGTGTGGATGATATCCGCATCCCCCAGATCGACCATCCGCACCGAGCCATCAAGGTAGGTCGCATCGTCTTCGTGATCATAAGCCCCAGCATGCCCAAAGCTGAACAGGGTCGAGGCGTCACGGACCGCTCGTGGGCCAAACCGCGCACCCGCGCGCCATTGCGTCCCGAAATCAAAAGGCGCGCCCAGAATGCACACATCGGCGTCAATGCTGTCCCAATCTTCCACGTAGGGAGATTTTCCAAATGTCGCGATCCCCGTGAACGGTAGGTTCAACCTGCCAGACATATATCCATGATTTTGCACTCTCTGTCCCTTCGACGGTTTTCTCAGGCACTCTAGGAGAATTTCGAGGGCCGAGCGCTAAGATTTTGCAAGCGGCGCGCATTTTTGAACAGGCCGGTCGACACCTAGGTCCGATCGGGTGCCCGTCTTGACGCGATCATCTCCAGCAACTGATCTTTCGTGCGCTGGATGTGACGCACCAAAAGCTGGCAAGCCTCATCTGTCTGGCCTGATTTTGCCAGCTCCAAAAGCTCCTGATGCTCTTTCTTGGCCGGGGCACGCTGCTTCATCACGCTCAGGTGCATTCGGACATAGCGGTCCGACTGCAGGCTGATGCGATCCAGCACTTCACAAGTCAGGTACCGACCGGAGGCCGCGTATAGTGCAGAATGATACCGGTGGTTCAGGGCGCCCCATGTTCCAACGTCGTTGCCATCATATGACGTCTCCATCTCGACCAGAACCCGTTCGCAATTCGCGATGTGTTGCGGTGTCATATTCGGAATCGATCGGCGAAACAGATCCTCTTCGATCAGGCATCTCAGATCAAAAATTTCGCCAATTTCTTCCAGAGAATGCTTGGTTACAGATCCGCCCCGGTTGTTGGCCCATTGGACCAACCCTTCAGCGCTAAGACGCTTCAGCGCTTCCCGGATTGGCATGCGCGATACGTTATATTCCTCAGCCAGGGCTTCCTGACGGATGGTTTCCCCTTCTGCAAGCTCGCCGCTCAGAATCCGTTCGCGCAGGTCGTTTGCAATAACGTCCGGAAGGCTTTGCTTGGCAATCACGCGTTTCCCGGACATCTCAGCCTCCTGTCGTGGTGTGGCTTTGCCGACCACAGCAATGCAAGTTGAGTGCAGGGATCGCAGTCATTTCACTGAAATCAAGATTCACCACTGTTACACACCCCAGGTATCTGACAACCGATAGCCGCCGGGCCAGGGGTCTTCCGGATCAAGCATGTGTTGGTGAATTCCAGTGATCCAGCCACGGCCGCTGATCTCGGGAATAACTGCAGGTCGGTCGCCCACTTCCGACGTGTCTATAATTTGTCCCACAAATCGCGAGCCGATAATTGAAACGGCCTCAAAACTCTGCCCCGGTACAATCTCACCTTTGGCATGCATCAGCGCCAGCCGTGCGGATACGGCTGTCCCGGTGGGTGAGCGATCAACCTTCCCCGGCTGGATCGCGACGGCAGATTTACCGGTCAAACCGCTGTCTGTTTGGGTCAGTGGCCCGCAGAAAGCACAGAACGAGATATGATCCCAATCGGGATTTTCGGGATGCGTGAACCCAAGCTGTTCGTTGGCAGCATTGGTAATTGCCACACCCAACCGGGCGATGTCACGTGCTTCGCACTCAACGATTTCAGAGCCAAGGGACTTGGCATCAACGACCACGAAACTGTCGCCGCCATAGGCTGTGTCGACAGTTATGCCTCCCAGACCCGGAACGTCCAAGGACACCGAAATCTTATCGGTAAAGCTGGGTAGGTTTTGCACGAAGATGCGTTCGGCCTTGCCGTTTTTGCACTCCGCCCGTACGCGGACCAGACCACCCGGCGCTTCAAGCACCAGATGGGTTTCCGGTTCCCCCATCGGAATGATCCCACCATCCAGCAACACAGTCGCAACACAAATCGAGTTCGACCCGGACATAGGTGGCGTGTCTTCGGGCTCCATAATGATCCAGGCCGCATCCGCGTCGGGATGTTTGGGCGGCACCAGAAGGTTCACATGGCGGAACACACCACCGCGAGGTTCGTTCAGCACAAAGTTCCTGAGCGTCTCATCCTGCGCGATAAATGTTCTTTGATCCCAAAGCGTATCCCCCGGCGGGGGAGTGACACCGCCGACAATGACGTCGCCAACTTCGCCCTCGGCATGCGCGGAAATGACATGAATGGTCTTACAACTGCGCATGTGAATCCTCCGTATCAGAAGCGGGACGCCGTAAAAGGCGACAGATCAATGGTCGGTGTGGCGTTCGTCACCAAATCTGCCACAAGCTCTGCGGTTCCTGCGGATTGAGTCAGCCCCAAATGGCCGTGTCCAAAGGCGTATAGCACTGCTGGAGTGTTTGCCGATCTGTCGATCACCGGAAGACTGTCCGGCAATGACGGGCGGAACCCCATCCATTGAGTGCCACCGCTAATGTCGAGATCAGGCAGAAACTGTCCCGCTTTTGCCAAAAGCGCGTCGGCGCGTTTGTAGTTCGGCGCCAGTTCAAGGCCGCCCAGCTCGACCGCGCCTCCGACCCGAACACCGTCATTGATCCGTGAAACGACAAACCCGTGCCCGCCAAAAGTCAGATGGGTGCGCAGGTCAAACGCCCCTTGTGGCAGGGTCGTATTGTAACCACGCTCGGTTTCCAGCGGGATGTGGTCGCCAAGATACTTCGCCAACCTATGAGACCAAGCGCCAGCGGCAACGACGACCTGACGTGCCCGGACATCGCCACTTGGTGTACTTAGAACCACACCATCTTCCACCGGCGTCAACGCGGTGATCTGAGTGACATCAATAGGACCCCCACGGGTTTGGAATTGTAACGCGAGATGCTGGGTCCATTTTTGCGGATCAACAGTGTTCAACCAGGTCGGCGTAAAGCCTGCATGGGTGAAGCGGCGATTTAGCCCGGGCTGAATCTCGGCGATTGCGTCCGGGCTGTGCAGAAGGTCAAACGGGATGCCGCGTGTCTTGCGCAAGTCCCAATCCTTTTCACTTGCGCGAAACTCAACCTCTCCTTCGAATAGCTGCAACTGGCCATCGCGCTGTATCAGAGCTTCGCCATCCACATCGGCGATTTGCCGTTCAAGCGCTGCGCGAGAATGATCCATAAGGGCAGATTGCGCATTGATCGAAACCTCATAACGATCACGCCAGCTTGCGCGCCAGAACCTGAGCATCCAGGGGGTTATGTTCAAAGCATAGGCCGGTGGAACGGACAGGGGGCCCAGCGGATCCAGCAGCCATTTCGGCGCCTTGCGCATGATGCCGGGTTTGGCCAATGGTTCGATTTCAGCAAAGGCAAAGGCTCCGGCATTGCCACGCGACGCGCCAGCGGCAATTCCTTCGCGGTCCAGCACGAGTACATTGCGACCCCGTTTTTGTAGCTCGAGCGCTGTGCTGATGCCGATACTACCGGCACCGATCACCACAATATCGTTCTCTGTTTCAGGTCGCATAATGTTGTTCCGCCGAAGAGGTGGGATCGCAGGAGCCGCTGACAAATCGGCACCCGGCGGGCGTCAGCGGTAGATACCTGCCCGAAACGGATCGTCGTCGTCAAAGATCAGTTTACCTTCGGCCATCACATAGGCCTGCCCGGTCAGCGAGGGGGTCACACCACCGTTCGGCCCAGGTTGGTAAGACAGTCTATAAGGGCTGCCGATCACGCTTTCCTGCAGGATTTCGTCCCCCGGTGCCAAGCGGCCCGCGGCAGCGAGACACGCCAACCGCGCAGAGCTGCCTGTGCCGCAAGGCGATCGGTCGTACTGATCATCCGGACACAGCACGAAATTGCGACTGTGAACACCTGCATTCGGAGAGGTACCCTGAAAGATGACGTGATCGACAGGCTCGTGGTTCTCGCCACCAACTCCCTGCGCCACGCAGGCTTCGCGGATTTCGATTGCCATATCTGTCATTTGACGGATGTTACCCGGCACCACACGTATTGGGCTTGGCTCGACTATAAAGAACCAGTTGCCACCATAGGCGACATCGCCGGTTACCGCGCCGTAGTTTTTTGTTTCGACCGTGACAGCCGTCTGCACGAGGCGGCTTTCGACATTGGTGACTCGCACGGTATTCGGATCCAGCAGGTCTATCGTTACCACGCCAGCCGGGGTTTCGATCTTATGAGACCCCGTCCCAATCCGACCAAGATGTGCAAGCGTCACGCCTAAACCAATAGTACCATGTCCACACATCCCCAGCACCGCGTCGGCGTCAAAGAAGATCACTCCGGTCTCGCAGCTGGGATCCACCGGGTCGACGAGCAGCGCTGCAACCATGCCGGGCTGCCCGCGTGGCTCCAGCAGAACGGATTTGTAGAACGCTTCATGCTCGGTAGCCAGTCTCTGGGCGCGGAGTTCCTGCGGCCCGGACCCCAAATCCGGACCGCCCTCCAGAATTACCCGCGTGGGCATTCCACCTGTATGGCTGTCGATTACATGCATTCAGTGATAATCCCGCCCTGACGGGACCAGTCGGCAAACCAGGCGCGGAACAGAGCATATTGCTGTTCGCAATAATTGCGCTGCGCATCCGTCAATTCATCGGTTTCGTTAAAGTGGAGGCGATATTCCTCCTCACCATTCAGCACCAACAAGTGTTTATAATAGAGAACTAGGTCTGTGCCCTCATCAAAACTCGCGAGAACGCCAAAGGCCTCCTCCAGTTCAAGCGCACGTTTCCGGGCTTCGGCATGGCCTGCGGCGGCTTTCTGAGAGAGCGCCGCCAAAAGCAGCGCCTCTTTCGGAAGGGCTGTTCCGATCCCGGTAATCGATCCGGTGGCCCCGCAATTCACAAACCCATGGTAGACCTCGGTATCTACACCCACCATCAGGGTGACTTCGTCATCTTTGGATGTGATATGCTCTGCCGCATAGCGCAGGTCGTCCTTGCCACCGAATTCCTTGAACCCAACAAGGTTTGGATGTGCGGATCGCAACGCGAAGAACAGGTCTGCCTTGGTGGCAAAACCATAGACCGGGCTGTTGTAAATGATCGCTGGCACATCAGGTGCCGCCGTCAGAATTGCTTTGAAATGATGTTCCTGCGCCGCCATGGATGACCCACGCGACAAAACCCGCGGGATCACCATCAAGCCGACGGCGCCCACCTTCTGGGCATGAGCCGCATGCGCCACCGCTGATTTCGAGTTGATCGCGCCGGTTCCAACTACAACCGGAAGACCCGCAGCCGCCAGGCGTTCGACCCCCTCCATCCGTTCAGCGTCGGTCAAAAGGGGCCAGTCCCCCATCGAGCCACAATAGACCACTGCAGACATCCCGGCCTGGATCATCTCTTTGCCCTTTTTGACAAGGGCATCATAATCCGGCGTCCGATCAGCTTTGCAGGGTGTCATCAAGGCCGGCATGGTGCCAGAGAAGATCGTCTTGGGCATTTCGCGTCTACTTTCCTGAACGTTTCAAAAGCTGCCAGAGCAACGACTTGCCGGACCAGTTCACACTGAAAGGCCTGCCAAAGACGTCTTATGGGATATTGGATACAAAATCCACAGATAATTTCATCTGAGGCCATAACCCGTTCGCCAAAATATCTGGCACTTCCAGGTGACCTATTTCCCGACCAAAGAAACAGAACGCCGCTAAGCACCCTGCTCAGTAGATTAAGTTCAACATCAAGAGAGAGACCACCAAGAATAGAACTGTCATGACCCCACCGGAGCGCACAAAATCCATAACTTTATAGCCCGCAGGGCCCATGATCAGAGCGTTCACCTGATGCGTCGGAATGATAAAGCTGTTGGAGGTCGAAATAGCCACTGTCAGCGCAAAGACGGCAGGGTTGCCGCCGGCCGCGACCGCAATCGATACGGCGAGTGGAACAAGTAAAACTGTGGCTCCGACATTTGACATCACCAGCGAAAAGGCCGTGGCCAATATCGCAACGCCGGCCTGAAGTGCCCAAATCGGCCAGCCGTTGAGAATGATCATGATCTGCTGCGCAATCCACGCGGCAGTTCCGGTATTCTGCACGGCTTGCCCCAGCGGTATGAGGCAGGCGAGCAGGAATACAGTGTTCCATCCGACGGCGCGATAGGCCTCGTCGACGCTAAGCACTCGGGTGAGCATCATTCCGGCCGCTCCGGTCAGCAAGCAAAGAGACAATCGAACGTCAGTGAACAAAATCAGTGACAGTGAAATTGCGAAAAACGCCAAGGCCCACCCGACCTTTTGTGGACGCAGTTCATCTTGCGGAAAGTCCGTTGTAACGACAACAAAGTCCGGATCCCGCTTGATCCGCATCAGGTTGTCCCACCTAGTGTGGGCAACCAGCATGTCCCCAGCATGAAAGTTTTCAAGCCCGATCTGGGTAGAGTCATGTGTTTCTGACTCGACGTGGCTGAGGGTTTCCTCGCCTCGGTGGATGGCAAGCAAGGACATGCCATAGGTCTTGCGAAACAAAAGCTCACGAGGGCATTTTCCGATCAGCTTGCTGTCGGGTGTCACAACCACTTCGGCAATTCCGGCATTGGTAGGCGCAAACTCTTCGACAAAGATATCCAGTTCCGGAAGAACGGTCAGCCCAAATTTCTGCGCGAATTCCTCCACGACCCAGCGTCGTCCAATGATGGCAAGCCGACAAGGCGCGGCAATCTCGGCCGTTAAAACCTGCACCATTGAGGTCTTACCACGGTAGAATGTCGAGATAATGTACAGGTGGTTTTCATGGTTGATATCAGCCAGAACCTGCCCCACCAAAGGGCTTTCGGCTGGCACAATTACCTCAAAAACATCCGCTTTGAGCCCGTAGACACGTTGCAGATACTCCTGCGTACCCTGCCCCGTCCCGGTGTTTTCAGACCCGGTGCCACCTGGCAGCACCCACCGCCCCAGCAGTAGGAAATACGCGATCCCAGTCAGAATTAGGGCCGCCCCTATAGGCGTTACCGAGAAAAGGCCAAACGGCGCTATTTTTTGACCGTCCGGCAGGCCTTCGTTTGCCGTCAGGATTAGATCGTTCAGCAATATCAGTGGCGACGAACCAACCATCGTCATTGTGCCACCCAAGATGGCGCAAAATCCCATGGGCATCAGCAGCCGCGACAGGGGAATCCCGGACCTTGACGATATTCGGCTGACGACCGGCAGAAACAATGCTGCCGCCCCGACATTCTGCATGAAGGACGAAATAACACCGACAGTACCCGATATGATCGGCAAAACCCGACCCTCGGATGTGCCGCCGTATTTCAGAATAACCGCCGCGACCTTGTTCATGATGCCCGTTTTGTCCAAACCCGCGCCGACGATCATGACCGCGATGATGGAAATCACGGCGTTTGAGGCAAACCCATCAAAAAGATGCGTAACATCTGCGAGGTTCTGAAGCCCTGGCGCGTAGCTCAGCAGACCAACAATCACGAGGACCAATATGGCGGAAAGATCAATTCTGACAATTTCGGATACAAATAGAAAGACGGTAAAGGCCAACAGAGCGCAAACCACTCCCATTTCAAACGTAAAGGCCACTTGTTCCACAGAATTCACCGAGACGCTGTCTTCTTTTGTCTAAAGAGAACAGTTAAACCATCACGCCCACGCTGTCATGAAATTTCGGTTTTCGCGACACAAACGAAATAAAATTTCAAACCTCGCCGATAGCTGCGTGCCCTTCACCTGTTCACACAAGAGAATGAAACTGCTCCTCTAGTAAATCGCAGCGTACTTTCCGACACTGGTTTGATTACGGAAGAATAGGGCTTCGCAGTGTGGGGCCTGCTTGCGTTGTGAGCTACTCAGAACGCACAAATCCGCCTTTCGGAGCCTTGTTTGTTTTAGTGGTTGCGGGAGGGCACAACCCCCTTTGTCGAACGCTGCTAGGGTGTCTGGTTTGAAGTTCAGGAAGCCGACACCAGCAAACCTCTGTCGACGCTACTGCCACGCGCTACTTACTTGTCGTTCACTGAAGCAGGGATAGGGTAGCGATCTGGATAAGGTCAAGCTTGCGAGTCTCTATAGTTTTGCAGGTTGGAGAGTTTCGGAACACTGGCGGTTTTTACCATCAAGTAAGTTTGCCAAAAACCTTAGAAAATAGTGTTGACCACCATCCAGCTACTCTTCGTCAAGCAAGTTGGGATCACTCGAAGCCTTATTCGGCGAAATTGACGTATTTGGCATTTTGATACCAGTTGGAGATCTCCATTCGTAGGGACAAAAGCACAAGACCCTATCAAAGGTTAGATCGCCAAATACTCTTCCCTAAGCTGGCTATTCTCCAATACATCGTTTGCTGTACCGTCAAAAACGATGCTTCCAGTATCCAAAATGATCGCTCGATCAGCCAGTTCAAGGGCGCGGACCGCGTTTTGCTCGACGATTATTGTGGTCATACCTTGTTGCTTAACGTGGACAAGTGTCTTCTCGATCTCGTCGACAATTACCGGGGCCAAACCTTCATAAGGTTCATCCAACAACAGAACTTTGATGTCTCTGGCCAGCGCTCTCGCAATCGAAAGCATTTGCTGTTCGCCGCCGGACAAGGTGATCCCTTCTTGTTTGCGACGTTCGCCAAGTCTCGGAAACAATTCGTAGAGCCGTTCCAACGACCAGCCAACCGGAGGTGCGATCTGGGCCAGCTGCAAGTTTTCTTCCACGGTCAGCCCTGGAATGATCCGCCTGTCTTCGGGCACAAGTCCGAGACCTTCTGTTGCGGCCTCATAGCTGGCCATCTTGTGAAGAGGTTGATGATCGAGCCAAATTTCCCCGCGCCTGACTTCTGGATCCCCTAAACGAGCTATCGAGCGCAACGTCGAAGTCTTTCCAGCACCGTTTCGGCCCAATAAGGCCAAAATTTCACCTTCGTGCACGTTAAAGCTAACACCCTGAACGATGTAGCTTTCGCCATAGTATGAATGCATATCCCACACGGACAGAAACGCCGGGGCCGTGCTGGCTATGTTTGCGTTCTTCGAAAAGTCAGGTTTCTCGTTCATAGCATTGACCTCACGCTGCTTCGCCTAGGTAGGCTTCTCGAACCTTAGGGTGGCCGCGGATTTTTTCCGGGACATCTTCCACCAACGGGGTACCTTGCGCCAGGACAGTAATCCTTTCGGCAAGGCTGAACACCACATGCATGTCGTGTTCGATGATCGCGATGGTAATGTCCCGTTCATCTTTGATCTGCTTCAGCAAATCGATTGTGTTATTGGTGTCCGCTCGCGCCATACCGGCGGTGGGTTCATCAAGCAGCAAAAGTCGAGGGTTTTGGCTGAGGCACATGCCAATTTCCAGCCGCCTCTTGTCGCCACGCGAAAGCGACGCTGAGTGCATATGACGTTTATCCGCCATATTCATTTCCTCAAGCATCGCTTCGGCCTGCTCAACAATCGCTGTTTCGTTGGCAATCGTCTCATAGGCGTGCATTCGGAAGGCACCATCCCGCATCGCGAAAATTGGGATCAGCATGTTTTCCATAACCGTCAACTCACCGAAAATCTCCGGAGTTTGGAATACTCGGCTTATACCCATCTGGTTGATCTGATAGGGCTCAAGACCAAGAACCGAAGCATTGTCAAACAACACGGCACCGGTATCAGGCATCAACTTACCCACAAGGCAATTGAGCAAAGTTGACTTTCCTGCACCGTTTGGGCCGATAATGGCGTGAACCGAGTTTTCTTCGACACTCAGGTTTACATCGGTAAGGGCCTTGAGGCCACCAAACCTCTTGCTTACGTCTTTGACTTTCAGGATTGCCATCGTCGCTTACCCCTATTCTGCCGGCTCGGATTCGCCCGACTTGGTTTCATCGGTTTGTGGCTTCTTTCGTTTTAAGCGGTTCAAGATGCGCTGACCTCCTTCAACAAGACCGCCTGGAAGGTAAATCACGACAAGCATGAACAAGATGCCAAGTGTCAGATGCCATCCTTTGCCGATGAACGGGTGTATGACGAATACAACTGCGTCCTCGAGCCCGTCTGGTAGGAATGCAAACCAACTGTGAAGCACGTTGTCGTTGATCTTTGAGAAGATGTTCTCAAAGTACTTGATGAAACCTGCTCCCAGGACCGGTCCAATCAGAGTGCCAGACCCACCGAGAATGGTCATTAGAACAACCTCACCCGAAGCGGTCCACTGCATACGTTCTGCGCCTGCCAACGGGTCCATGGCCGCCATCAGCCCACCAGCCAGACCAGCATACATGCCCGAAATGACAAACGCCGCCAATGTATAGGGCTTGGAATTCAGGCCAGTGTAGTTCATCCGTTGCTGGTTTGATTTTACAGCGCGAAGCATCATACCGAATGGCGAACGGAAAATGCGGATCGCCAGATAAAACACCACCATCATGATCACGGCGCACATATAGTATCCGGCGTTGAAGTCGAAACTCCAGGCCCCGGCGTCCAGAGTATAGGTCGCACGCATCGGGACACCGAACAGATGTGGCAAGTCCGGAGCGTTCGCACTCTGCAAAATCTGCGGGTCGTCTGAGTAAACCTGCAGCCCTGTTTCGCCGTTAGTGAGGTTAAACTTTGGGTTGGACAAAACCGAATAGGCTAAGGCAAAACTCATCTGTGCAAAGGCCAGAGTCAGGATTGAAAAGTAGATTCCCGAACGACGCAGACTGACAAAGCCGATGAGTAGTGAAAACAAACCTGCCACGACAACACTCAGCGCGATAGCGGGGATAACGCTGTAACTGAGCAGTTTGAACATCCAGACGGCAGAGTAAGAACCTACCCCAAGAAACGCCGCATGGCCAAAGGACAGATAACCCGTCAGGCCGAACAGAATGTTAAATCCGATCGCGAATATCCCGAAAATCACGAAGCGCTGCATCAGGTCCGGGTATCCCGCGTTGAACTGCGCCATTGCACTGTCGGTTGGGAACGGGTTCAGAATGAACGGTGCCAATAACGTGAGGATGGCAACAACGATGAGTAAGCTGGTGTCTTTTTTATTCAGTCCCAACATTGTTTATTCCTCCATCACGCCTTTGCGGCCCATCAACCCTCGCGGGCGCGTCAGCAGCACGACGATGGCAACAAGGTATATGATGATCTGGTTGATGCCGGGTATCGTAGTGGTGGCCCAGGTCGTTGAGGCAAAGCTTTCCAAGATACCCAAAAGGAACCCTGCCAATACTGCCCCAGGCAATGAACCCATGCCGCCGACAACAACCACGACGAAGCTGAGAACCAGAAAGTCCATGCCCATGTGATAATTTGGAGGGTTCAGCGGCCCGTACATCACTCCGGCAAGCCCGGCTACAGCAGCGGCGATGCCGAACATGATAGTGAATCTTCGGTCAATGTTGATACCCAAAAGCCCAACGGTTTCGCGATCCGCCATCCCGGCCCTGACAACCATCCCAAAGGTTGTGAATTGCAGGAATGAGAAGACCGCACCGATGATTGCGACAGCAAAGCCAAAGTAAACCAACCGCCAGATTGGATAGATTATTGCGTTCGTATCAAAGCCGACCATGATGCCTAAATCAATCGAGCCGCTTAGCGCATCTGGCGCAGGTGTCTGGATAGGGTTCGCACCAAAGAAATACTTGACGATTTCCTGCAGAACGATTGCCAAGCCGAAGGTCACAAGAATCTGGTCTGCGTGCGGGCGCTTGTAGAAATGCTTGATTAAACCTCGTTCCATCACATACCCGACCAGCAACATGATCGGGATCGCAAAAAGAATGGCCAGCGGGACGGACCAGTCAATGATTGTGGCGCCAACCTCCGGACCGAACCACGCTTCTACGTAAGGGGTTTCAACCTTTAACGGGTTTCCCAGAAAATCCTTCTGGGTTTCGTCAAGAGTTTCGAAACTCAGGCCCATGAGCTTTTGCACGGTCACGGCACAGAACGCACCGATCATGAACAGGGCCCCGTGGGCAAAATTCACGACACCGAGCGTGCCGAAGATCAAAGTCAGGCCCAACGCAATGAGCGCATAAGCCGAACCTTTGTCCAGCCCGTTGAGTATCTGCAATAGGATGGCGTCCATCGGCCCACCTCAAGGTTGGTCAGAGTGTGTTGAGCGGTATGGGCCGGGCTGATTTACCCGGCCACGAGTGTCTGGCCACCGAGTGGCAGCCAGATCTCAGCCAGAATATTTTAAGCGCCGGGATTACACTTGCCGAGTTCGCCGCCAGCAAACATCGGATGCTCAGGATCGTACTCGACCTGCGCACGCGGCGTGATCTCCACGATTTCCAGCGTGTCATACTCGTTGGTCGGGTTTTCCTTGCCCCGCACAACCAGTACGTCCTTGAAGCACTGGTGATCCGCTCCGCGATACCAGGTCGGGCCGTTGCCCAGTCCGTCAAACTCAAAGTCCTCCAGCGCCTCTGCAACACCACATGGGTTGAAGGTGCCTGCGCGCTCGCACGCGTCCGCATACAGCAACGTCTGTGCATAGCAGGTTTGGGCGGAATTTGACGGTGGCTTGCCATACTTTTCACCGAAGGATTTTACGAAGGCTTTGGTGCCCTCATCCTGCAGCTGCCAGTTCCAGTTCATCGAACCCAGCACGCCTTTGATGTTCTCGCCCGCGCCAGCGGCCATCAACTCCGAGTACAATGGCACAACGATCTTGAAGTCCTTGCCATTCGCGACTTTGTCGAGCAGCCCGAACTGAATGGCGTTGGTCAGTGAGTTCACCATGTTCCCGCCGTAATGGTTCAGAACCAGAACATCAGCACCTGAGTTCAAAACCGGCGTGATGTAGGACGAGAAGTCCGTCGATGCGAGCGGTGTTTTGACCGTGTTAACCGTTTCCCATCCCATGGCTTCCGTAGATGCAACAATCGACTCTTCCTGGGTCCAGCCCCAATTGTAGTCGGCCGTCAGATGATACGCACGACGTTCTTTACCCATCTCAGCTGCAAGTACTGGCGCCAGCGCGGCGCCCGACATGTAGGCGTTGAAGAAATGGCGGAAACCATTGGCTTTCTTGTCTTTGCCCGTGGTGTCATTCGCGTGGGTCAGACCAGCCATGAAGATTACGCCAGCTTCTTGGCAAAGGCCTTGAACAGCAACAGCCACACCCGAGGACGATCCTCCGTTGATCATGATCGCCCCGTCTTTTTCGATCATGGATTTGGCCGACGCACGAGCAGCGTCCGACTTGGTCTGGGTATCGCCAGTAACGAATTCGACTTTCTTGCCAAGGATACCATTGCCCTTGAGAACCTTCGAAGAGAAGGTATTCATGCAACCGCCATCGCCTTCACCGTTCAGGTGTTCGACGGCTAATTGCTGAGCGAGCAACTCATCATTGCCTTCTTCAGCGTAAGGTCCGGTTTGAGGTACGTTAAAACCCAAAACAACCGAAGAGCCTGTCGGCTCATTCGTGTAAGCTGCGGCAGATGAAGCTGTAAAGATAGTAGGTAGGGCTAATCCGGTACTTGCGACGGCACCAGACTTCAACACGCCGCGGCGTGTGACGTTTTTGTTAGTCATAGATTCCTCCCATTTTCACTTTCCACCGCCTGGCTCCTCTTCCAGATGATGGAAAAGCACATTCGTGCAAATTGAGTATGGAGACACCCAGAAAAATTCCACAATAACTATCTAATTTTAAAATATAATTTTGTAAACTTCTCAACAGATTATTGGAATTTCAGTCTAAAAAACTACCATTTCTATATTTACTTATTATATTTACACGATAATTTTGTAAAGTTCTCGACATAACCCGCCGGAGTTGGCTCGATATTCGATAAGGAACATTTTAGAAATGTGCCGGGCAGAAAACTGAGTTCCCCATACAGTTGAATACTCGTGAAAGCATGCAAACTTGAAGGTATCTGTTGGCAAGGTGCCAAGGAAGCAGCCTAGAAGCCGGGATAAAGCGGTTGTTGGCGCGATGCGCAGCATATGTCAAATGGGTTCGAAGCGGTCATCTGATGCTTTCGGTGGGTCATAGATCCAGCTTTGGCGGTTGCAAGGTCTGGAAGGCGGACAAAACAGACTTTCGCCGCGCCTGCAATTTGCTAGGCAAGGCACGGATTAGCTGGCCACCTTCCGGACTTTCGCTGCATGCGCAGTACCAGTAGCCAAGAACGTCCGTTTTACGCAGAATAGCGAACTTTGCAAATTTTCGTGGATGTCAGCTTCGAGCCTAAAGCCTCGGCGCAATTTCAATCACTCTGTATGCCTTGCAAAATGGTTGTAGCTAAGGCTTGTAACGAAGACTCGTAATCCTCGGTTTTACGCCGTTCCCTTCGAATAGTGTTGTTTTCATTGACACATTGCCTTGCATGCGATCCGCTAAACTACGTCATCTGTTTTAACGCAAGGATTTGATGTCATGCCAGAATCGCTCAACCTGCATAAATTTGAAAACCTAAGTCCTTTCCAAATCAAAGACGAACTTATCAAGTTGGCGCAAAAAGAGGCGCGGCAGATGGCTCTGCCATACCTTAATGCCGGTCGAGGGAACCCTAACTGGATCGCCACCAAAGCGCGGGAGGCATTTTTCCTTTTAGGGCAGTTCGCTATGACAGAAGCACAGCGCCATCGGAATGAGCCGCAGGTCGGCCTGGCTGGGATGCCCCAAGGGCCAGGCTGTTATGACCGGCTAAAAGCATATTGTGCCAAATCGGTCGAAAGAAACGGCCCTGCAGGTGCGGAAACTTTGGTGGCCGTAGTGGATTTTGCGATTAAAAAATTTGGTTTTACACCGGACGATTTCGTGCTCGAGTTGACCGACGGTATTGTTGGCGACCACTACCCGATGCCCGACCGGTGCATGGAGCACAACGAGGCGATTGTCCACGAATACGTTATGTGGGCGATGTGCGCGGGGCACCGACCGGATGCGGAGTTCGATATCTACCCAGTTGAGGGTGGAACCGCTGCGATGTGTTATATTTTCAAGGCACTCAAGAACCAGCGGTTGCTGAATGCCGGCGACACCATTGCGTTGGGCACACCGATTTTCACGCCCTATCTGGAAATGCCGGTACTTGAAGACTATGGGCTTAACACCGTGGATGTATCTTCGAAAGAAGAGGACCACTTTCAACTGAACGACGATGATTTCGAAATTTTGTCCGACCCGAAAGTCAAAGCACTATTTCTGGTCAACCCGGGCAACCCGTCTTCAGTAGCTATCAGCCCCGAAGTCTCGACTCGGCTTGTCGAGTTCGTAAAGAACCGCCGCCCGGACCTGATCATTTTGACTGACGATGTTTACGGGACCTTCGTTCCAAATTTTCAGTCTATCTTGGGGCATCTGCCTGAGAACACCATCGGGGTCTATTCCTACTCCAAGTATTTTGGTTGCACTGGATGGCGTTTGGGCGCGATTTTGGTGGCCGAGAACAACATCTTCGACAAGATGATTGCGGAAGCTCCGGACGAAACCAAGGCCGTCGTCAACGCACGGTACGAAACGTTGACGCCTGATCCATCCTCGTTCAAGTTCATTGACCGGATCGTCGCCGACAGCCGCGATGTTGCACTGAACCACACCGCAGGTCTGTCACTGCCGCAGCAGGTGATGATGACTTTGTTTTCACTGGTCGAGCTTATGGACGAAGAGAAAACCTATCAGAAATTCTGCTGGGGTATTCTGAAACATCGCTTTGACGAATTGGTCGAAGGGATGGGCATCGAAGTTCCCGATAACCCGCTGTTCGACAAGTACTACGGTATCATCGACTTCGAATTCTGGCTTCGTAAATACGTGGGCGAAGAGGTCGTCGAATGGATCAAGGAGAATGTTCACCCGCTAGATATATCCTTCAAACTGGCTCAGGATCACGGGATCGTTTTGCTGAATGGATCGGGCTTTGACGCGCCTAACTGGTCGGCGCGGGTCTCGTTCGCCAATTTGGATGATAGTGCTTACCGCCAGATCGGAATTGCAGTGCGCGCGGTGGCCACTGGCTACGTGCAGGCCTACCGTGCCTCGAAAGGACTGCCGTTGCACGGTTGAGATCTAGCAATAGCAAAGAGGAACGGATCAGCGTGATGATTGGCACAAACGCTGATACCACCCTTCCAAGTTAGGACCCCGGTTGTCGCGCCCATTTCCGGTTTGACTCACGGAACAAAAGCAACAACCAGCGGCCCCCAAAGCGTCAGAAAGATGTTGGCCACGGCATAGGTCATGGTGAAGGCTGGTGTGGGTGTCGAGTTCCCGGCTTTTTCCAACAGTGTCGCAAAACCAGGATTGCCCGAGCGTGATCCGGTCACAACCGCACAGGCCTCAACCGGGTTTTTTATGCGCAGAGCGAAATAGTTGATCGGGAACTGCACGATCATAGGCATCAATGTAACCACTACACCCAAAAGCAGCAGCGTGATCCCATATTCCTGAATTGCCTCTAGTGCAGGTTTGCCTGCATTGAGGCCAACGACACCAACAAACACAGCTAAACCAAAGCTCTGAAGGAAATTCGCGGCCCCACGGTTAATACCGCCGATCTTGGGTCGCCGGATGCGCAAATAGCCGATGATCAATCCTGTAACAAGGCAACCGAGGCCGGACCCCAAAGCCACCTTCGTTCCCGCGATGACAAAACTGATCTCTCCTATCAGATAGCCGATGGCCACGCCGATCCCCAATGCAATGAAATTGGTGACCGAGGCCGAGGGCGGAACGTAGCCCGCAACTTTCGCAACTCGGTTCAGGTCGTCCTTGTGACCGACAATGCTGACCTCGTCACCTGCGTGGATCTCAGTGTTGTGCAGGACGGGGACATCATGGCCCATGCGGGTGATCTTTGAGATGTGAACACCGCGCCTCTGATCCGCGGTCAGAGCCTCGCGCAATTCCGCCAACGTTTTACCAGTCAGTCTGCGGTTGGTGACCACTACGTTACGACGTTCCTCTACAACTGTCAGTTCAGGAGGATACTCTCCGATTTCCCCACTGGCGCTACCCTCGAACTGAGTCAAAGTCGCGACGAGCCCGGAGACGACCACAACATCTCCGGCATTGACTACTGTTTCAGGAATCGGATCCACGGGAGCGCCATCGTGGAGTAACCGTTCGACGATCAGATCGCCATCATAGCCGCTTTCGATGTCTTTGACGCATTTTCCAGCAATGGTTGCATCGCCATTTACCTGATAGGCTCGGGCGTCAAACCGGTTCATAGGAAGGAACTCACCTTCCTCTAGTTTGCGACCGCCGCCGCTGAGTTTCTGAGCCAGCTTAATCGCTTCTTGCCGCAGGTCGACACGCATAATAATTGGAATGACACTAACTGCCAATATTGGGCCGATTGAGCCGAAGATATAAGTAACCGAGTATCCTACGGCGATATTGGTTTTCAACTTTTCCGCCTCGTCTGCGGCCAGCCCAAGCAGATCGATGGCATTTCCAGCGGTACCAATGATTGCAGATTGTGTCAGGCCTCCAGCCGCCAACCCAGCCGCCAGCCCTTTATCCAAGCCGGCCAACCGGGCAACGACTATAACAAAAAACAACCCCCAGAGTGTCATCATAAACGCGGCAAGTAACTTGGTCAGCGCAGTTCGGTTCAGGGCCGCAAAAAATTGAGGCCCGCCATTGTAGCCGACCATGAATATGAAGAGGGAAAAGAAAACATTCTGAACATCGGTGCTAAGGTTGATACCCCCGATCTGGCCAATGAAGACCGCCACCAACAATGTGCCAGCGATGCCCCCCAGTTCGAACTTGCCGACCCGAAACTTTCCGACGCCGTATCCCAGACCCAGACAAAGAAACAGTGCCATGATCGGGAAAGCGCGCAGCTGTTCTGTAATCAATTCCATTGTGAAATCTCCCGCGTCCCAACGCTGGTCGTTGCCGCTCAAGATACAGCGCCTAACTGTATTGAAAACAAAAAAATTTAGACAACCGGTGTTGTGCGGACATTTCGAAACTACTTGGAACAAACTCTTTTAAAGGGCAGATGCATTTGCAGCCAAAAAAAAAACTTTGGAAGGTAAGTCACGCCATTCACTCTTTGTTTTTGGGGAGTGAGTCTTGGACATCTCGATGGATTTTTGTGTTCCCTTCGGACATGCTGCAGATATTCTCACGTAAGTTGTAGCGAACAGAGGTTGTTTTTCTGACCTGATCTGCAGGAATGAAGCCATAAGTTTGAACTTCGGGTGACTGTGTACAGGACAGCGTCCTCATAAACGCAGTTAAGTCTTCAGTCTCTTTCTCAGACAATTTCAGTTCCGAGAGTATGGCAGCGTTGTTGGCGTGCAACTTTTCTTGGGTCTATTGGAAAACAACCAGCAGTTTTACGCTAGTAAAAAGACGATCATCCAAGCTGGCAGGTTTTTCCGCTAACCTGCCAAGTGCGGCTCAAATCCAATGTCCGCTTTAGGCTGGACCTGCTGAATGCACCCGCAGCGGCAAAGTCACTCGGCAATGGCTGGTAAGGGCTCCTGAGCGGACGTCCGACGCTTTCGTTAAGGCTTGCAGTCTGTCGCGACGCGATCAGCGGCGGCAGTGCGAGCGCGGCCGCCGTTATAGACAAGCGACCCCAGCCTGTTTGGTGGGAACCTATCATTTCAGTATATAAAACAGTTTCGCTTTTCTTGCCGACCACTAACCCTTGCGGATCTCCACTTTAGTGGCATCCGACTTCTTGGGCTTTGTCTTTGGGATAGTAATTGTCAGAACACCATCCTTTATATGAGCGTCGACCTTATCTCCCTCGGCGTCGGGTGGCAGACGGAAAGAGCGGCTGAAAGATCCATATTGCCGCTCGGAAAAGAACCAGGTCTCGCCCTTTTCTTCACGCTCCGTCCGCTTCTCGCCCGTAAGCGAAACCACCCCGTCTTCAATGCTTAGGTGGATGTCCTTTTCTTCTACGCCTGGCAGTTCGACGGCAATTCGGTACGCATTGTCATTCCCGGCAGCTTCAGAAGCTGGAGCCAACCACTCTGCTACGCGCTGGCCCATCTGCCGGAAGGGATCATAGATTGAGGGCCAAAAGCCACTGGTGTGAGATTTCTCGACCATCTTTGAACTCCTTTTGCTAAATGGTTCGCTAGGATTGTGTATCCGCTGATCTCGAAGTTCATTGACCCTGATCAACTCTAGCAACTAGGACGTCAAAACCATCTATCGGCCGCTTTTGGTGTGGCACCGCAAGATTCCGGTAGGGCTCGAAGCGGTCATATGACGGTTTCAGTAGGCCATCAGGCCGGTTCAGACGGCATCAGGGTCTGCTCTGCGGCCCCATAAGAGACATTCACCATTCAACCCAGCGCGGCGGCGCAGCTTTTGCCAGACCGGAACTTCCCTACCACGTAGTATCTGGTCTCCTGTGAATTCACACACTCCAAAAAACTTGTAGCTCAACTGCCGTTGGCGCCTGAGGGTTCGTACGGCCGCAACATTGGAACCCATCTTAGCACCGCCGCCTTGTGCCGTAGGTACTCCTCGCCAAAGCGTCGTTTCAACTCCGGCTCTTCTACGAATATGAAGCATACCGTATTGAGGAGAAAAAACACTAACGCCCAGCTAATCAGGAGCGGGCTGTTCAGCGCCACGGCTTCAGCCAATATCATTAGGATGACCGATGAAAGCATGGGATTGCGTACGAAACGATAAGGTCCACTGATCACAAATTTTTGAGGTGGATCCCACGGTGCAGGAGTTCCATGCCCATCATGAGCAAACAGCTTCATCGTGTTGGCAGCAAAAACAAGCGCGGGGACAGCCAACATCGCCGCCACAGTGTAATGGAGACGAGTCCCGACACTTACGCCAAATCGCCAGCGTTCGCTGAACCGCTGGATCAAAACTGGGATGTAAATCAGCGCTGTTCCGGGAAGGATAAGCACTGTTTTGGTCATTGGCCAAAACATGGAGTAGACTTACCATATCTTGTCTATCGTCGGGATCGCGCCGCACTACATTTTCATTTGCGGAAATCATTTGACGGGACAATCATGCCTTGAAGCTTTGGGAATTCTCATATTTCTGTCTTGGAGTTGTTCATCTTTGTGACCTGAATTGCTACGATTGTAGTTGAGGCAACAAGCAGGACATCGCGATGCGCAATGCAATCTTCTTTCCCCTAGCGGCATTGTTCCTGGTGGGCATCATGAACATCGAACCGGCAGCCGCCGCCTCGCTCGGACGATACGAGGTATTTGGCGTCGAAGACGGTGACATGCTGAAAATGCGTGGTGGGCCTGGAACAGGCTACATTGTGATCGTTGGTCTGCCAAATGGAACCGCCGTACGAGTTCACAGTTGCGAGCAAACCGGTAGCACCCGATGGTGCCGTGTTTCCTTGGAGCGCGCACGTGGGCTCAAGGGGTACGTCTCTTGGGCATACTTGCGAAAAATTTGAAACAACGGTGATCAGCGTTATTAACCGAACAGTATACATGAAGTGTCGACAGAAGAGGCCCTCCCGCTCTAGTTGGCACTGCTTACATGAGCTTTGAACTGACTTGTGAGCCACAAAGGAGTCGGCCCTTCAATTGAATCGGTGAAGTCATTCGCGGCCCAGAGCCGACCTTGAGCACAGTCTTTAATGCTGCGGTCGCAGCGCGGACTCAGGACTTTAGCTGCAACCGCAAAATCGCAATCAGCTTGGAGGTCGGGACCGCGGGAGATGTGCGCATTGACCGAACATTTCCTATTTTCTGCTCAGCAGAATGATTGCCACTGGCTGACAAACCACCTTTGCTGCAAACTTGCCCTTATTCTTTCAGGTAGGGTGTTCGATTGTTCTCGCGTTTACTCAGTGTCTTTATGGGCGTTTTTCTTCACGCAAACATCGCACGCCTGACAACGATTCTGCTTTTCGTGTTCTCTAGCGTATCCGCATTTGCTCAGGTACCAGATCCCGACCTTGATGCCATCGAAGAACATGTCCGTCGAACGCTTGAACGTGATCGCGTACCGGGCGCCGCCATCGCTATTGTCCGGCGGTCGCAGGTTCTGTTCTTGCAGGGTTTTGGTGAAGATGGGCGTGGTCGGCCCGTTCACGAAGACACGTGCTTTGTGATCGGATCAATGAGCAAGGCCTTCACTGCATTGGTTGCGACGCGTCTGATCGAAGCGGGACGCTTGGCGCTCGACAGTCCTGTCGGTGCAACACTGTCCGAACTGTCAGACATGGGCGGTTCCGTCTGGCACGACATTACTCTGCGTAAGTTGCTGACACACACGAGTGGTGTACCAACCCGAACGCCGGACTTGCCGCCGGATACATCGCTCGCACATCGCGTTGAGGTTCTTGCGGATGTAGAATTGAATGACCCATCCGCGGCGCGCCATGCGTATTCGAGTGCCAATTATCTTCTCGCGGCACGCATGTTGGAAACGGTCAGCGGCACATCATTCGACATACTTCTGGCGGATCAGGTATTCACCCCGCTCGGCATCGAACAAAGTCGAGCGCGACACGAAGAATGTCGATCCACGGGCCACCAATATTGGTTCGTCTGGCCCAGGCCTGCTGATCACCCACTCGAACCCGGGCGTCTGGCCACGTCGGGGATAACAGTAAGTGTCTCGCATATGGCGAAGTTTCTCCAGTTCCAGTTGGGTGATGGAACGTGGGGCGAGGAGACAGTCCTCAGCGCAGCAGGTCTTGCTGAGATGCACGACGGGACGGCCCAGGGCGACGGCTTCACCTACGGGTTGGGTTGGCGAAACGCAGATCTGGCCGGAGTTCGAACGGTCCAGCATGGCGGCGTCCTGCCCGGCTTTCGGGGAAAGATGATCCTTCTTCCCGAGCAGGACGCAGCTGTCGTGGTGCTGACAAACGCGTCCTCGGTGTTACCACTGCCGTTCCAACCAACCAGCCATCGGCTCGCCAACGATATTGCCCTTCACTTGGCCGGAGGGCCTCTCGGACTACCAAAGTTCGGTTATCGGACCTGGCTGATATTGTTCTGGAGCGGGTTGGGTCTTGTGTTACTCCACCAGTCAGTCACCTTTGTGCGCATTGTGATGGGGCGGGACCCAGCGCGCCGTCCGCTTCGAAGTGCAGCCGCCGATATTGTAATGGTGCTCGCGGTCGTTCTTGCTTTGCCTTGGGCTATCGGTCTTTCGCTTCGAAGCATCGTGGTCCAGACGCCGGATCTCACCTTATGGTTGGCGGCAATGTCCACAATGGCCGTCTGCGCCGCCATCATTAGAGTGTTTCGCGCGCGGGCGGACTGACGCAGCTTTATCCTCTAACATTCTACGCCTATGTGTTAGCCGTTTCTGGGCGGCAGAATACCGTCCCGCTGACACATAGCCCTCAAGAAAATGTGATTTTTAACGGTTCGTTGACACCGATCAAAGCGCTGAAAACCAGGATCTGCTAGTGCCCTCGCAAGTATAGGGACAGGAGATGAAAGCATGGGAATGGCAATAGCCAACAACGTTGCACAAGAGACAAACAAATCGGCGGCTTCAGACGGAGCGAAGCTGGTTGCGAATGAGATGCAATCGATTCCGAGCCCTGAAAGGGTTCGCCACGCGTTCGAAAGCGGCGAATACCCTTATCGACGAAAAATGTCCCGACGCTTGTACGAGGCCGAAAAAGCCAAGCTCCAGGCGGAACTGCTCAAAGCTCAGATTTGGGCACAGCAGACCGGACAGAAATTCGCACTACTCTTTGAAGGACGTGATGCGGCTGGTAAAGGCGGCACGATAAAACGGTTTATGGAGCATTTGAATCCGCGAGCGGCCCGAGTCGTCGCATTGAACAAGCCGACCGATGAAGAGCGCGGACAGTGGTACTTCCAGCGCTACGTTCAGGAGCTGCCCACCTCCGGTGAAATGGTTTTCTTTGATCGGTCCTGGTACAACCGAGCAGGTGTTGAGCGGGTAATGGGGTTTTGTGACCCCAACGAATATCTGGAATTCATGAGACAAACCCCTGAACTGGAACGCATGCTCGTGCGGTCTGGCATTCGGCTTTACAAGTACTGGTTCTCGGTCACACAGCCAGAGCAGAAGAACCGGTTCAAAAGCCGTGAGACAGATCCCTTGAAACAATGGAAACTGTCTCCCATCGACAAGGCCAGCCTCAACAAGTGGGACGACTACACCGAAGCAAAAGAAGCGATGTTCTTCTACACAGACACAGCAGATGCTCCGTGGACAATCGTCAAGTCCAACGACAAAAAACGGGCTCGACTGAATTGCATGCGTCACTTTTTGTCTACTTTGGAGTACCCCGGAAAAGACCTCGGGGTCGTCGGGGCTCCGGACCCATTAATTGTTGGGCAGGCAAATCACGTAGTACACCGATCAGATCACATCCTTGGCGCTGCTCTACATCCGAAAGCACGCAAAAAGGCAAACTGAGTGCATGTCGTTTCACGTGACACATCTGCGCAGACTCCAGGTAAGGTCCAAAGAACTCATCGCAGCGTTGGGTGCGAAAAAAACCGGTGTTTCGGCTATTTTGATCCATTCAAGGAAATTCGCATTAATGCCCGAGGAGTGATTTGTACGTTAATCCCACTGGAGAAGGAGAGGAGTATGATCAGTACTCGTCGTTTCGCTTTGACATGGCTTGTCACAATGCTTGTTGCATCATGCTCAGAATTCGTCCGGGACGATAACGTGATGCCTACCCGCGCTGACGGAGAAGCGTTTTTTTGGCCAATTGTTCGTCTTGTCACGGCGTCGAGACTCGAGGGAATGGTCCAGAAGCTGCCGGTTTGCTTGTTGCGCCGCCGGATCTGACCACACTAAGCAAGAGAAATGGCGGAAGTTTTCCGCAAGCACTTGCTTTGAGCTACATCTATGGCGATCCTCAAAACAGCCACCTCTCCAGAGTGATGCCTGAGTTCGGCGGTGCAATGGCAGAAGACCTTGTCCCAGTTGAAATAGAGGGTGTATTAACCCCGACACCAAGAGAGCTCGCCGGACTTCTGTTCTATCTTGAAAACATCCAACGGTAGAACAAGTATTAATTCGCTATTGACCGGTGCCGACTGGAAGGCCATGACGGCCCAATGCTGCCGTCCAACTATAGTAACCGATGCTGCGGCGCGACCCGTCATTCCGGACTTTCGCTGCGCGTGCGTTGTTGAGCGACCGATGAACTCGCACACTGCGGGACTATTCTGCCGTTCTGGATGTTGCGGCCGATGTCGGCTTTGGTATTGGATCGCGTTGGTCTGAGCTCCAGCCTGAAGTTCAGCCCAAAAACTCGGCCGCTCGGGAGGAGATGATCAGTCTGGGCAGCAGCTTTTTGCGCAACGACTTCAAGAGCAACATTTATGGTCGCAAAGCACCGACGTTGCAGACATACACGATCCAACTGGTGACGCGACTCCTAGAGGCGATTTGTATGACAGAGCATCACTCAAGCATGACGCCTAGCCCCTGCCCGACGCGGACAGCAACGAACGAAGTGAAGTGGCAACAACAGAATCAGGCGGGAAATCCTCAATGATCAGTTTCGAGTTCGCCGATCGCTGGCAAGACGGGTTCCTGGGTGAGATCACGATCACAAACACAACCGACCAGACCATAGAGAACTGGTCTTTGGGTTTTGACACCACTGGGTATGCGATCCGTGGCGCATGGGGTGGTGATCTAACTATTCATGGCAACATGGCCAACCTTGAGGCCAGGGGTTGGACGACCAATATCGCCCCCGGTGAATCAATCACTTTCGGCTTTTCGGCTGCGGGCGGAGAAACCTCGGAACTGGGAAGCCTCGTTTTTCAGGCGAACATGGAAGATGGCAGCACGATAACCGTGCCTGAAGGCGCAGAGCCTGCAGGCGGGATACCGACCACGGATGATGACGGCGTTACGCTTCCGCTTGGTGGAGACGACGGTGAGCCCTTTGGTGCAGCCGACTACGACGCCGTTCTGAACAAATCCATGCAGTTTTACTATGCCAATTATGCGGGCGATCTGCCTGACGATCACCCGATTTCGTGGCGTTGGGATTCAACGCTTGATGACGGTTCGGATGTCGGACGCGATTTGTCTGGCGGCATGTTTGACGCGGGCGACCATATGAAGTTCGGTTTGCCGATGGCTGGCACCGCAACGACCCTTGCCTGGGGTGGGCTCGAGTTTGAGGACGGATACATAGGCACGGGCGCCTATGACGCGTTAAGTGACCATCTGCGCCAGCTCAATGACTATTTCCTGAATGCTTATGACGACAAAGGCACGGCGGATCTATCGGATGACGTGTTCCATGCCCAGGTGGGGGACGGCAACGACGACCACGCCTTTTGGGGCGCCCCGGAGGACATGCTGATGGATCGTCCAGTCTATTCCCTTGATGCTGAAAACCCCGGAACAGAGGTTACCGCCCAAACGGCCGCCGCCATGGCCTCTGCATCCATGTTCTTCCGCGCGCAAGGCGATACGGTCTACGCCGACGAGTTGCTCGAAAATGCCGTTCAGCTGTTCGAATTCTCCGAGATGTATTTGGGAAAATACACGGACACCGTGACTGATGCCGCACAATTCTATTATTCCTGGAGCGGCTATGAGGACGAGTTGTCATGGTCTGCAAACTGGCTTTACCAGGCCACCGGAGACGAGGCCTATCTGCAGAAATCCATCGACTACTATGTGGAGCCGAACACCCGTTTTGCCTATGGCTGGGACAACATGAGTAACGGCACCACGCTTTTGCTGGCGCAGCAAACGGGGGATGCACAGTATATTGATGATCTGAACCGGCATCTGGATTACTGGATGGAGGACATCGCGACCACGCCTGGGACCGACACCAACGATGGCCTGGCCTGGGTCGATCAATGGGGGGCTAACCGCTATGCAGCCAATACATCACTTCTGGCCACGGTTCACGCGAAACATCTGGCTGAGGCTGATCCCGATGACAATGCGAAGCGGGTAGAGGATTTGCTGGATTTCGCCTCTGATCAAATAGATTTCATGATGGGCGACAATCCGGATGAACAGAGCTTTGTGGTTGGCTTCGGCGAAGATTTCCCCCTGAACCCGCATCATCGCAGCGCATCAGGCAAAACGCATGTGGAGGACCCCGAGCCCAACGCCTACATCCTCCATGGGGCGCTGGTCGGCGGCCCCGCCCGGAATGGTGATTATAACGATGTGCGCAGCAACTACGTCTCAAACGAAGTTGCAACGGATTATAATGCTGGTTTTTCGGGTGCAGTGGCGGGCGTCTATGAGGGCCTGGTCTACGACGACTGGATGTGACACCGTTCAATATACCCAAAGCAGTCGTTCATGCGCCGTGCAGCGTTTTACAATTTGGGCTCTCCTGACGCCTTCGCCGCGATCTACACTAAAGGCCGGTCTGGTAAGGCACGATTTTTGCTGCACGCCGCTTGAACTGGCGCGAGGCGGACAAAGCTGCCGACAAGTCAGTTTATCGAGATGTGTGAAAACGGCCCATAAGAGACATTCGGCATGCTGTTGCCATGCTGCGTTTGCAACCCTCTTTCCGGACATTCGCTGCAGGCGCAAAATTCGGCGCTGGTCGAACTCACACACTGCGGACGAACTGTGAATTCGCTGCATCTGCCGCTATGGCGGCTTTCTTTTTGACGTTTGCCAAGCCAAGCTTCAATCGTGCCGTGCGGTAGCTCTAGAAAATGCCAGACCTGACGTGATTAGCATCGACACACTCTATTTGGTGCATTCTTGTTCTTGAACTCATGCTTATGAGGTAGAACCTAGGCGTTTAAGTGAAGGATCTTCTCATGGCATGGGATTACATACCTTTTGAAGACACTGACGCGACAGGTGGCCTCAGAATGACCGTCGTTAGTGGCGTGCCCAGCCCATGGGGCGAAGCGGCGAAAGGGATACTCCACCTAAAGGGACTCGATTGGTCTGCCGTCAGGCTTGATCCAACGAACAAGGATCTCGTGGAGCGGTTCGGTAGTGGGTCTGCCCCGGCTGTTGTTTACGAGGAGGAACCACCCCGATCAGGGTGGAAAGATATCCTGTTACTTGCCGAACGTCTGATACCTATGCCGAGTCTGCTTCCTCCCAACTCGGACGATCGTAATCTGGCATTCAGTCTTGCACATGAACTCTGCGGTGAGGGTGGCCTTGGTTGGTCTCGACGTCTCTGGTTGACCCATCTTGGGCTGAAGGGTGAAGGAGGGTTTTCCGAGCCTGTCGCGCAATACTTGGCTCAGAAGTACGGCTACTCGGAGCAGGTTGGTGCGGCCGCGCGCATTCGAGTTATCGAGATATTGGCCATGTTCGCAGAGCGATTGGCATCACAACGGGCGAAGGGGTCGGACTACATTTTTGATTTTGGGGTAACCGCAGTGGACATATATGTCGCGACCTTTGCCGGTTTGTTACAACCATTGCCAGATGAGGTATGCGCCATGCGCGCAACCACGCGGGCGGCATTTTCTGAAGTGGATGACGAAACGCTCGAAACCGCAAGGGAATTGCTTGGGCATCGGGATTTGATGTATGAGCGCTGGTTGGAAGGCGTGTTGAGGCTGTGATGCGCGGACATTGTTTCGGTCATTTGCTCTTCAGCTGAACGGCTGTAGATGGCAGCGCTTTACCATTCGGCCTTCTTAATTGCCTCGTGCACAACCAGTGCAACGGCTCCTCCGGAAACTGCCCTTTTGAGCAATGCGCAGCATCAGGTTTTTGGGGCGTATACCGAACCTCGGCGGCGGCGCAAAACCGGGCCAATGCAGCCAGCCGAGCTCGTTCAAAGACGGCACTTACCTGCCGATGGCTGCCAGTCAGTGAAGCTTCGACGCAGCCCGTTGAACCCGCCGTTCGCCACGCGCGCAATATCAGAGACTGGCCGAACTGACGCAAAGCGGGACAAAGCTGTCGGCATCTAAGTCGCAATCAGCGAAGGTTTTGGGCCAAATACTCAACTTCATCACTTGAGCGAAAATTGCCTTCAGCCAACCATTTTATGGCCTCCGATACCAACTCTGGTTCTACGTTGCATGCGCTTTCGCTTCTGGACTGAAGTTCAAAATCGGACGGATCGCAAATGAATACACTTCGTCTATTGATGTCGTCTATGAAACGAGTAAATCCTGAAAAATTCAGTACATGAGCAACTTTCTCAAGATCACCTGCACACTTGTTGTCAAAGATCTTCACGGGTCCTTTGATGCGATGGTTTTCTGTTTGATAGTGCATATGAAAGACACAGTGAGCGAGCGCCAATATTCTTCCCGAATGAGTGTTTTCCGGTTTTGAGAACCAAGGAGGGTGTTCTTCCATACTGCCATTCCTGTCAGCCTACGGGCAAAAAGACAATATGCACTTTGGGCTCGAACGAGACATTCACGTTTTTAGCTGACGGTGAAGGCGCGTTGGTTTTCATTTGGATGGAGATTCGGGATCAGAGAGCGCTGAATTCGTCGCGTTTCAGGCGTCGTTGTTTGCTCTCTTGCGTAGCACCGGTTGTTTTGGTTTCGGGGAGTAGGATTTGAACCTACGTTCCAGCGCTTTGCGCGTTCGTCAGGCAATCGATCCACTGGATTGAT